>CACJEC010000005.1 GCA_902592325.1 uncultured Pelagibacteraceae bacterium
CTATTTCTGGAATTTTTTCTCCTTTTTTTTCAGCTTGCTCAAAAGATCTGAGAATAGATAAGCCACAAGGCCCAGCACCAATAATTGCCACTTTTGTCATTAAATTATCTCCATTTAAAATAAATTTATAAATGTATTTTACTAACAAATTGATGAAAATTGCAATAAATTAATTTTATTATGAAAAATATTTTAGTCATTGGTGGTGGAGCCATGGGATCAGCATTTACAATTCCATGTCTAGAAAATAATAACAAAGTTGTTATCACCGAACCTTACTCAAAGAGATTTATTAAAGACCTGTCATCAAAAAATAAATTCCACTCAGCTTTAAAGATTAAACTTCCAAAAAAATTGAAATTCAGAAGATTTTCACAAGATTTATTTCAAGAAAAATTTGACTTAATAGTAATTGCTTTAAGTCTTTCAGGAATTGATTTTATTGGTAGAGAACTAAAAAAATTTAAAATTAAAACACCAATCTTAGTACTTACAAAAGGTCTAAAATACGAAAAAAAAAATAAAAAGATTTTAACAATTTCTGAGCAATTAAAAAAAAATTATTATGGAATGAACATTTCTATTTTGAAAGGACCTTGTTTAGCTAAAGAACTTGCAAGGAAAAATCAAACCAGCGTTATTGTGGCTAATACAAATATAAATATAGCTAAAAAAATTGGTAAAATGATTTCTACGAAATATTACTTAACAGAATTTTCTCAAGATATTATAGGAGTTGAAGTTTGTTCTGCAATTAAGAATATTTATTCAATGATTATTGGAGCCGGTCAAAGTTTAAATGCATCATCTAATCTGTTTCAAAAATCAGTAATAGAAATGTGCTATTTAACTAAATATTTTAAAGGCAAAGAGGAAACTACCCTAGGTCTTTCTGGAGTTGGAGATTTATATGTAAGTGCAGCCGGAGGAAGAAATAGCAAAATGGGAAGTTATTTAGGAAAAGGATATACTTTTAAAATAGCAAAGAAAAGATTTATGCCAAATGATACCGTAGAGGGAGAGCAGCTTGCAAGAGAAATTGCACCATTTGTTTTAAAAAAGATTAATAAAAAAAAAATTCCATTAATGAATAATCTATTAAAAACAATAATTAATAATAAGAAGCTTAAAATTAAAGTTTAAAACAAACCTTCAATATCACCTTTATCATTAAGCTTAATCGAGTCAGCTGCTGGTACACGAGGTAAACCAGGCATCGTCATTATTTCCCCGCAAACAACAACTATAAATTCGGCTCCCGAGGATAATCTCACTTCTCTCACTGGTAAAACATGTCCTGTAGGTGCTCCTTTAAGATTTGGGTCGGTTGAAAAACTGTATTGAGTTTTAGCAATACAAACTGGCAGTTTTCCAAAACCTTTTTCCTCAAAATCTTTCAATTGTTGTCTTACTTTAGTGTCAGCCACTACTTCTCTTGCGTGATAGATTTCTTGAGCTATTTTTTCTATTTTTTTAAATAATGGTAAATTGTCTTCATATAAATATTTAAAAGTGTTTTTTTTATCTTCACAAATTTCAACTACATTTTTTGCTAATTCTTCTGTGCCTTTGCCACCATTAGACCAATGAGTACATTTAGATGCTTTAACTCCTTGTGTTTTACAAAAGTCTAGTAATGTATTCATCTCTTTATCTGTATCTGTTATGAAGTGGTTAACAGCAATCGTAACTGGAAGACCAAATTTTCTTGTGTTATTTATATGTCTTTCTAAATTTACTAAACCTTTTTTTAAAGCATCGACATTTTCATTTTTTAATTCATCTTTAGCAATCCCACCGTGCATTTTTAAAGCTCTAATAGTTGCTACGATAACTACACAGTCAGGTTTAATTCCTGACTTTCTACATTTTATATCTAAAAATTTTTCTGCTCCAAGATCTGCACCAAACCCTGCTTCTGTTACAACATAATCTGCTAATTTTAGACCAGCCTTGGTCGCTATAACAGAATTACAGCCATGTGCTATATTTGCAAAAGGCCCCCCATGAATAATCGCAGGATTATTTTCTAAAGTTTGTGTCACATTAGGTCTTATTGCTTCCTTTAACAAAACAGTCATTGGTCCATGTGCATTTAAATCTTTTGCACAAATTGCTTTTTTATCTCTGGTGTACCCGATTGTGATATTTCCAATTCTATTTTCTAAATCTTTTAAATCTGTAGCTAAACAAAAGATAGCCATAATTTCAGAGGCAACAGTTATGTCAAAACCATCTTGTCTAGGATATCCATTTGCCACACCGCCAAGATCAATCACAATTGATCTTAAAGATCTGTCATTCATATCCATTACTCTTTTCCAAACTACTCTTCTAACATCAATATTAAGTTTGTTTCCCCAATAAATATGATTGTCTATTAATGCAGATAATAAATTATGAGCTGAAGTAATTGCATGAAAGTCGCCAGTAAAATGTAAATTAATTTGCTCCATAGGCACAACTTGTGCATATCCTCCACCAGCAGCACCACCTTTCATTCCAAAAGAGGGTCCAAGACTAGGTTCTCTTAAACATACAATTGATTTTTTTCCTATTTTGTTCAAGCCATCATTTAATCCTACAGAGGTAGTAGTTTTACCTTCGCCTGCAGGAGTTGGTGTAATTGCAGTGACTAAAATTAAATTCCCATCTTTTTTTTTAAGTGTATCTAAATATTCCAAGTTTATTTTTGCAATGTGTCTACCCATTGGACTGAATGCCGAACTCTCATCAGGGACATTAATTTTAGCTAATATGTCCTTGATAGGCTCCATTTTAGCTTCTCTTGCTATTTGGATATCTGATTTTACTTCACTCATTAAAGGTTTTTTAAATATATAAAAACTTGATGATTAGTATCTCTTTTTAAAGCCTTTGGAAATATCTAAAAATTATATATAAAAAAAATATGAACTATTTTCATTCATTAATTATAAAATTCCTCTATGGAAAAATATTCTATATTCAATTTAGTTAAAAATGCATTTTCTAATCATAAAAACTGGGATCTAGCCTGGAAAGACCCAACACCAAAAAAAGAATATGATGTTGTTATTATTGGGGGTGGTGGCCATGGGTTGGCTACCGCTTATTACTTGGCAAAAGAACATAATATCACCAATGTTGCAATTATTGAAAAAGGTTGGATTGGTGGGGGAAATGTAGGACGAAACACTACCATAATAAGATCAAACTATATGTTTGATGAAAACGCTCTATTTAGCGAGTTTGGTATGAATCTTTGGAGAAAGATGAGTCAAGATTTGAATTATAATGTGATGTTTTCTCCAAGAGGAATTATTAACCTTGCTCACTCAGATGCTCAAATGAATGTTTATGCTAGAAGAGGCAACTCAATGCGATTGAATGGTATTGACGCTGTATTACTTAACAGAGAGCAAGTGAAAGAAATTATTCCTATGGCAGATTTTTCTGAAAACGTAAGATTTCCTATTTTTGGTGGATTAATGCAACCAAGTGCTGGGACGGCGAGACATGATGCTGTAGCATGGGGCTATGCTAGACAAGCTGACTCAATGGGAGTTGATATAATTCAAAATTGTGAGGTAACTGGCTTTGATGTTTCAGAAGGAAAAATAAAAGGTGTTAGAACTTCTCGAGGCGATATTAAAGTTAAAAAGATTGGTTTATGTGTAGCAGGCAGTACCAATATTTTGGCAGAAAAACTTAATATGACATTGCCTATAGAAACTCATCTTCTTCAAGCATGTGTTTCTGAACCCGTTAAACCTGTCTTAGATAGGGTAGTTACTTTTGGCGCTGGTCATTTTTATATAAGTCAATCTGATAAAGGTGAAATGGTAATGGGTGGAGATTTGGATGGATACAATAGTTATGCCCAAAGAGGAAATTTGCCAACACTCCAACATGTTTTAACAGAAGGAATTGCGATGATGCCATTCTTAAGTAAATTAAAAATGCTTAGAACTTGGGGTGGAATAATGGATATGTCTATGGATGGTTCACCTATCATTGATAAAACTCACATTGAGGGTTTGTATTTAAATTGCGGATGGTGTTACGGCGGTTTTAAAGCTACACCAGCATCAGGGTGGACTTTTGCTCATACTATCGCGCAAGACCGGGTTCATGAATTAAATGCTGGATATAGATTAAATAGATTTAATACGGGTCATTTGTTAGATGAAAAAGGACTTGGTACAAAAACTTGGATTTCATAAATGCTTTATATTAAATGTCCGTACTGTGGATGGAGATCACAAAATGAATTTTCTTATGGTGGTGATGCAAGCATTAAAAGACCAAAACTAAATAAGGAAGTATCAGATCAAGATTGGGATAATTTTGTTTACAATAGAAAAAGCTTAAGAGGCAAACATTGGGAGTTATGGCAGCATTTGTCGGGTTGTCGACAATGGATAAAAGTTGAGAGAGATACGGCAACACATGAAATTTTTAAAACTCTTAAAGCCGATGAGGATATTTCATTATGACACAAAATTTTAGATTAGAAGGTGTAGGATTAATTAATAGAGAGAAAAAAATTTCATTTAAATTTAATGGTAAAAAATATTATGGTTATGAAGGTGACACTCTAGCTTCTGCATTGATAGCAAATGGAATTCATTTAATTGGTAGAAGTTTTAAGTATCATAGACCTAGAGGTTTTTTTGGAGCCGGGGTCGATGAACCTTATGCAATTGTTCAATTATATAGAAACGGTGAGACAGAACCAAATATAAAATCCACAGAACAAGAACTTTTTGAGGGATTAGAGGCAAAAAGTGTAAATTGTTGGCCAAGTGTTAATTTTGATATAGGAGCAATAAATAATTTTCTTAAAATATTTCTTCCAGCTGGATTTTATTACAAAACATTTATGTGGCCAAAAAGTTTTTGGTACAAAGTTTATGAACCATTTATCAGAAAAGCAGCAGGTTTAGGAACTGCTTCAATAAAGCATGATAAAGAAAGATACGAACATAAATATGAGTATTGTGACTTATTAATTGCTGGTTCAGGACCAGCAGGCCTTGCTAGCGCCTATGCTGCTGCAAAAAATGGAGCTCGTGTAATATTAGCTGAAGATAAATCAAGATTTGGTGGAACGCTTCTTACAAGTGAAGTTAATATTGGTAATAAATCAGGTAAAGAATGGGCAGACGGAGTTATCTCTGAACTTAAAGAAATGCCTAATGTAATTGTTAAAAATAGATCTCAGGTATTTGGTTACTATGATCATAACATGCTAGTAATGACTGAAAGAATAAGTGATCATTTACCAAAAACAAAAAAATTTCATCCAAAACAAAAACTTTGGTATATTAGAGCAAAAGAGGTTTTAATCTCCTCAGGATCAATCGAAAGACCAATAGTTTTTGGTAACAATGATACCCCAGGTGTTATGCTTTCTTCAGCAGCAAAAGAGTATATGAAAGTATATGGTGTGCTTGTTGGAAAAAACCCTCTTATTTTTACCAATAATGATAGTGGATATGAAACTGCAATTGAATTTAAAAAAAATGGTATTGATGCTTTAATTTTAGATACTCGAAAAGATCCTCAATCTGAAATCGTTGAAGAAGCAAAAAATTTAGGAATCAAAATAAAATTTTCTTATGTTGTTGTAGCCGCCCAAGGTTATAAAAAAGTAAAATCAGCGGATATTGCAAAAATTTCAGATGATAAAGAACAACTTGGAAAAATCGAAAATATTAAATGTGATTGTATATGTGTTTCTGGTTTTTGGACACCTACAATTCACCTAGCATCGCAATCAGGAAATAAAACAAAATTTAATGAAAAAATTGATGCATTTGTACCTGGAATATCAAAACAAAATGAAACAACTTTAGGTGCTGCAAATGGGACTTATACTTTAGATGAGACTTTAAAAGGTTCATTTGAAACTGGGCACAAACTATCAAAACAAATTACTAATAATGATAACAAAGTTTCTTTTCCAAATGTTGTTGAAAAAAAATCAACTGTTCATGATAAATTTTGGTGTGTACCGCTTCCAAAAGGAAAAAATTACAAACGATTTTTAGACTTTCAAAATGATGTTGCAGTTTCAGATATTGAGATTGCATTGAGAGAAGGCTATCGATCAATTGAACATGTAAAAAGATATACTACTCTTGGTATGGCAACTGACCAAGGCAAAACAAGTAATCTTAATGGTTTACAGCTAGTTTCTAAGATTGAAAATAAAGTTGTACCAGCTGTAGGCCATACAACTTTTAGACCTCCTTACACTCCTGTTTCAATAGGTGCAATTGTTGGAAGAGAAGTTGGGAAACACTCTAAACCAACAAGAAAATCCCCAATGCACAAATGGCATGAAAAAAATAATGCAGTTTTTGTTGATGCAGGTGTTTGGTTAAGGCCTAGATATTATAAAAGAGGAGATGAAAATTTATTTGAAGCATCAAAAAGAGAAGCAAAAAATGTAAGAACAAATGTTGGTGTTTGTGATGTAACTACATTAGGTAAAATAGATATTAAAGGACCAGATGCAGCAGAACTTCTTAATAGAGTTTATACTAATGCATGGTTAAAGTTGCCAGTTGGAAAAGCAAGATATGGTGTAATGTTGAGAGAAGATGGAATTGTCATGGATGATGGAACGACTACAAGAATTTCAGAAAATCATTACCATATGACAACAACTACTGCTCAAGCTGCAAATGTTCTCTCACATTTAGAATATTATTTGCAACTAGTATGGCCAGAATTAAATGTGAATGTGGTTTCAACAACAGAACAATGGGCTGGAGCTGCAATTGCAGGACCAAAATCAAGACAATTATTACAAAAACTATTTACAAATTCTGATGTGTCAAATGAAGGATTGCCTTTTATGGGTTACATGGAAGGAGACTTATTCGGAGTTAAAGCCAGAATTTTCAGAATTTCATTTTCTGGTGAGCTCGCTTATGAAATAAATGTAGAGTCTGATAATGGAAACTTTATGTGGGAAAAAATTATAGAAGTTGGACAAGAATTTAATATTCAACCATATGGAACAGAGGCTTTGTCGACTTTAAGAATTGAAATGGGGCACGTTGCGGGCTCTGAGCTAGATGGAAGAACAATCCCTTATGATAATTCTCTTGAAGGACTTCTTAGTAAAAAGAAAGATTTTATAGGAAAAAGATCTTTAAGTAGAGAAGCATTTACAGTTGAGGATAGACAAAAAGTTGTTGGAGTAGTTCCTTTAGATAAAAAAACAAGCATTCCTGAGGGATCACATTTAGTTAAAGACTCAAATGCACCATTACCAAATCCAAAATTAGGTTATATTTCAGCTTCTTGTTGGAGTGTTGAGCATGATAATCCATTTTCTTTAGCAATTCTTAAAGATGGAAAAAACATGATAGGTAAAAAATTATTTGTGATGTCTCCACTTAAAAATAAAGTAATTCCAGTTGAAATAGTTTCTTCACATTATGTTGATCCAAAAGGTGAAAGGGTTAGATCATGAGTTTAATATCAGCCTTAGCCAATGTTCATTCAATAGGTCAATTTGGTGATCATGAAGGTAAAAATGAAAATGATCTTTTAAAAATCTCAGAGATAAAAAATTTACTCATAATTCAAATAGTTCAGTATAAGAATTCTAAATTTTTAATTGAAAATATTGATATTGATGGTTTAAAGTTAAAAGACAGACCATTAAATGTTGTAAATAATAATGAAACAAGAATTTTATGGAATGGGCCTAAAAATTGGCTTTTAGTTTCAACAAAAAAAGATTTATTAAAAAAAATTTCACAAAATTTTCATGAAACAGATTTTGCAATAACAGACCTATCTTACTCAAGAGCTATAATTGAAATAGAAGGACAAGAAGTTAAAGAAGTTTTAAAGAAAGGTTGTCCTTTTAATTTTAATACTTTAGAAAAAAATAATTCAATAAATTCTATTTATAATGGAATAGCTTTCACGGTTGATATGCTTGATGATAATCCATTTAAAGTAAGAATATTTGCTCTAAGAAGTTTTGGAGAATCACTGTATCACTCAATTACGGATGCTTCTTTAGAATTTGGTTTTCATTCAAAATGATTTTTTTTTAATCTCTTGTTGCAATATAAACACCAATTGTAGTTATTAGAAATCCGATAAGATCTAAATTAGTTAAACCTTCATTTAAAAACATCCATGCCATAAAAGCAGATGTTGCTGGTATTAAAAAAAATATTGAAACAGTCTTACTTGCTGAATTATTTTTTATTAAGTACATCAATATTGTGAAAGCACCAAAAGATACTAAAAATATTTGATGGCTCATTGCGATTATAAATGTTTGTGTAAAATCAATATATGGTTCTGCAAAAAAAATTATTATTATAATATGAAATGTTACTCCCCCCAAAGCTTGATACATATTGCTTACAGACAATGGGAGATTATTGCTCAGTTTCTTTTGCCAAATAGTTGAGGAAGTAATTGCAATTAAAGCAATTATGGTTGCGACCAAACCAATCACAGGAATATTTGAGCCAACATCTAGACCAAGAACTAAAACTGCACCTGAAAAACCAAGCAAAACACCAATCCATTGTTTTAAGGTTACTTTTTCATTTAATATTGGTCCACTTAAAGCATTGGTTAAAATTGGTTGGAGTGTAACGATTAGAGCTGCAATACCTGTAGGCATTCCTTTTGAAATTGAAAAGAACACACCACCCAAATACAATCCATGAAAAAGAACACCACTTAAAAAAGATTCAATAAAATTTTTTTTATTAGTTAAAATTTTTTGTTTTGAATAAAGGGAAAATAAAAAAAAACCGATTGTTACAATTGAAAACCTAAAAGCAAGAGCTGAAAATGGATCACTATTATCAATTAAAGGCTTAGTTGTTATAAATGCTGAAGACCAAAGAACAACAAATATGAAGGGAAATATTTTAACCATTACATCTTATAGACCAAAATTAAGGGAATTTTGTTTAATTTTGTACCTAATTTGGACTCTTTATTATTTGAGCCACCTTTACAAATCACTTAGAGTGCTGACATGTTTAATAGGTATGTAAAAATTGCTTTTATACTGACCTCGTTTTTATTTACAACTGGGTTTTTTTCCTTAGTAGCTTTTGTAGGACCTGCTACAACTATGTTTACTTCTGGCAATATCTATAAAGCAAGTGCTCAATTTATAATTGACCAAAGTATAAAAAAAAAAACAGGAAAGAATTCTCTAACTATAGTTAAAGAAGAAATAGAAAAAAAAGAGTCTCAAAGAAATCTCAACAAAGAGTTGAGATTGTTAGTTGAAAAAAGGATTAAAATTGCAAGACAGAAGCTTGATTTACAAAAGATTAGTCAATAATTTTTAAATAAATAAGATTTTCTTGATTACTTTCTTTGCACCATAATTCGTAACTTTCACAAATTCTCCACAAATGATCAAATGCCCTTTGGGAAATATCTAACGGAAAGTGACTTTTTGCATAATATAGATCTGGAAATTGAATAAGTTGTTTCATCATCATATCTTTTTGAACTTTCAATAATCTTAAAGTTTCATCTGGAATTTTCTTTTTATTATTTTGATCAATAAAATCATCTTTCTTTAATTTTTCAAACCATTCATCATGAAATTTTCCACTACTTATTTTTTTATAAAGTTCAGATCCAATAAACCCATCAATGGCATCAATATTAGAAAAATCTGTATTATTTTTTTTTATCTTTGAAATTTCAGAATAAATTATTTCTGCAATAAATAATACATATGGTCTTTCTTTAGATGCCATTAATTATTTTTTGTATTTTTTCATTGCAGCGTGAGCTAGTATCAAATTTGGATCTAAAAAAACTTTTGAGGTTTTAACATTTTTAAATGATTTAAAAGCAAATATTGCGATTGGTAATTCTGTACATCCAAGGATTATTTTCCTACATTTCTTTTTTATCAAAAAATTGATAGCAGGTTTAATAGTTTTATTCGCTTCTTTAACTTTACCCATCTTTACAAGTTTTATAGCTTTATTTACTGATTTTTCTTGAACAATAGAATTAGGAAAAATTAGATTATATTTTTTATCAAAGAATTTATTATAAATTCCAGTCTTTAAAGTACCTTCGGTTGCTAGTAAACCGATTGATGAATTTTTTTTACACGTTTTAAGAGTATGATTAAATACTTCTTTTGGCATGTTGATTATTGGTAGTTTAATTTTTCTTTTTAAGTCGTTATACCAATAATGAGCTGTATTACATGGCACTACTATAAATTTACATTTACTTTTTTTAAGTAGCTGACAACCTTTTAATAAGCTTTTTAAAACTAAATTATATTTTCTTTTACTCTTATTATTTACAAATCGATTTGATAAATTTTTGGTATGTACTCCAATTGACTCTGGTCTTCCAGGAATATTAGCTTTATTGTAAAGTAAAAATAGTGGATACTCTTGATCAATTTTACCTCTGTTTAAAATTGCAAGTTTATTACAGAAGTCAAGCCCAGCTTGTGTACCCATTCCACCAAGAATACCAATCATACTTTTAATATATTGAAGATTAGTTTATTGGCTACAAAAAAATAAGTTCTCTTTAGAGGACTTAAAATTAGTTGTAGCCAATTAATGATATTGTGAAAATTATGCAGTTTTTAAGTTAACTGCTGAAGGACCTTTAGGACCATCTTCAACATCGAAAGTCAAAGCTTGACCCTCATCTAAACCGTTCATACCAGCATCTCTTACAGCTGAAACATGTACAAACACATCTTTTTCTTTATCTTCTCTTTCAATAAAACCAAAACCTTTGGTAGGATTGAACCATTTTACTTTTCCTTGTAGACTCATATTTATCTTCTTACTTTTTGTTATATTAATTTATTACTTATAATTAAGTAATAAGCGCTTTCTTTACAAAATAATTAGTTTTGTCAACAAAATTGATTGATTTGTAATTTTTAAATTTTAACTGTTGTTTAAATGTTTTGTGAAATACAAGGAATTAATATCCTCTTTATAGTGTGCAAATGGAGGGCATGGTTTAAATCCACTATTAATAAATAATTTTCTTGCTGGTGTAAAAAATATGCCAGAGCCTGTTTCAATACTTAATCTTTTGATATTGAGTTTTTTAGCTTCCTCAAATAAATGATTTATGACTTTTATTCCATAACCTTTACCTCTAAAATTATCATGTAATCTTATAGATTTAAATTCACCATGATATTTATCTAAAAATTTTAAGGCTCCACAACCCATTAATTTATTCTCCTCCCACAGACTCCAAAATTTTATTGAAGGCACTTTAAGTCCAGGAATATCTAATACATGAGCACTACCTTCTGGCGAGGCAGCTCTTAATTCAATAAAATGACTTTTTAAAAGTTGATTAACTTCTGGATGATCAAAATTGCCTTCAATTGATTTAAGCATTTATTTCAAAATTGTTAAATGACCCATTTTTCGCTTCTCTTTAATATCTTTTTTAAGATAATCAAAAAAAAATTTATTACTATCAAGTTTAGGATTTTCTCTATATTGAACGATCTCACTACCTATTATATTAAACATTTCCGCATTAGATAATTTTTTGACAGTAATTTGATCTAAAGAACAAACAGCTCTAACATGATTTTCAAACTGACTTATATTGTATGCATTGATTGTTAAATGTCCTGAATTATGTACTCTTGGAGCAATTTCATTAACATATAGATTATCATTTCTGTCTATAAAAAATTCAACACATAAAGTTCCAATATATTTTAATTCTTCTGCAATTAAAATTGCCCACTCCTTTGATTGATTTAAAATCTTTTCAGTAATATTTGCTGGTATTTTTGAATGTCTTAAAATTTGATCTTTATGTATATTTTCAATTGGCTCATAAATTTCATATTTATTTATATTAAATCTAGTTATTATCACTGAAATTTCTTTTTTCAATTTGACTAATTTTTCTAAAATATAATCTTTTCTAAAATCTATATTTAAAGATTCAATATCTACAATATTTTCAATTAGATGTTGTCCTTTTCCATCATAACCCATCGTTGTAGTCTTCAATATTCCAGGTAAAAAATCTTCTAACGGTAAAAGATCTTCTTTGTTTTCAATATGAACATATCTCGTAGTTCTAATATTAAGTTTATTAATAAAATCTTTTTCAGCTAATCGATGCTGAATTAAACGATTAACTGATGGTTTTGGTAATACAGTTTTGAGTTTATTTAATTCATTTAAAGTTTCAAAAGGAATGTTTTCAAATTCATAAGTAATAATATCAACTTTTTGAGCAAAATCATAAATTTTATTTTTATCTTTATATTCTGCATAAATGAACTGATCACAAAAATTTTGTGCTGGTGCTTTTTGGTCATCACAGTAAATGATTGTTTTGATATTTAATTTTCTAGCAGCAACAGATAACATACTTCCTAGTTGACCACCTCCAAGTATCCCAAGTTTAATTTCTGACATTATTTAGGATTTTTTTTCACAGATTTAGTTTGAGATAGTCTCCAACTTTTTAGTTTATTTTTAATCTTCAAATTGTTGTTTCCAATGATTGATGCTGCTAACAGGGCTGCGTTAATTGCTCCATCTTCACCAATTGCAAGAGTACCTACTGGTATTCCCTTAGGCATTTGAGATATTGATAGTAAGCTATCTAAACCTTTTAATTTTTTACTTTCAATAGGTACACCTAATACTGGTAATGGAGTTAAAGAAGCAATCATACCAGGTAAATGTGCTGATCCTCCAGCACCTGCAATAACAACTCCTATATTATTTTTTTCAACATTAGATGCATACTCATACATTCTTTTAGGGGTTCTGTGAGCAGAGATGATCTTTGTTTCGAACAAAACTCCTAAATTTTTTAGAGTTTTTTCACATAATTTCATAACCTTATAATCAGACTGGCTACCCATTACAATCGATACTTTAAGAGCTTTATTTTTGTTCATGATGACTTTGAAACTTTATTTCAAAATATACTTAAAATATCAATAAAATTCATAGAAATTAAAAATACATATTGATATGGTTAATCAATCAAAACATGAATTTTAGAATAGATAACCTTCAATATTGTAATTGGTCACGAAAAATTTTCGAGATCAACAAAGAGGCATGTCTAGATGCTGTTCATGTGACTATTGTTTATCATGAAGACTATGATGAACTACTTACAGAAATAAAAAAATGGGAAAAATTATTTAATGAAAATTCAGATTTAATTTTTTTAGGTAAAGATTTTAATGATATTAAAAAAGCTAACAAAGAAAATAAGACTGCAATTTTTTTTGGTTTCCAAAATTGTTCACCAATCGAGGATAATATTAATCTAATTGAAAAAGTACATGAACTAGGTTGTCGATTTATGCAGCTGACTTATAATAATCAATCTCTACTAGCAACAGGATGTTACGAGAAAATAGACAGTGGTGTTACTAATTTTGGCAAGGAGGCTATACGGGAAATGAATAAAGTTGGAATAGTTGTTGATATGTCTCATTCAGCTGAGAAAAGTACCTTTGATGCTATTGAATTAAGTCAAAAACCTATTGCAATCACTCATGCAAACCCAAGTTTTTGGCATGCAGCAAAAAGAAACAAATCTAATGATTTATTGAAAACTTTAGGAGAAAGTGGAGGGATGTTGGGTCTTTCTTTATATCCACATCATTTGAAAGATAATAATAATTGTACGCTTGAAAGTTTTTGTGAAATGACAGCAAGAACTGCAGAAATTATGGAGGTTAAAAATATTGGAATCGGATCAGATCTTTGTTTAGAACAACCAGATAGTGTAGTTGAATGGATGAGAAATGGTACTTGGTCTAAAAATAAAAATTATGGAGAGGGATCAAAAAACAAACCTGGTTTTCCAAAACAGCCAGTATGGTTTAAAGATGCTAGAGGTTTTAAAAACTTAGAAAAAGGATTAAAAAAGATTGGTTTCTCCGAAGATGAGACTAATGGGATACTTGGTAATAACTGGTTCAATTTTTATAAAAATATTTAAATGCAAGTTCAATTAAGAAGTCCTAATATTATAATGAAATTATCTAGACTTGGATCTTTTCATCAATCAAAACTATCTTTTTTAAGAAGTTTTTTAGATGAATTTAAAGATTGGGATTATAAAAGAGATTTATTTGATTTAGATGAGTATGGATATGGAATTGCAGTTTATTCTTTTAAAAAAAAAAATAGAATTTATTCATTAGTATGTTTTGCAAACGAAATAAGCGATAAAGATAGATCCGATAGAGTTATCGCAACTAAATGGGACGCTGCTTTTACTTTGCATGATGGAACTCCTACTAAAAAAGATATTGAAAGATTGAAAAAAGAAGTTCCAAAACAAGAAGTAGGCAGGTTATCATATAAAGAGCTTACGCTTTCAAGAGCTAACAAATCAGTAAGAATATTTAATCATGTTGTGGAAAGTTTAAGTAATGGTCATCAACCAGATTCAAATCTTTTAGAAAAAGTTGGATATCTTTATAGAACTACAGCAGTTTATGGGTCCGGCAAGTTTGGCCTAGCAGACAGATTTAGAATTAAAAATAGAGAAGAGATTAATGGTCCATTTAGGCTTGAGATGATGTTAGTTTATCTTGTAAGACAATTTACTTTTGATCAAGTAAATCATGTTGCAAAATCCAAAAATCCTAAAACCGCAGTGAGTCTTGACCTCAAAATTTGTAAAAAATTAGGAATTGGTAATTCTACGGGGCTTGGTATGGCACCTTTTATCGTGAATCATCCTACATTATTAAATAATTGGATTATGAGTAGAGAAATTGCATTAAAAAAAATTAGAGAAATAAAAAAAATAAAATCTAATGAAATTGAAGTATTTAAAAATAGTTTAAAAAACTCAATTAAAAATATTACAAGTTGGAATTCTGAGAGCGAATATCAAAAAATAAAAATTAACTCTCTTTTAGAAGATATCAAAAAATTTTTAAATTTTATTGAGACCAAATTTAATTTTGAGGTAGATTATCCTTTTAATGAAATTTACTTATGGATAGAACAGAAAACTTGTGAAGAATGTATAGAGTATATAGTTTCGATGATGCTCGAACCTTTCGATTACATTGTCAAACCTTTAGTTAGTCAAATGAGCTCAGAAGAAGATAAATATTTTACTATACCAACACATCGTAATGTTGAGGATTTAAGAAATATTATTGAAAAAAGATATCCAGATATTTTAAAAATTAATTTTACTAAGAAAGAAAATTATAAAAACTTTTGGTTTATATCAAAAAACAAAGAAGAACCTAGGTATGCTGATAGGTTCAAAGAAATTGGTTCAAATTTAGAGCAACCATTAGCTATCGCTAGAGATATTAAAAAATTACATAGTCAGCTTATAATTTCAAAAAATAATTTAACAATTGACAAGTTTTTGGTTCAAAATAATGATTTAAGACATGTTGTGCGAAGAGCTTTTATTATTGAAAAATTTCCGTATTCAGAAATTCAAGATAATACAATCGGTGAAAATGTAGTTCCAATCGATATGTTAAGGTTAAAATTATCTTTTTTTGGTGCTTTAAAATTTGATCCAAGATCAGATAAGTGGTTAAGAATATGTATGTTTCAAGGTGCACCTCTTCCTACAGAGTTAAAAAACTTTGATCAACAATGGATTTATAATTCCTAAATTAATAAAATGAAATCTTTAAGTGAAATAGATACAACATCTAAAAGAGCAAGTAGGGCTGTGGGATATTCATGGGGAGAAGCAGAAGAAATAGGAAAAAATATTCGTCTTCTAGAACTATTTGGTTTTGCAGGTATAAAAACACTAAATAGATATTATAGTGTGAAAGTTAATAAAAAATTCTCAGATTTAAGTTTAATAAATAAAAATAATAAATCAGAGAAACATGCATATTGCCCAATTATACTGGGTATAAATTTTTTAGATCAAATTAGGTCCCTTGAAAAGTTTAAAATAATTAAATTTAATAAAGTTTCTTTTCCTCTTCTTCTTTTACCTTTTTTAAGCAGAAGCTCAGAAATAATAGGAAAAAAAATAAATATTAAGTTTGATAAAATTGAGTTTTTATTAAACCTAAATGTAAATATTTCCTCTAATTTGTTGAATCAAAATTGTCCTGAAATTGCTAATAATGTTGAGATTAAAATCATTGAAAATAAAGATAGTTTCTCAGATAAAGAATGGCAAAGTTTATATAAACTTTCTGAAGAAACATTTGTTGAAGAAACAGATAGTTTAAAACAGAGTGCTGCAGGAGCAGGATTAACTGATAATGACTAAAAAAAATAGTGAAAGTCTAATTAAAGAAAAAGATTTACAAGATTTAGACGATGTTTGTGATGAGTGTAAAAAAACAGATGAAAGTGTATCCCAAAATTTAATATTAACTGGATTTAAAATCTGCAAATCATGCAGAGTTTCAAAAACAATATTTCCACTTTAAATATTGTTGATTGGCAGTGTATTCATTCTACTCATCACAAAAGATATTGATAAAAATGCTATAATTAAAAAAGATAAAAATACAATTCCAAAAGATTTTACATTAGACTTTAGACTTAAAATTTGTTTTGTTGAAATTATTAAAGCTGCAAATATCCAAAATTGGGTTAAAAAAATTATTGGTATCATTAACTCTGGTGTTACTGCAAAAAATCGAATTAATCCTGGTGAATGTGCAAAACCAACTGCCGTTAAAACTTTTTTAAACTGTACTTTTGTTTGTTTGTCTGGAAAAAGTTTTACACCTATTACATATATAAGAATTCCCCAAACTAACCATGTAAGAATTGCTGTAAGTCCTGACATTGCAACAGCAGTTTTTACAATTGTATTAGCTGCTACTGCACCAGCAATTCCATCTAAAATCATAATTAATCCCGCAAAATAAATTCCAGCTTCTCCAAAATTTTTGTTATCGCTATAAAGAGATTTGTCTAGTTTAATAGATTTAAAGATTATGTTTAAAAATTCACCAAACATCATTTTTTTTTATTTTTTTGTTCTTTGTAAGAAACAATTAATGGGAAGATTATTAAAGCAATAGTAATGATAATGCAAATTGCTATTAAAAAAACTTTTGACATTTTCAAGGGGAGCTTGTCTCTCGCCCCCCTTAAATAAATTTAACCTTTTACAACTTCTCTTGTATTAGCGTTGAAAGATTCTTTAAATGGAATATCAACAATTACAGCATCTACTGGTTTACCTGGAGTTTCTGAATATTTTTCTGGTAAATGAACTTTGTATTTAGTTCCAACTTTACCTTTGGGAAATCCATTAGGGTTTAAAGTTCCATCAAAAGGTACATATCCCATCGCAATATTAGTTTTCTTTTCTGGATGCCACCATGGCGAAGTCAAAAATCCAACTGGATCCCCTCCATTTTCAGGAGATATTAACCAAAAATCAGGCGCGTAATCGTCAATGGGTTTTCCACCTAACTCCATTCCAACTAATTGAAGTTTATATGGTTTTTTTCCAGCTTTTATGTCTGCACCCATTTTCTCAAGAGCAGCTTTACCAACATAGTCAGATTTTTTGTTCCATTCACCTTTGCCAGATAATGAAACTTGATAACCTAAATTACATTGGTATGGGTTATGTTGTTGATCCATATCTTGTCCCCAAGAAAGAATACCAGCTTGAATCCTTCTATGATGTGCTGGAGCTATAACCATCAAATTGTGTTTTTTACCTGCTTCTAATACTGCATTCCACATATCTTCAGCATATAATGTTGCATCTCTTAGATATACTTCATAACCAGCTTCACCAGAAAAACCTGATTGAGAAATAACACAACTTCTTCCACCAACCTTAACTTCTGCCAAACCATAAAACGGCATATTGTCAAAATCAACCTGATCCCCGCAAAGGTCTTTCATTAAAGCTTTTGATTTAGGGCCTTGAATTTGAACTGGACATGCATCTATTTCTTCTATTGTGCAATTAAATCTTCCATCAGCATTAACACCTTGTAGATACATACCAATATCAGAGTCAGATAATGAAAACCAAAATTCATCTTTTGAAATTCTAAGTAGAATTGGATCATTTAAAACTCCTCCATATGCATTACACAAAATTACATATCTTGCTCTCATGGGTGAAATTTTAGTTGCATCTCTTGTAATAACATAGTCAGTAAATTTTTCTGCATCAGGACCTTTAACTCTTATTTGTCTTTCAACAGCAACGTTCCACATTGTAACATGATTTACAATTGCATCGTACTCAACCATTGCTCCACCATCTTCAGGTTTTACATAACCTCTGGGATGATAAATACGATTATACACAGTAGCTCTCCAACAACCAGCTTGCATTGATAAATGCCAATAAGGTGATTTTCTAACTCTTGTTGAAATTAACATTTCAACTTTTGTTGGTCCACTTTGTCTCAAATTATATGGCACTTCCCGATCTGATTGATCAACTGAAGTAACATGTTTTAATTTATTATATTCAAACTCTTTAGACATAACTATTCTCCTTCAACCACTTGTTTGTTTCCTTCAAGCCGCCGAATGTATAAATGTGGAAGAAATCAGTATGCGATTTAACTTTCCCAATTAAATCATTAGGGTCTTTAGGTTTTAATAAATCTAACGCCTTACTAAAATTAGATTTAAGAAAATTTAAGGAATTTTTTGCTCCAACAATATTTGCAAACTTTATTAAGCTTGATATTTTTAGAGGCCCAGTAATTCCAACATGAACTGGCACGCTTTGTTTAGAGATAAAGTCTATTATAGGCTGAGGATCTAATAACCATTGGGTTACAATATAATCAGCATAAGGCTTTTTATCTGTCATAGCTTTTTCTAAATCTGAATCGGATATATCAGGACTCCCCTCTGGGTGTCCAGCAATTCCTATTGTCATCTTCTCAAAATAACCAGTCTCTAAAAGTTGAAACGAGCTATCAAATTTTCCCATAGGCTCTCGACCTCCACCAATTATTAAAGCCTGTTTTACCCCTCCATCTTTGCATCTCGAAACATAATCTTTTAGCTGCTTTTCATCATGCATTGACCTTGCAGGAAAATGAGGTACTGGGTTAAAACCTTTTTTTACGAGCTCAACCGCTTGTTGAGCTGTCTCTTTATAGTCCCCTCCAGGCAACATAGTTATATAAACATCCTTTACTGGAGGCACTGTTGAAAGGTCAGTTTGAGGACCAATTTCCAAAGAAAATTTCATTCCCTGATCATTATCTTTTTTAAAAAAGCTGTCAAAGAAATTCATTTGAGAGTGTGGCGAAATTTGTTGCTTAAAAATTTTCGCATGATAATTTTTTTTGTGGACCAAAATCTCAAAAAATTGCCTCTTTCTGAAATACTTGATATCAAAAAACTTGATAATGTTAATAAACATATTGAAGAAGCCAATGGTTTACCCAATGAATGTTACGTAAATAATGATTATTTGGCTCATGAAAAAGAAAAGATCTTTTTCAATAAATGGACAGTAATTGGTGTAGCAAGCTCAACCCCAAATCCTGGAGATACCAGGCCACACAACCTTCTAGGAGTTCCACTGATTGTGTTAAGAGATAAAGACAAGAAAATTAGAGTATTTCACAATGTTTGCAGTCATAGGGGTTTTAAGCTTTTGGACAAATCATGTACCCTTAAAAATGTAATCAGATGCCCTTATCATTCTTGGTCTTATGATTTTAATGGAAAACTTGTAGCTACTCCACATATTGGAGGCCTCAACAATCATCAATCAGAAAAATTTGATAAAATTAAAAGTAGCTTAAAGGAAGTCAAAACGAAAGTTTGGATGGATATAATTTTTGTTAACATTAATTCAAATGAAATTGAATTTGACGAATACATTAAACCTTTGAAAAATAGATGGTCAAAGTTCATAAACTTAAAAGATCAAAAATCTTTAGTTCATTCAAAAGATTATGGTTATTTTAATTTAGAAGTGAATTGTAATTGGAAATTTGCAATCGAAAATTATTGTGAAAGTTATCATTTACCAACAATTCATCCAGAGTTAAATAAAGTTTCAAATATAGATGATCATTATCATATTCAGGGATTGCCTAATAGATTTGCTGGTCAGGGAAGTAAAAAATATGAACAACCTGTGAAAGGAAATAAAAAGTTTCATACTTTTTCTAATTGGGATAAAAACATGTTAAAGAATTCTGAGTATATTGCTTTATTTCCAAATGTGATGATAGGATTACACATAGATCATTTTTATGTTTTTTGGCTAGAACCTTTGACAATAAATAAAACTAAAGAGCACATGCAAATGTATTATGTTGGTAATGAAAGTGCTAATGGTGAAGAATTGAAAGAATTAAGAAAAGAAAACTCAAGATTTTGGAAAGATGTTATGTTAGAAGACATAAATGCTATTGAGGGAATGCAAGAGGGAAGAAACTCACCAGTTTACAATGGTGGAAATTTCTCACCAATTATGGATCAACCAACACACCAATTTCATAAATGGGTTGCTAATAATTTAATATGAAAATAATTTTAATAATGGGATTACCCGGATCAGGCAAAACAACTTTAGCTAATGAACTTGGCCCAATGTTAAATGCAAAAAGATTAAATGCTGATGAAGTAAGAAAAGCAGCAAATGATTGGGACTTTTCTGAAGAAGGAAGAAAAAGACAAGCAAAAAGAATGGCAGATTTTGCAAATAAATTAAAAGACGAGGGGAATTATGTTGTAGCAGATTTTATTTGTCCAACGCCAGAGGCAAGAAGTTTGTTCCCAGCAGATTTTATAATTTGGGTAGATACAATTAAAGAAGGAAGATTTGATGATACCAATAAGATGTTTATTAAACCAGATAAGTATGACTTTCATGTTACAACACAAGATGCTAAAAACTGGGCACCTAAAATATTTAAGGAGATAAAATAATGGCTTACGAATGGGACAATAAAAAACCAACAGCACAAATGTTAGGAAGATGGCAACCTTTTCATGATGGTCATTATACTTTATTTAAAGAGATAATAAAAAAAACAGGTCAAGTTTGTATTCAAATAAGAGACGTTCAGGGTGTAGATGATAATCCTTTTGACTTTGAGACAGTTAAAAAAAATATAGAAGAAAGACTTAATCCTGAATTTGAAGGAAGATTTAAAATTATGTTAGTGCCTAATGTTACAAATATTTGTTATGGCAGAGGAGTTGGTTATAAAATTGAGGAGATTGTGTTACCAGAAGAAATTCAGAAAATTTCAGCCACTAAAATAAGGGCTAAAATGAGAGAAGAAGGAAAACTTAAATAGAATTTTTAATGAATTTAAAAGTTAAAAATTTACCTAGTGGGATATCTATAATTACCATCAATGAACCAAAAACATATAATTCATTGTCATTTAAAAATTTGACAGATTTAATAAAAGTTTTTCAAAAACTTGATAATGACAAAAAAACAAAAGTTATTATTCTTGAAGGTGCAGGAAAAGGTTTTAGTGCTGGACATAATTTAAAAGAGGTAAAAAATTTAAAAATTAGAAACAAGTATCAAAAGTTATTTAATCTTTGCTCAAAATTAATGCTTCAAATTGTTGAAGGAAAAAAACCTGTTATAGCTAAAGTACACGGAGCAGCTTATGCTGCAGGTTGCCAATTAGTTGCTAGCTGTGATTTAGCATATAGTACAAATGATGCTTTGTTTGCAACACCTGGAGTGAATATTGGATTGTTTTGTAGCACTCCGATGGTTGCTGTGAGTAGAAAAATAAACAGAAAACCAATGATGAAAATGTTATTAACTGGAGAACCAATTAAAGCAAATTATGCAAAAGAAATTGGTTTAATTAATGATTGTTTTTCAAAATCTAAACTAAACAGTGAAGTCTTTAAGATTGCCAAAAAAATTGCATCTAAATCAAATCTAACAATTAAAATTGGCAAACAAGCATTTTATAAACAATTAGAAATGCCATTAAGAAAAGCTTATGCTTATACGAGCAAGATGATGACGCTAAATATGATGGCAATGGATGCTAAAGAAGGGATTTCAGCATTTTTAGAGAAAAGAAAACCTCAGTGGAAAAATAAATGAAAATAAAAAATATTTTGATTATTATATTTATAATTATTGGCCTCTATATAGTTTTAGATTTTAGAGGTCATAATTTTAAAAGAGCTACAGATGCATGTATTGCAGGAAGTCAAAAATTAGAACAGCCAATGACAATAGAAGAAGCTAAAAAATTCTGTGAAGATAAAATAAAGAACAAAAAATAATGAGTGAAATCAAAAATATTCTCTCAAAGTATAAGTCTATTGCAATGATCGGTGTTAGCAATGACCCAACTAAAGCATCAACTATTGTCATGAAATATATGCAAGAATATGGATTTAAAGTTTACCCAGTTAATCCATCTGCTAAAGGTCAAAAAATTTTAGGTGAAGAAGTTTTTGCTAAAATAACTGATATAAAAGAGCCAGTAGATATTGTTGATGTTTTTAGACCATCCAGAGAAGTTTTAGATATTGCAAAAGATACAGTAAATATTGGAGCAAAAGTTTTATGGTTACAACTTGGAATTAGAAATGAGGAAGCAAAAAAAATTGTTAAAGAAAATAAAATTGAATATATTGAAGATAAGTGTACTAAAATGGAATATCAAAAACATTTTTTAAAAGTACGTCAAGCATTTCCAGTTTTACAAAGTTAGAATGAAAAAAATATTTCTTGTTTATGGACACTATGATGACAAGTCATTTAATGCGGCCATTAAAGATACTTTTATTCAAACAGCTGAAGAAGCAGGCCATTCAATTGACTCTGTTGATCTTTATAAAGAAAAATTTGATCCAGTTTTTGCAGGTGAAGAACCAGATAACATTGTTTTAGATCACAGAAAAAGAATAGATGCTTGTGATACAATTGTTTTAATTGCACCTATTTGGAATTTTAGAATGCCAGCAATCGTAGAAGGATGGATAGACAAAGTCTTAGCACCACCTTGGGCATTTAGATTTAAACAGTTATGGGGTAATTATGGTTATCCAATTGGAAATCTAAGAGATAAAAAAGCAATCATATTTTGTACATATGGATCTCCAAGATTAGCAATCACTACATTTTTTCTAAATCTACCAATTAGAAGATTAAAAAGAGGAGTTTTTCATATGTGCGGCATTTATAATATTAATTATAGAAGATATTTTGCTGTACCATTTGTGAGTGATCAAAAAAGAAAAAAATTCCTTAATGATGTTAAAAAAACTGCACTTAATATTTAGTGTAATTGTAATTTTTTTCTTTAATGTTTCATTTTTAAAAGCAGATTTATTAATTCCAAAAAATTCAATTTTACCTGCTGAAGTGGTAAAAATACAATTAGTTGGGCTTATGAATAACGATAGGGATTACAAAGACAGTGGAATTGAGCAAACTTGGCAATTTGCACATCCAAAAAATAAAAAAGTAACTGGCCCTTTAGACAATTTTAAAAGAATGATAAAAGGTGACACATACCAAATGATGCTTAATCATTTAAGTCATACAATTACACAGCTTGGAAGTAGTGATAAATGGGCTCAATTTGAAGTAGTTATTTTAGATAAGAATAAAATTTACCATAAGTTTAATTGGCAAGTTGAAAAATATATCGATGATGGAGACCTTAAGGATTGCTGGCTGACTACTATGGTCTCAAATCCCATCCCACTTGGAAGTTCAATTTGATTATACCTAGTTACAATTTTGTTTCGTTATTACTAAAAATTTAGTAGGAATCGCTCATGAAAACAAAAACTAAAGTTGTAGTAGTTGGTGGTGGAGTAGTTGGTGTAAGCGCTCTTTATCATTTAGCTAAAAAAGGTTGGTCAGATGTTGTTCTTGTAGAACGTAAAGAATTAACTTCAGGTTCAACTTGGCATGCTGCTGGACTATTACCTTTGTTTAACATGAGCTATTCAGTAGGACAACTTCATAAATATGCTGTTGATCTTTATAAAAAATTAGAAAAAGAGACGGGAAAAAATGTTGGTTTTAGTGTTGTATCAAATATTCGTTTAGCAAGTACTAAAGATAGAATGGATGAATACCACCAATATGCTGGTGTAGCTCAAACAATTGGAGTTGATGTAAAATTTTTAACTCCTAATCAAGTAAAAGAAATTTGGCCACTATGTCATACAGATGATTTAGTGGGTGCAATTCAACATCCAGAAGATGGCTATATTCAACCAGCAGATTTAACTCAAGCACTTGCTACTGGTGCAAGAAATATGGGTGCAGAAATTTATAGAAACACTGCAGTTGTTGGCATGAAACAAACTAAAAATGGTTGGGTTGTTGAAACGGATAAAGGTTCGATTGAATGTGAACATGTAATCTCTTGTTCAGGTAATTTTGCTAGACAGACTGGAGAGATGGTTGGATTAGATATCCCAGTTATACCAGTTGAACATCAATACATTGTAACAGAACCACACCCTGAAATTCAAAAAAGAAAAAAAGATGGTCTTCCTGAGATGGGGGTTTTAAGAGATAGTGATAGTAGATGGTATATGAGGGAAGAAGCAGGTGGATTAATTCTAGGTCCATACGAAGATGGTGCTCCAGCTTGCTATGTTGAAGGACCTTCAAAAAATTCTGAGTATGAATTATTTCAAGAGGATTTAGATAGATTAGCACCACATATTGAAGGAGCAATTCATCGTGTTCCTGCTTTTGGAGAAGTTGGAGTTAAAAAAGTTTATAATGGAGCTATTTGTTATACACCTGACGGCAATCCAATTGTAGGTCCTGCTTGGGGACTAAAAAATTTTTGGATTAATGAAGGACACAGTTTTGGAATTACTGCAGCAGGCGGTGCTGGTTGGCAATTGGCTGAGTGGATAGTTGATGGCGAACCAACTATAGATATGCTTGGTGTTGAACCAAGACGTTACGGAAATTACGTAACTAAATCTTATTTAAAAGCTAAAAATGAAGAAGCTTACAGTCATGTTTTTATAACACACTATCCTGATGAAGAAAGACCTGCAGCTAGACCATTAAGAACTGCTCCTTGTTACGAGAGAATGAAAAATTTAGGTGCCGTTTTTGGTCAAAAGTTTGGTTGGGAAAGACCAAACTTTTTTGCAACAAATGGTATGGAACAAAAAGATGATTGGTCTTTCAGAAGATCTAAATGGTTTGATGCAATCAAAAAAGAATGCAAGAATGTAAAAGAAAACGTGGGTCTTTTAGACATGACAGCATTTGCTAAATGTAGAATAAAAGGTCCTAAATCTGAAGAGTTTTTAGATTATTTAGTAGCTAATAAAATTCCAAAAAAAATTGGTAGAATTAATTTGTGTCATGCACTTAATACTAAAGGTGGGGTTCATTCAGAATTTACAATTATGAAGGAAGCAGAAAACTCTTATTATTTAGTTTCTGCAGGTGCAAATTTAAGACTTGATCATGACTGGATCCAAAAGTGGATGCCTAATGATGGTTCAGTTATATTTGAAGATCTTACTAATAGCACAGGCGTTCTTGTAGTGGCAGGACCCAAAGCTAGAGAATTAATGCAAAAAGTTTCTACAGATGATTTTTCAAATGAAAATTTCAAATGGTTAACAGCTAAAAATGTTAACGTTGGATATGCTCCAGTAAATGCTATGAGAGTGAATTTTGTTGGTGAATTGGGCTGGGAATTACATCATCCAATTGAATATCAAAATCATATTTTTGATAAGTTAATGGAAGCAGGTAAAGATTTAGGAATAAAACCTTTCGGCATTAGAGCAATGAATAGTTTAAGAGTAGAAAAGTCTTATAAGTTAGTTGGAACGGAATTATCAATTGAATATTCTCCATATGAGTCTGGCTTAGATAGATTTGTTCATCCTAATAAAGGAAATTTTATAGGTTTAGAGGCTCTTAATAAGTGGAGAGAAAAAGGTTTTGATAACAAATTAGTAACTTTAGAAGTTCATAATACTAAAGATGCAGATGTTTTAGGAAATAATCCAATATATAAAGACAATAAGGTAGTAGGAAGAGCCACAGGTGGAGAATTTGGATTTAGATTGGATAAATCAATAGCTCTTGCAATGGTAAAACCAGATTTTGCAAATGTGGGTGACAAATTACAAGTTGATATCTTGGGCGAAATGTACGACGCTACAGTTCTAGATGAAAGTCCTTACGATTCTGAAAATAAATTATTGAGAGCTTAATGAAAATATTAGTCGCTGTTAAAAGGGTAATTGATTACAACGTTCAAATAAGAGTTAAAGAAGATGGCTCAGGAATTGTGACAGACAATGTAAAAATGTCTACTAATCCACCTGATGACAATGCAATAGAAGAAGCAGTAAAAATAAAAGAAGCTGGTAAAGCAACCGAAGTAGTTGCGGTAACAGTTGGGGAGGAGAAAGCTCAAGAAACAGTTAGGAAAGCTTTAGCAGTTGGTGCTGATAGAGGTATTCACGTTAAAGCAGATGGTATTATTGAGCCTTTAGCAGTTTCAAAAATATTACAAAAAATAGTAGATAAAGAAAAACCAGATTTAGTATTCATGGGTAAACAAGCAATTGATGATGATTGCAACCAAACAGGACAAATGTTGAGTTCTTTATTAGATTGGCCCCAAGCAACATTTGCTTCTAAAATTAATGTTAAAGATGGAAAACTTGAAGTTGTTAGAGAAATTGATGAAGGGTTGGAGACAATTGAAATCGCCACGCCAGCAATAGTTACATGTGATTTAAGACTTAATGAACCTAGATATGCTTCATTGCCAAACATAATGAAAGCAAAAAAAAAACCAATTGAACAATTAAATGCTTCCGACTTAGGTGTTGATGTAGCACCGAAAATACAACAAATTAAGGTTGAAGAGCCTCCTAAGCGTAAGGCTGGAATAAAAGTTTCAAGTGTTGCTGAGTTAGTTCAAAAATTAAAAAATGAGGCAAAAGTCATATAATGTCAGTATTATTAATAGCAGAACATAACAATAAAGAGCTTAAAGCATTTACTTTAAATGCAGTAACAGCTGCTTCTCAAATTGATACAGATGTTCATGTATTGGTTATAGGAAACAATTGTGCTGATGTTGCTAAAGCTGCATCTCAGTTACCTCCAGTTAAAAAAGTAATTTCTATCGAAGCAGCGCATTATGAAAACTTTATTGCTGAAAACTTTGCGCCAGTTGTGACTAAACTTGCAGAAAATTATTCACATATTGTTTGCTCAGCAAATACATTTGGGAAAAATTTAATGCCAAGGATTGCTGCTAAATTAGACACATCACAAATAAGCGATATTATTAAAGTACAGTCACCAGATACTTTTGTGAGACCAATTTATGCTGGTAATGCTTTTGCAACTGTTAAAACTTCTGACTCAAAAAAATGTGTTACCATAAGACCCACTTCTTTTGATCCTTGTGAAAGTTCAGGGGGATCAGCCCCAATAGAAAATGCTGAAGCGGGAGAAGAATTTGTATCAACAAAATTTATTAAAAGAGAAGAAATTAAATCTGATAGACCTGAACTTGGAACCGCTAGAGTAGTAGTTTCAGGTGGAAGAGGAATGCAAAGTGGAGATAATTTCAAATTAATTACTTCACTGGCTGATAAATTGAATGCTGCTATTGGGGCATCAAGGGCTGCAGTTGATGCAGGTTATATAAGTAATGATCACCAAGTCGGTCAAACGGGAAAAGTTGTTGTCCCTGATTTGTATATTGCAGTTGGAATTTCTGGGGCTATTCAACATTTGGCTGGAATGAAAGAGAGTAAAGTTATTGTTGCAATCAATAAAGATGGTGAAGCACCAATTTTTAGTGTCGCAGATTATGGTTTAGAGGCTGATTTATTTGAGGCACTTCCACAGTTCTTAGAAGAACTGAATAAATTAAACACTATACAAAAATAATTTATTCTGTAAAAAATATAGATTATGTCCAGAGAGACAATGGAATATGATGTTGTAATAGTAGGTGGAGGCCCATCAGGTTTATCTACTGCTATTAAATTAAAACAACTGGATCCAAATTTAAATATTTGTTTATTAGAAAAAGCATCAGAAATAGGTGCACATATTTTAAGTGGCAATGTTTTTGAAACTAGAGCTTTGGATGAATTACTTCCTAACTGGAAAAATTTAAATTCCCCCATCAAAACCAAAGTAAGTAAAGAAAAATTTTTATTTTTAGGAAAAACAAAATCATTAAATTGGCCAACATGGTTATTGCCTTCAGTTCAACAGAACCATAAAAACTATATTATAAGCCTTGCTAATTTATGTAGATGGCTTGCTGAACAGGCAGAATCTTTAGGTGTTGAAATTTTTCCAGGCTTTCCTGCTAGTGAAATTTTATATAATGATGACGGATCAGTTAAAGGTGTGGCTACCCAAGATATGGGTATTGATAAAGATGGAAATAAAAAAGACAGCTTTGAGCCAGGTATTGAACTTTTGGGGAAGGTAACAGTTTTTGCAGAAGGTTGTAGGGGTCATTTAGGCAAAGAACTTATTAAAAAATTTGAATTGGACAAGGGTAAAGATCCCCAACAATATGGAATTGGTTTTAAGGAAATCTGGGAAGTAGACGAAAAAAATCATGAGGAAGGGCTAGTAATGCATACCGCTGGTTGGCCGCTTGATAATAATACTTATGGTGGAAGTTTTATGTATCATTCAGAGAATAAGCAAATATTTCTAGGTTATGTTATTGGCCTAGACTATAAAAATCCTCACTTATCACCATTTGATGAATTTCAAAGATTTAAAACTCATCCAGCAATTAAAAAAATTATTAATGGTGGAAAAAGAATTTCATACGGAGCTCGTGCTTTAATAGAAGGTGGGTATCAAAGTTTACCTAAAATGTATATGCCAGGAGCCCTATTGATTGGTTGTGATGCAGGAACTTTAAATATGCCAAAAATTAAAGGCTCTCATACTGCGATGAAAAGTGGAATAATTGCTGCTGAAACAATAAATTACCATTTTAAAAAAGGTGATGATTTATCTGTATTTGAAAAAATTTTTAAAGAAAGTTGGCTATATAAAGAATTATATAGAGCTAGAAATGTTAAACCAAGTTTTAGTTGGGGATTAATTTTAGGAATAATATTTACAGGGATAGATCAAATATTATTCAGAGGCAAACTGCCATTTACTTTAAAACATAAACATGCAGATCATGAAACATTAAAATTAGCAAGTGAAATGCCAAAAATTGATTATCCTAAACCAGATAATTTAATTACATTTGATAAAACGAGTTCTGTTTATTTAACTGGAACCAATCATGCTGATAATCAACCTGTTCATTTAAAACTAAAAAATCCAGAGCTCCCAATTAAGTATACTTTAGAAAAATTTGATGAACCCGCCCAAAGATATTGTCCAGCTGGAGTTTATGAAGTTCAAAATGAAAATGGAATAAATAAGTTTGTGATCAATTCTCAAAACTGTATCCACTGTAAAACTTGTGATATTAAAGAACCATCCCAAAATATTACATGGGTAACACCTGAGGGTGGTGGTGGTCCAAAATATGGAAATATGTAATTAATAGAATAGAAATTTGAAGACTATTACAATTATACCAATTATCAATATCCAAATAAAAAGATTATTTAAAAATATTTTTTTGTTTTTATTTGCATAAATGAATCCAGGCAAAACTAAAGCAAGCACAAGTAGCAAATAAACTACTGATAAAATTTCATTTTTCATCTAAAAATCTTATGAAATATCTATTGCAAACTTTTTTAACGTTTCAATAGGTAAAATTTTTAAAGTATTTTGATGAGTACTTTTTAAATATATTGGACAACCTTTTCCTGCCTCGACTGCTTTTGCATACCAGCTAGCACAAACACACCATCCATCACCATCTTTTAATCCAGGAAATCCAAATTCTGGATGTGGAGTTATTAAATCATTCCCAGATTCTTTGCACCATTTTAAAAATTCGGTTGTAACTTTTGCACATACAGTGTGAACACCATGGTCATTTTCATCAGTGTTACAACATCCATCTCTATACCAGCCTGTTAAAGGATTCTTTGAACACTGCTCAAGTTCATGACCTAAAACATTTTTTTGTTTTTTTGGCATTTAAATTTTGGTTGGGTTTGGTTGTCCTTTGTAAACTTCTTCAGGATCAAACTTTTTTTCTTTTTCAGTAAATTTCATTTTAATTTCTCTACCATTATCTATTGGACCCAAAGGAATTGATCTATAAAAGCACGAACGGTACCCTACATGGCAGCTAGATCCATCGCCTATATCAACTATTAACCAAACAGAGTCTTGATCATCATCAATTTTGATTTCAATAACTTTTTGTGTAAAGCCGCTAGTTTTGCCTTTGTGCCAGATAGTATTTCTTGATCTACTAAAATAATGAGCTTCTTTAGTTTCAATTGTCTTTTTTAAAGCTTCAACATTCATGTATCCATGCATTAAAACTTCTTTAGTTTTAGAGCACATGGTAATGACTGGAATTAGGCCATCATTATCAAATTTTGGAGAAAGAAGATTTCCTTCTTCAATTTCAACTACATTCTCTCTTTTTTTGAACATAATATGTGATTATGTAGCACATATAAGGATATTTTTTAATATTTTAAAAATATAAATTTATGGTTATAAAACTCTCCATGAAATTAGTTAAAGATATAGATAGCAAAAATCAGTCAATTAAGGTTTCTGATAAAGAAGCAGAAGATGCTTTTAAGACAATATTGTCTTGGATGGGAGAAGACCCAAATAGAGAGGGATTGTTAGAAACACCTAAAAGAGTTGTTAAAGCATTCAAAGAATATTTTAAAGGATATAAAGAAGATCCCACTCAAATCTTAGATAAAACCTTTGGAGATGTAGAAGGGTATGATGATATGGTAATTCAAAAAAATATTTCTGTTCAAAGTCATTGTGAACATCATATGGCACCAATTATTGGTAAAGCCCATGTTGCATACATTCCAAAAGATAGAGTCGTCGGACTGAGCAAATTAGCAAGAGTGGTAGAAGTTTTTTCAAAAAGATTACAAACTCAAGAAAGACTGACTATGCAGATAGCGAATACCTTAATGGAATCATTAGATGCAAAAGGAGTGGCAGTAACTATTGACTCAACTCATCAATGTATGACTATGAGAGGAATTAAAAAAGAGCAAGCATCAACAGTAACAAATTATTATTTAGGTCAATTTAAAGAGGATCTAAGTTACCAAAACAGATATTTAAGATTTATTAGCATTACAAAAGATTAAAGTGTCAGATCAATTTAAAGCTCTAATACTGAACCAAGATGGTGAAAGTTTTACCAGAGAAGTAAAATCTATAGAAAAAAATTTTTTAAAACATGGAGATGTAACTGTCAAAGTTGAGTATTCTGGATTGAATTATAAAGATGCTTTAATTCTAAAAAATGGAGCAAGATTAGTAAAAGAGTTTCCACATATACCCGGAATAGATTTTAGTGGAATTGTAGAAGAAAGTAACCATAAAGACTTTAAATCTGGTGATGAAATTATTTTAACTGGATGGAGAGTTGGAGAAATTTATTATGGCGGTTACTCTCAATTTGCGAAAGTTAATGGAGATTTTTTAGTAAAAAAACCAAAAAGTCTGTCTCTTAAACAAGCTATGATAATGGGTACAGCTGGATTCACTGCATTACAATGCTCATTTACCACAAAAACCACTAGGGAAGAATTATTGTTGGGTGAAAAAGTTCAAAGTGTTATTGTAAGTGGGGCTTCTGGTGGAGTAGGCAGTATGGCAGTAATGATACTTAATAAACTTGGTTGCGATGTAACAGCTGTTACCGGAAAAGATAGCAATAAAGATTTTTTAAAATCAATTGGTGCTAAAAATGTTATAAATACTAGTGAATTGATGAAAGATGCAAGACCTTTAGATAAAGGTTTATGGGATGGAGCAGTTGATACTGTTGGAGGCAAGGTTCTGGAAAATATTCTATCACAAACAAAAGATGCAGGTATTGTAGCATCTTGTGGAAATGCAGCGGGTATCAATTTAAATACAACGGTAATGCCGTTTATAATCAGAGGTGTTAAACTCTGGGGAATAAATTCTGTTACTGCATCAATCAAAAGAAGACAATTTTTATGGAACGAAGCTACAAAATTAATCGATTTTGAAGTTCTTGAGAAATCAGTTAAAGAGATTAATTTAGATGAGGTAATTGATATTTACCCTAAGATGTTGAAAGGGGAAACATCAGGAAGATATATTATAAATTTGAACAAATAATGGATTGGGATAAACTAAAAATATTTCATGCTGTTGCAGAGGCAGGAAGTTTCACCAATGCAACAATCAATTTAAATTTAAGTCAGTCAGCTATAAGTAGACAAATTCAATCGTTAGAACAAGATCTTAAAGTTCAATTATTTGAAAGACATGCTAGAGGTTTAACACTAACTGAAAATGGTGAATATGTATTTAAAACAGCTCATGAGGTTATTAGCAAACTAAAGGAGGTAGAGACTTCATTAGGTGACCAAAAAAACAAACCAACTGGCAAATTGACCATTACTACAGTCAGAAGCTTTGGAACTCACTGGTTAACACCTCGAATTCAAGAATTTATGCGCCTAAATCCTGAAATTGAGATAGAATTAGTTTTTGATGATAGGGAACTTGATTTGAGCACTCGTCAAGCGGATATAGGAATATTTATGCGTAGACCAAAGCAACTTAATTATATTCAAAAAAAATTGGTTGATATTAAATACTATATTTATGGTTCAAATAAATATTTAGAAAAATATGGTATGCCAAAAACAGTTAATGATTTAAATAAACATAAGTTTATTTCTTTTGGAAAAGGAGCACCCTCGCCAGTTTATAATCCAGACTGGGCTTTAAAATTAGGTATACATGATGGAAAAAAGAGAAAGTCAATAATGAAGGTAAATAGCGTGATGGGACTACTTTTAGCAGTAGAATCAGGTGTTGGATTAGCAGCATTACCAGAGTATTTAGTAAGTAACTCTAACAATGTTATTAAAGTGTTGCCAAAATCAGAGGGACCAATTACCGAGGCACACTTCGTTTACCCTCAATCATTAAAGAATACAGCAAGAGTTCAAGCTTTTAGAAACTTTTTATTCAGTAAAATAGGCGATTGGAAAGCCTAAAAATTCCTTTAAAATTTTGGTTTTAACTGCGACATACTTGCGATTGATAATCATTATCAATGCGAATAGTTATCATTCACAATAAAAAAAAATAAAGGAGATAAATGAGAAAAATATCAATTTTAGCAATAATCGCGTCTTTGTTTGTAACAGTTTTTGCTGTGGCGAATGAAGTTAACGTGTTTAATGCAAGACATTATAAAGCAGATGCAGAGCTCTACTCTAAATTTACAAATAAAACAGGTATTAAAGTCAATTTGATAAATGGTAAATCAGGTGCTTTAGAGAAAAGAATTATTAGTGAAGGTGCAGACTCTTCTGCTGATTTATACATCACAGCAGATGCTGGAAGATGTGGTGCAATGGATGCCAAAGGTATGCTTCAAGGTGGTTTAACATCGGCAGCTATTAAAGCAGCTGTTCCAGCAACTTTTAGAACGAGCAAATGGGTTGGAATCGCAAAAAGAGCAAGAATAATTTATTATTCACCTGAAAGAGTAACTGGTGCTGAATTATCTGGAATGACTTATGAAGGTCTAGCTGATCCTAAATGGAAAGGTAGATTAGTAATCAGAAAATCTAGTAACATTTACAATAAATCTCTTGTTGCCTCATTGATTAAAAATAATGGAAAAAAAGCAACTGCAGCATGGGCTGAAGGGGTTGTTGCTAACATGGCAAGAACACCAACAGGTAATGACAGAGCTCAAATCATGGCAGTCGCAGCAGGAGAAGCTGATATTGCTGTAGCTAACACTTATTATCTAGCACTTATGTTATCTGGTAAAAAAGGTGCTGAACAACAAGAAGCCGCAAAAAAAGTAAAAGCTTTTTTTCCTAATCAGAATGATAGAGGAACGCATATGAATGTTAGCTGTGCAGCTTTAGTAAAAGGTGCGCCTAATAAAGCTAATGCAGTAAAACTTGTAGAGTTTTTATTAACTCCAGATTCTCAAGAGCATTTTACAAATAATACTTTTGAGTTTCCAATGATTGATGGTGTTTCACCAAGTCCATTGGTAGTAAATAACTTAGGGTTAGACTTCAAACAAGACATGAAAACTAAGTTAGCTTCTTATGGAAAAAATCAAGCTGCTGCCGTGGAAGTAATGACAGCTGCAGGTTGGAAGTAAGTGTGAAAGAGGAGAAAAAATTTATATCTGATATTGATTTGAATAAATCTTCAAAAGCATGTTCCCCATGTCATTTGGAGTGTGAAAAAATCAATAAAAGAATAAATAAAAGAAAACTTGAAGAAATAGACTCTAAGGAAGTTCCGCATCTCCTTAAAGTTTTTAATTTCTAATTTTTCTTTCCTGTGTCCATCGTGGATGGAGGTCTGCGGTGGACACATAAAAAATTAGGTTACAGTTTTCTTCTGTTGAAAGAGTGTTCAATATGGCTAAGTTGTCTCCTTAATTATAGTGAGCACTCTTTGAACAGAAAAATATACCTTCTTAAATAATATTAAGTATTATATAAAATCACCTATGCACAGAATTCTAAATATTTGGTTTTTGTCATCACTCTTAGTTTCGATATTTGTGTCTATTCCAATTATAACAGTTTTTACGAGTTTCTTTGAAAATACTTCTAATTATTACGAAATTCTTAAAGATACTTTTTTAATGGAATATATTTTTAATTCATTAAGTCTTTTGACTAGTGTTTTAATATTAACTTTTATATTAGGTACGGGTTCAGCTTATTTAGTTTCATTTTATGAATTTCCTTTGAGTAATTTTTTTAAATGGGCACTTATTTTATCTTTCGCTGTTCCCCCATATATTTATGCTTATTCTTTAACAGCTTTTTTTGAAAATTATGGGACAGCTTACACAATTTTAAAAAACGTTTTTGGAGATGCAAATTACAACAAACATATTCCTAAATTTGATGGTATGTTAGGAGCAATATTATCAATTACTTTTTCTCTATATGCCTATGTGTTTATTCTGGCTAGAGCGTCATTTTTGTATCAATCACAAAACTTAATTGAATTGGGTAAAAATCTAGGATTTTCGAGGCTAAAATCTTTTTATAAGATCATATTGCCTGCAGCACGTCCTGCGATTGTTGCGGGTTTATCATTAGTAGCTATGGAAACGTTAGCGGAATTTGGTGCTGTTGATTTTTTCTCAATAAATACTTTAACAACAGGTATCTATAATTCTTGGATATATTTTGATGATTTAGCTTTTGCTAATAGAATTTCTTCTTTTTTGTTACTATTTATCTTTTCGTTATTTATAATAGAAAATTTCTCAAGAAAAAAAGCAAAATATCATTTTAATACTAGAGGTGGGTTTAAGCAGAAAGAAAAAATAAAACTGACAGGAAGTAAATCAATTTCTGCATTTTTATTTTGTTTTTTTATATTTTTTATGAGCTTTTTATTTCCTTTAATTCAGATGTTATATTGGACAATAAAATTTCCTGAAAATTTATTTGATTTACAAATAATCGATCTATTCTTAAACACACTTTATCTAGTAGTGTTATCAAGTTTAGTTTTAATAATATTTTCTTTAATATCAAACTATGGAAATAGAGTTTCTAATAATAAAACTCTAAATATTTTATCCACTTTATCAATTTCTGGTTATGCAATTCCAGGAGTGATTCTAGCTATCGCTTTTATTACTTTTATAGCGTGGTTTGATAATAATATAATTAAAGCATTAGGATTTTTATCAATTAAAAAAATATTTATAGGCTCAATACTTAGTTTGGTTTTAGTTTATTTTATAAGATTTTATTCATTAGCCTTTAATGGAATAAAATCAGGATATGAAAAAATAAATATTTCTGTTGATGAAAGTGCATACTTATTAGGATATTCTAAAAGAAAAACATTCACAAACGTACATGTTCCTTTTTTAAGAAATTCACTTTTATTTATTATTATTTTAATTTCTTTAGAGATCATAAGAGAATTGCCTATTACTTTAATCTTAAGACCTTTTAATTTTGAAACCTTTGCTACTACAGCCTATATTTCAGCATCAGAGGATCTTTTGGAGGCTGCTGCTGTTCCGTCATTGTTTTTAATTTTAATTGCCTCTTTATTCATTATAATTGCTTCAAAATATATTTTGAGAGAAACAAATGACTAAAAATTTTTTTGAAGTAAAAAATGTTGACTTTAATATTGGAGGAAAAACTAAAGTAAGAAATGTATCCTTCTCTATTGAACAAGAGGGAGATATTATTTGTCTTTTGGGACCATCTGGAATTGGAAAAACTACAATTTTAAGGACTATTGCAGGTTTAGAAAAAATTAAAAATGGCAGTATAAAATTAAAAGATAAAACGTTATCCTCTGAAAAAATAAATATTGAGCCTGAAGAAAGAAATATATCTCTTGCTTTCCAAGAAAATAGTCTATTCCCTCATTACAGCGTAGAAAAGAATATATTATTGGGTGCCGAGAGAAACAAAGAAAAGAATGAAAAAAAAATAGGTTTTAATGAAATAGTTGAATTATTAGATATTCCTAAAATTTTAAAAAAATTCCCTCATCAAATTAGTGCTGGTGAGGCACAAAGAGCTTCTCTTGCAAGATCTTTAATTACTCAACCCGATTTATTATTATTAGATGAACCATTATCAAATGTTGATCAAAGTTTTAAAGAAGAAATTCAAGTTAGATTGAAAAAAATATTAAGAAAATTAAAAATTACAACAATTATTGTTACGCATGATTCTTATGAGGCATTCTATTTAGGGTCAAAATGTGGAATAATTTTAAATGAAGAACTTAAACAATTCGACGATCCATATAAAGTTTATCATTTCCCAAATTCTATTGAAGTAGTAAACTTTTTGAATAGAGGAATTCTTATCCCCGCAAAGGTTACAAGTCCTAAAAGTTTAGATAATGAAGATCTTGGTACAATTACAGGAAATTTTATTAAACCATTTCCAATAGGCTCAAAAGTAAAGCTTTTAATCCAACCGGAAGATTTACAACATGATGATCAAAGTAATTTGCAGTTAGAAATTGTTGATAGAAAATTTAGAGGAACAAGTTTTATTTATACCCTAAAAACACCTAGTAAAAGATTAATTCCTGTTTTTGTTCATTCTCACCATATTCATCAACATGAAGTTGATGATAAATTTGGCATTAAAAGGCCAATTCATATTGATCATATTGTGTGCTTTTAATAAAAGCATGGTCAAATGAATAATAAATCAAAAAATTTTTTTAAAGGTATAAAAGATACTAGTCCATTGATGATACCAGTTGTACCATTTGGTATTATTTTTGGGGTGTTAGCAATTGATCTTGGTTTAACCCCGATAATGACAATTGCTATGTCAATTATTATTTTTGGTGGTGCATCACAAATAATTTTTCTTCAATTATTTTCAGCTGGAGCCTCTTCTTTTGTAATTTTAAGTTCAGTCGGTGCTGTAAATTCAAGACATTTATTATATGGAACTGTTTTATCTGAGCATCTTTCTGATTTAAACTTAACTTGGAAAATAATAGTTTCGTATTTTTTAGTTGATCAAGCTTTTGCAGTTTCAAATGATCATTTTAAGAAAAATAAAGAGGATAAAGATAAATATTTTCATTTAATTGGAGGAGGTATGAATTGTTGGACAATTTGGCAAATTACAACAATAATAGGAATTTATCTTGGTTCAATAATTCCAGAAAAGTTAGGTTTAACTTTTGCAATTCCACTAACATTTTTAGCATTATTAGTTAATGATTTTAAAAAGTTTATTAATGTAAGTGTAATTATCATATCAGGTTCAGTTGCAACATTAGGCTATCAAATAATCCCTTATAAAGCATATGTGATTGTTGCAGCTTTTGTAGGATTGTTTGTGGCGTTTATATTAACAAAATTTGTAAAAAAAAAATTATGAGTAATTTAGCATTAATAATTTATTGTGGATTGATTACCTTTTTAACAAGGTTTTCAATGATTGCTCTACTAAAAAAAGAAATGTTTAACGATAGAATTAGGGAAGTTTTATCTTATGTGCCATCAGCAATTTTTCCCGCAATTATTTTTCCAGCTATATTTTTAGATAGTTTTGGATCTATACAACTTAATGATAATCCTAAAATTTTAGCATCAATTATTGCTGTGATTATTGGAGTTTTTAGTAAAAATGTTTTAGCAACAATATTTTCTGGTTTATTTTCATACTGGACCATAATTTTTATTTTTTGAGTTATCTAGAAATTAAATAAATTGTTTTTTATATTTTAAGATATATAGTTTTTATAAATGCCAATAAAATCATCTCAAACTCTAGTTCAGGAAGCTTTAAAAGAAATTAAAACAATTAATACCGATGAAGCATATGAGTTATCACAAAATGATAAATGTAATTTAATTGATATAAGAGATATTAGAGAATTAGAAAACGAGGGTAGAGTTGAAAATTCACATCATATTCCTCGAGGCATGTTAGAATTTTGGTTAGATCCTGAAAGTGCTTATTTTAAAAAAGGAAAATTAGATCCAAATAAGGAGATGGTTTTATTTTGTGCTGGAGGATTAAGATCGGCTCTAGCAACTAAATCTCTTAAAGAAATGGGCTTTGAAAAAGTTTCACATATTGAAGGTGGATTTAGCGCATTAAGACAAAGTAAGTTTAAAATTTCTCAATAAAAAATAGTATCTATTAATTAGATATACGAGACTGAATGTCTCTACCCAAAATAAACAAGCATTTTCTTTGACTCGTCTTTCTTAATTTAGTTTAATTAACTTTTTAATAAACAAAAGGGGAAATAATGAAAATAATTAAAACTACACTTGTAGCTGGATTAATTTCAATTTTTACAACTTTTTCATCATTTGCTGAAAAAGTAAAAATTGGAGATCCAGGTTGGACTGGTGCTACTGCAATAGCAAATTTACTTGCAGCAGTTGTTACAGATAAAATGGGTGGAGAGGCAGAGCTTGTTCCAGGAAACAATACAGCTATCTACGGTGCAATTGATAGAAGCAAAGGTGAAATAGAAGTTCACCCTGATATATGGTTGCCAAATCAACAAGCTTATACAAATGATTTAGTTCCAAAAGGAACTTTAAAATTAAGCAGCAAACCTTATGAAGGAAACCAAGGTTATTGTGTTTCACAACAATTTGCAAAAAAGATGAATATTACTGCAATTGAAGATTTAGGAAGACCTGAAGTTGTTAAAGCTATGGATAGTGATGGCAATGGTAAAGGTGAATTTTGGATTGGAGCAGATGGTTGGGCATCAGCAAATGTTAACCAAGTTAAGTTAAGAGACTATGGTTTATACGATGCTGGTATCGAACCAATAAGAGCAGCAGAGGCAGTTAAAAATGCAAGAGTTCTTGACTCAATTAAAAAAGGTGAAGGATATGCATTCTATTGTTACAAACCACATGCAATTTGGGGAATGGCAGATGTAGTTATGTTGGAAGAACCAAAGTTCGATCCAGCTAAATACAAAATGGTTCAACCAAAAGAAGATGCAGATTGGTATAATAAATCATACGTAGCTTCAAAAGATGCACTTAAACAAATTCAAATAGGTTGGGGTACGTCTTTAGAGAAAAAATCACCAGCGATTGTAGAATTCTTTAAGAATTTTCAATTAACAGCAGATGATGTTTCATCTATGGCTTATGCAATTTCAGTTGAGAAAAAAGATCCAGCTGATGTAGCAAGGGCTTGGATGAAAGCAAACAAATCAACTGTTGATGGTTGGTTAGGACTATAATCTAAATTAAACTATTTATACTCGGCAATTAAATATTGCCGAGTATATTTTCCTAAAATATATGAGAGACTTATGAATTCGTCTGGATCAGCCATTAAAATTGAAAATGTTTGGAAAGTTTTTGGCAATAATTCCAGTGAAGCTTTAGATGCAATTCAAAATCAAAAAATTTCAAAAACAGAAGCTTTAGAAAAATATAATTCAGTTATAGGTGTCTCTGATGTTTCTTTTGACGTAAAACAGGGTGAAATATTTTGTGTCATGGGCCTATCGGGTAGTGGAAAATCAACATTAGTAAGACATATCAATAGACTTTTAGAACCTACTTCTGGAAAGATTTTAATTAATGATCAGGATGTGATGAAACTTGATAGGGAAAGTCTACAAGAATTAAGAAATAAAAAAATAGGTATGGTTTTTCAAAATTTTGCTCTAATGCCACATAGATCTGTAGTGGATAATATAGCAATGCCTCTAGAAATTAGGGGGATTAGCAAAAATGACAGATTAGATGTAGCAAATAAAATTTTAGATATCGTTGAATTACAAGGTTGGGGTAATAAATTTGCACATGAATTATCAGGCGGCATGCAACAAAGAGTTGGTCTTGCAAGAGCGTTAGCTGCTGATCCTGAATTTCTTTTAATGGATGAACCATTTAGTGCATTAGACCCATTAATTAGAAGACAACTACAATCTGAATTTATTAAACTTTCAAAACAGATGAAAAAAACAACTGTCTTTATTACACATGATTTAGATGAAGCAGTAAGAGTTGGACACAGAATTGCGATTATGAGAGATGGTAAAGTAATACAAATTGGAACACCTGAAGAAATAGTAGTTAGTCCTGTAGATGAATATGTGGCAGACTTTGTAAAAGGTATTTCACGATTAAAAGTTGTGCAAGCCAAATCAATAATGCAGTCGATAGAAGCTTATGAAAAAAAACATGGTAAATTATGGGATGACCCTGAAAGTGTTCAAGATGACGAACTGTTGAGCCAATTAATTGAAAAATCAAAATCAAAAGAAAAACCATTGGTGGTAAAAAATTCTGATGAGAAAATTATTGGTGTAATCACACAAGCGGATCTTTTAAAAGCTGTAATTGAGGGTAGCGATGGAGAATAAACATAACCCTTCTAGGTCAGAATTGATCACAGATTTTGTCAAAACAAACCCTAATTATTATATTGAGCAGTTTCAAAAAATAGGTAGTAAGCCAACATTTTCTTACTCATTTAATCTTTATGCTGCAATTTTTGGACCTATGTGGTTTGGAATAAGAAATATTTGGAACTGGGCATTAACATTTTTAATAATTGAAACTTTTGCAGTAGTTCAAATTATAAGAGGTTTATTTGGAAATATTACAGCTGAGGCTATTCAAAAAATTGAGCAAGTTCAGTCAACCATAGCATTTAGAAACAAACAATTAGAGGCTGCTATAACAAATAATCCAGATAAAGTTGATGTTTATAAGCGTAATATCAAATCATTAGAGGATGCAATGCAAGGGTATATTAATGAAGTTGATAGAATTGAGGCCTCAGCAATTTGGATTACTATTTTTGGAATTGTATTATTAATTTCAATAAAAATAATTCAAGGTATTATTGCAAATTCTAAATTAGAAAAAAGATATTCTGAGTGGTTATCCGATAAAACTATTAGCCCTGGTATGCAAATAAAGAATTATATTCTAAGTACTATTTTTACTTCAGTGATAATGTTTTTCTCAGTAGTTCACTATAGTTTTCCTGGCCTAATAACTATAATGAATGAATTTCCAACACATCCTGAAATTAGATTAACAT
>CACJEC010000006.1 GCA_902592325.1 uncultured Pelagibacteraceae bacterium
TAGGTTTTTCTTTTCAAAAAGTTAAAAATTTGCCAATAGATAAATATGATAAGAAACTTGATTTAATAATTACTGAAAAAGGTTTTACTGAATGAAAATCATGTTTTTAGGTGACGTAGTTGGAATTTCTGGTTATTCAAAAATTATAAAGGATTTAAAATTACAGATAGAAAAAAAAAAAATTGATTTTGTAATAGTTAATGGCGAAAATTCTGATGAATCTGGAGTTGGTCTAACCGAGAAAATTTGTAAGGATTTTTTTAATAGTGGAGTGAATGTAGTCACATCTGGAAATCATGTTTGGGATCAAAAAGAAATAATGAATTATATTGATAAAGAAAATAGACTATTAAGACCATATAATCTTTTTGAACCTTCTCCTGGTAAAGGTTTTGAAATTTATAAATACTCGAAAGATATAAAGATTGGAGTTTTAAATTTAATGGGAAATGTTTTTATGAAAAAGTGTGAAAATGTATTTGAGGTGGCAAAGAAATTTTTAAAGAATTATACTCTAAGTGAGGATTATGATTTATTGATAGTTGATTTTCATGGTGAGATTACCAGTGAAAAAAATGCTATTGGTCATTATTTTGATGGAAAAGCAACTTTAGTTGTGGGTACACATACTCATATACCAACAAATGACACTCGTATTTTAAAAAATGGTACAGCATATCAAACAGATGTGGGAATGTGTGGAGATTATGACTCTGTAATCGGAATGAATAAAGAAAATTCAATTAAAAAGTTTCTCAAAGAAGACTCTATAAAACATTTTACTGCTAAAGGAGAAGCTACTTTAAGTGGAGTTATTGTTGATTGCGATATAAAAACTGGACTAGCCAATAATATAGAAAGCTATATTTTTGGAGGAAAATTAAAAAATACAGTATAGAGATGGCAGGTCATTCTCATTGGGCAGGTATAAAACATAAAAAAGGTAAAGCCGACAAACAAAGATCTAAAATTTTTTCTAAACTTTCAAAAGAAATTACAGTAGCTGCAAAATTAGGTGATAAAGATCCAACTATGAATCCCAGATTAAGGTCTGCAATACAATCTGCAAGATCAGCAAACATGCCAAAAGATAACATTGAAAGAGCGATAGATAAATCGTCAGCAAATACTGGTACAAATTTTGAAAATTTAAGATACGAAGGTTTTGGTCCAAATAAAGTAGCTGTAATTGTTGAAACTTTAACTGACAATAAAAATAGAACAGCTTCAAATATAAGAACTATATTTCAAAAAGCTGGAGGAAGCCTAGGTACTAAAGGCTCAGCATCTCATTATTTTAATCAAAAGGGTATAATTAAAATTGATAAAGATGAAATTTCAGAAGAAGAGATACTTGAAATAGCCATAGACTCTGGTGCAGATGAATGCGTTACAAAAGAAGAATTTCATGAAATTCAATGCTCAGTAGATGACTTATATAACGTTAAAAAAAATCTTGAAAAAAAGATAGATAATTTTATTTCAACTGATATTGAGTGGATTCCACTAAATAATGTACAAATTTCTGTAAAACAAAAAGAAAGTTTAATTGAATTTTTTGAAACACTAGAAGATGATGACGATGTGCAAAATGTTTTTTCAAACGTAGAAGTGAAGACTAATTAATGCTTATAATTTCTATAGACCCTGGAATATCTGGTTCGATATGTTTTTTTAAAGATGGAAAAATTTTAGATGTAATTGAAATGCCAACTATGACTGAAGGAAAAAAAAATAAAAAACAAGTTAATGGGTCTCAAGTCTATAATGAAATTTCAAAACGAATTAAATTAATCGATAAGAGAGATATTAAAGTGATTATAGAGCAAGTTTCAGCAATGCCAGGACAAGGTGTTACTAGTATGTTTAATTTTGGACAATCATTTGGAATCTTAAAAGGAATGTGCTCAGCAATGCAATTGCCAATGTATTTTGTAAGACCAGCAAAATGGAAGAAATATTTCAATTTAATCAATTCAGAAAAAGATGCTAGTAGAACAAAAGCAATAGAAATATTCCCTTATTTCTCCTCTAATTTAGCAAAAAAAAAGGACTCCAATAAAGCTGATGCAATTTTAATTGCTAGTTATTATTATGAAACATATAGGCATGAAGAATAGCTTAAATTTAAAGACAAATTGATGACACAATTGAGTGTGAGAAGGTAAAATATGGAAGCAGATATATCATCTCAAGCTGTAGGTTTAGCATCTAGCGCAGATTTTTCTTTAATGAATTTATTTTTAAGAGCAGATATTATAGTAAAATCTGTAATAATTATATTAATAGCTGGCTCGATATATTCTTGGGCAGTTATAATTGAGAAAGTTAAACTTTTTAAAAAAATAAATATTTCATCTGAAGAATTTGAGGAAAAATTTTGGAGGTCAAGATCTGCAGAGACTTTTTATAATAGTTTACCTTCAGAGTTAGATGATCCAATGGCATCTTTGTTCAAAGAGTCAATGCAAGGATTATTAAAAACAAAGTCAAAAACTAATTTAGCTGAAAAAATGGGTGGGATTCTAGAAGTAGGAATAGAAAAGCAAATTTCAAAAATAGAAAAAGGTTTTACTTTTTTAGCTACGGTCGGTTCTACAGCACCTTTTATAGGATTATTCGGAACGGTTTGGGGAATTATGAATTCTTTTCAGTCTATTGCTATTTCTAGAAATACAAGTTTAGCAATTGTTGCTCCTGGAATTGCAGAAGCTTTATTTGCAACTGCCTTAGGTTTATTGGCTGCAATACCTGCGGTTATTGCTTATAATAGATTTAATAACGATTCTAAAAAATATTCTCAAAAATTAGAAAGTTTCGCTAAAAGATTTTTATCAATTATTTAATTTAAAATGGCATTTAAATTCAATCGTTCAGCAAAAGAACCAATGAGCGAGATAAATGTGACACCATTTGTTGATGTGATGTTAGTGTTGCTAATTATTTTTATGGTAACTGCACCATTATTAACTGTGGGTGTACAAGTTGATTTACCAGAAAGTTCAGCTGATTCTCTTCCTGAAGAACAAGAGCCTCTAACTTTATCAATAAATTCAAAAGGAGAAATTTTTATTCAAGAATCTAAAGTTGAATATGATAAAATAATTGCAAAAGTTTTAGCAGTTTCAAAAAATAGAACTGATACTAGAATATATGTTAGAGGCGATAAAACAATAAATTATGGAAGAGTTTTAGAAATTATGGGACTTCTTTCAGGATCAGGTTTTACAAAAGTAGCTTTAATTTCAGAGCCATACAAAGAAAGGTAATTAATAAGTGAATAGAAGTATTATCATATCTTCTGTTTTGCATGTGTTTGTAATAATTATAACAGCGATGAGTCTTCCATTCATATCAAAAAAAGCAATTGATCTCCCCCCAATAGTATCAGTCGAATTGATTCAAATTACAGAAAAAACTAATATTCCTTTTGCACCTAAAGCAAAAAAAATTCTTGAGGAAGTTAAAGAAAAAGAAAAAAAATTAGTTTCTGAACAAGCACCTCCTAAGAAGGTAAAGAAGAAAAAGCCAGATGCCGTACCAATGCCTGAAGATAATGTAAAAAAAGTTGAGAAAATTAAAGATGACACTCAGAATCCTGAAAAAATTGATAACGAAGTTAAGCAAGTTTCAGAGTTTGAAAAAGATGAGTTATTTGATCCAAATAATATAGCTGCGTTAATTGATAAATCTAAAGAAGAAACAGCAACTTTAGTGAATAAAACTGATCAAGTTACTCAAGATCAAGTCAAAAATTTTGAAAATGCTGGTTTATCATTAAGTGAAGAAGATGCATTAAAAGCTCAAATCTTTGGTTGTTGGAGCATTCCATTAGGTTTACCTTATAATGAAAATTTATTAGTAAGAATTAAACTTGAATTAAAACCAGATGGTTCAGTAATAAAATCAGAGATATTAGATCACGCAAGAATGAATAGGCCAGGACAAGGATTTTATAAAGTTTTAGCAGAAAGTGCTCTTAGAGCAGTTAAGTTATGTCAACCTTTGAGGGTACCAAGCACTGGATATGAAAGATGGAAAGAGTTACAATTAAACTTTGATGCAAGAGAAATGCTGGAAGGGTAGGTATTAAAACATTTATGAAAAAATTTTTAATTTTGTTATTAATAATTTTATTTCATCCAATTAAATCGTTTGGTTTAATTGAAGTTGATATTACTAGAGGTAATTTAAATCCCCTTCCAGTGGCTGTATCACCTTTATCAATAGACGAAAAGTCTAAAAAAAGTTTTGAAAAGTTAATTAAAAAAAAGAATATTGGCGAAGAAATTTCTGCTATCGTCGAAAATAATTTGAGGACTTCAGGATTATTTAATCCTTTAAATAAAGATGCTTTTCTTCAAGCTCCAGATATTGCGAATTTAAAACCTAGATTTGAGGATTGGAATTTAATCAAAGCACAAGCACTAATCACGGGCAAAGTCACTAACATTAATGAAAAATTAAGAGTAGAATTTAGATTATGGGATGTCTTAGCAGGTAAAGAAATGATGGCTCTTGCGTTTACAACTGTTCCAACTAACTGGAGAAGAGTGGGGCACATTATTTCAGATAAAGTTTACGAAAGATTAACAGGAGAGAAAGGCTATTTTGATACTAGAATTATATATGTTGCAGAAGAAGGACCAAAAACTAAAAGAAAAAAAAAGTTAGCTATAATGGATCAAGATGGTGCAAATAATAAATTTTTAACACTTGGCAATGAATTAGTTTTAACTCCCAGATTTAATCCTACTAGTCAAATGGTTACTTATCTTTCTTATTTTAGAAATTTACCAAGAGTATATTTGTTAGATATAGAAACAGGAATGCAAGAAGTGGTTGGTGATTTCCCTGGTATGACGTTTGCGCCAAGATTTTCTCCCGATGGAAAAAAAATAATTATGAGTTTTGCTAAAGATGGAAACTCAGATATTTATACTATGGATTTAGAAAACAGAATTGTAGAAAAAATTACTAATCATCCATCAATCGATACATCACCTTCGTATTCTCCTGATGGTAAATACATTTGCTTCAACTCTGATAGGAGTGGTTACCAACAAATCTACGTGATGAAAAGTGATGGAAGTAAAGTAAAAAGAATTTCTTTTGGTAACGGAATATATGGAACGCCAGTCTGGTCACCAAGAGGGGATTTAATAGCTTTCACAAAACTTCATAAAGGAAAATTTTATATTGGTGTTATGAGGATCGATGGAAGCGGTGAAAGATTATTAACTGAAAATTATTATCAAGAAGCTCCATCATGGTCTCCAAATGGTAGAGTTCTTATTTTTTATAGAGAGACAAAAACAGATGATAAAGGAGAGGGTTTTTCTGCAAAATTGTGGTCGATTGACCTCACAGGCTATAATGAAAGATTAGTCAAAACTCCTACGGATGGATCTGACCCATCATGGTCATCATTATTAAGTAATTAGAGTAATTAGACCGTTAAATCGCTTGATTTTTTATCTTGAAACATCTAACTAGGTGTGAAAATATTAAGAATTAGAAATATTGATCAAGGAGCAATAAATGAAATTAAACAAAATTCTAAAAAATTTACTTTTAGTTGTATTAGCATGTTTTGCGTTAAGCGCATGTGCAACAAAAAAAGTTTCAACAGGTCAAATGCAAGGAGACGTGTATACAGGAACTGATACTGTAGAGTATCTGGCTTCAGGTGTACCAGATAGAGTTTTCTTCGCTACAAACGAGTCAGTTTTAACTACGGCATCTAGAGAGACGCTAAGAAAACAAGCAGGTTGGTTAAGAAAAAATTCAGATGTAACTATTGTGCTTGAAGGTCATGCAGATGAAAGAGGTACTAGAGAATATAACTTAGCTTTAGGCGAAAGAAGAGCTAATGCAGCTAAAGATTATTTAATGACTTATGGAATTTCTTCTGACAGAATTTCAGTATTAAGTTATGGTAAAGAAAGACCGGTAGACTCTGGATCTAATCCATTAGCATGGTCAAAAAATAGAAGATCAGTCACAGTAAAAGCAAATTAATTAATATTTCTTAGATTAAAGACCCCTTAATTCTTAAAAATTAAGGGGTCTTTTTTTTGCCATTATTATAAACATAACTAATTTTTGATGAGTTTTAAAAAGCTAATATTCATAAAGTTTTTTGTTTTGTTTAACATTTTGATTTATCAAAATTCTTTTGCAGATAACCACAACATTTATGAGACGCTAGAGTCAATTCAAAAAGATATCAAAACTCTTGAGAGAGCAGTTTATTCAGGATCAATTGAATCAAATAATGAAACTTTAAGTTCCTCAAGTTTAAACAATAGTTCTGAAGATGTTTTAACAAGACATTTATTAAAGTTATCAGAAATAGAAAATCAATTTCAACAACTTACAAATAGATTTGAGGAAATTAATTTTAAGTTAGATAAATTATCAAATAGATTATCCAAAGTTCAAGCTGATAATCAGATTAGGTTTCAAGACATTGAAAGTGCAATGATATCAAACGATGGTACTAAAAAAATTTCTAAAAAAACATCTGAAGATAATAATACTTTACCAGGTTCATCTGAACCACAAGATTTAGGTTCTATATCTTATAAAGACACAGAAACTAATAAGACAACCCAAGAAATTCAATCTGTTGAAACAACTGCTTCTATAGTTACAGAGACTTTTCAGGCTGAAGAAAAAATTTTACCTGAAACAACACCTAATAAACAATATGAATTTGCAACTAGTTTTTTAAAAGTTGGAGATTATCCAACAGCAGAAAGAGCGTTTAGAGAATTTGTTTTATCAAATCCAGAACATGAACTAGCTGGAAATGCGCAATACTGGTATGCTGAAACATTTAGAATTAGACAACTATATACTGATGCAGCAACTGCATATCTAGAAGGATATCAAAAATATCCTAAAGGAGAAAAAGCACCAATCAATTTATTAAAACTAGGCGTTTCAATGGTTCAGATTGGAGAAAAAGATCAAGGATGCAAAATGATAAATGGAGTTGAAAAACAATATCCAAATGCCAATCAATCTGTTATCCAAAAAGCCAAATATGAGTCTAAAAAATTTGAATGTAACCAAAATTCCTAAAAACTTAAGATTAAAATTATCTAATAAAAAGATTCAAAAATTAGTCAAAATTTTTGAGAAAAATTTCGACATACAAGAACCGTTTATGGTGGCAGTATCAGGTGGATCAGATAGTCTTGCTTTAGCTTTTTTAACCCATATTTATGCAAAAAAATATTATTTGCGATGTAAGTATTTTATTGTGGATCATAAACTTAGGAGAGAGTCCACAGCAGAGGCTATGAAGGTTAAAAAAATTCTTAATGATTTTGATATAAGGTCTGAAATACTCACTTGGCATGGAAAAAAACCAATAAAAAATATTCAAGCGTCAGCAAGAAAAAAAAGATATGAATTATTATTTTCAAAATGCAAACAGTTTAATATTAAAAATTTAGTTCTCGGACACCATTTAGATGACTTGTTTGAAAATTTTTTTATTAGAATGATAAGAGGAAGTGGATTGAAGGGCTTAGTTTCTTTAGAAAAAAAAACCTATATTAATTCGTTTAATCTGATTAGACCGTTATTAGATTTTGAAAAAAAAGATCTTGAATTTATAGCCAAACATGTATTTAGTTTTTTTATAAATGATCCTTCCAATGAAAATACAATATTTCAAAGAATCAAAATAAGAAATATAATTAAAGAGTTTAAAAAAAATGGCCTAGATAAAAATAAATTAAATCTGACATTAAAAAATCTTAAAAAATCAAATCGTGCTTTAAAGTTTTATGTTGAACAAAACAAAAAACTTAATTCTTTTTTTCACAAAAAAAATAAAAAATTGATATTAAATGAAAATTTTTTTAATCAACCTTATGAAATTGTATTTAGGTCTTTTTCCGACTCACTTAAAATAATTGGTGAAAAGTATAATTTTGCCAGAGGTAAAAAGATTGACTACATTTTAAATAAAATTAAGAATAATTCATTAAAGAAAGAGACTTTATCTGGATGCTTGGTAAAAAAGGTAAAACAGACAGTAATTATTACAAAAGAGTACTAATTTTGACACTTGTTTAATTTATAATAATTCTTATCTTATTGATCATGAATTTAAAAAACTTAGCAATGTGGGCAATCATAGTGTTTTTGACTATAGGGCTCTATAATATGTTTAAGAACCCTCAGCAAAATATTAGAGGTGGAAATGAAATAATATTCTCAGATTTTTTAACTTCAGTAGATAATGGAGAAGTTTTAAAAGTTGAAATTCAAGGGAACAATATAAAAGGAGTTTACTCTAATGGAAATAATTTTTCTACGTATGCTCCGAGCGATCCAAATTTAATTGAAAAACTTTCTGATAAAGGTGTAAGTATATCTGCTGCACCATTAGATGAAAAGATGCCATCATTGTTTGGAGTACTATTATCATGGTTCCCAATGTTATTACTTATTGCTGTTTGGATTTTTTTCATGCGCCAAATGCAAGGCGGTAAAGGTGGTGCAATGGGATTCGGCAGATCTAAAGCTAAGATGATGAATGAATTAAAAGGTAAGGTTACTTTTAATGATGTTGCTGGAGTAGAGGAAGCAAAAGAGGAAGTTGAAGAAATAGTAGAATTTCTGAAAGATCCCAAAAAATTTAGTAGACTTGGAGGAAAAATACCAAGAGGAGCACTACTTGTTGGTCCTCCAGGTACAGGTAAAACTTTATTAGCAAGAGCTATAGCTGGAGAAGCTGGAGTTCCTTTCTTTACGATTTCAGGATCTGACTTTGTAGAGATGTTTGTAGGAGTTGGGGCCTCTAGAGTGAGAGATATGTTTGAACAAGGTAAAAAAAATTCACCTTGTATAATATTTATTGATGAAATTGATGCAGTAGGGAGAAGTAGAGGAGCAGGTCTAGGTGGAGGTAACGATGAAAGAGAGCAAACATTAAATCAGTTATTAGTTGAAATGGACGGTTTTGATACTAATGAAGGTGTAATAATTATTGCAGCAACAAACAGACCTGATGTGCTTGATCCAGCTTTATTAAGACCAGGCAGATTTGATAGACAAGTTGTAGTTTCAAATCCTGATATTATTGGAAGAGAAAAAATTTTAAAAGTTCACGTTAAAAAAATCAAGATGGCTCCCGATGTTAATTTAAGAATTATTGCAAGAGGAACCCCTGGATTTTCAGGAGCAGACCTTGCGAATATTGTAAATGAAGCCGCGTTGCTAGCAGCAAGAAAAAATAAGAGGATTGTTACTTTAAATGAATTTGAAGAGGCCAAAGATAAAGTTATGATGGGAGCAGAAAGACGTTCAATGGTCATGACTGAAGATGAAAAAAAATTAACTGCATATCACGAAGGTGGTCATGCTTTAGTATCTTTTAATATGCCTAGCTATGATCCAATACATAAAGCAACAATAATTCCAAGAGGAAGAGCATTAGGTATGGTTATGAACCTACCAGAGAGAGATAAACATGGGCATTCAATTAAGTATTTAAAAGCTAGATTAGCTGTATGTTTTGGTGGAAGAGTTGCCGAAGAAGTAATTTTTGGAAAAGATAATATATCTACTGGAGCTGGAGGAGGAACAGGATCAGACATTAACCAAGCCACTCAACTTGCTAGAGCAATGGTAACAAAATATGGAATGAGTGAGGAAATGGGTCCAGTTGAATATGGAGAAAACCAAGAAGAAGTGTTTTTAGGAAGATCAGTAACACAAACACAATCAGTTTCCGAGGAAGTTGCTCAAAAAATAGATAAAGAAATTAGAAAGTTAGTTGACGAAGGTTATAATAAAGCTAAAGAAATTTTAACTGACAAAATTGATGATTTACATAAAATTGCTAAAGCCCTTATGACCTATGAAACTTTAACTGGTGAAGAAATTGAAAATATTATTAATAAGAATATATATCCTGCGGATAAACAAGATTTAAAAGCTGAAGATGATAAAGGTTCAGCCATGGACGTATTGGGCCTTAAACCAAAAATAGTTCATTAATTTAAATGCCTAGTTATTACACTAGAGTGTGTAATTTCTATTATGGGAATCAATCTAAAAATTTAGTAAGAAAAAGAAAATCTATATCTTTACATCAGATAAATGAGATTTCTTTTAATCAAATAGAAATAATAACAAGAAAATCTAAGAGAAAAATTTCTATAGATCAGATTAAATATTTACCTAAATCTCTCAAAACTAAAATTAATTCTGATTTAAAAAAAATAAAAGCAAAAAAAAAAAATTTTTCTAATTTAAATTTAAAAGAAATCCCAAATATATTAGGGGTATTAAATTTAACTCCTGATAGTTTTTCAGATGGAGGAAAATTTAATAAAAAAAAAGAGGGAATTAAACAAGCACTTCATTTATTTAATTCAGGTGCAAACTTAATTGATATTGGCGGCGAGTCAACAAAACCAGGATCAAAAACAGTTAAAGTAAATTTAGAATGGAATAGAATTAGTAGAATTCTAAAATTAGTTAGTAAAAAAATACCCATATCTTTAGATACAAGAAAGTCAGAAATTATGAAAAGAGGTATAAAACTAGGTGTAAAGTTAATAAATGATATTTCGGGTTTAAATTTCGATAGCGAAACTATAAATGTATTAAAAAAATACAAGACTCCTTTTGTAATTCATCATTCAAAAGGATTACCAGAAAATATGCAAAAAAAACCAAGTTATAAAAATGAATTATTAGATATATATGATTTTTTTGAGGAGAAAATAAAATTAATACGATCAATGGGTATAAATCATAATAATATAATTTTAGATCCTGGAATAGGCTTTGGAAAAAATTTGAAACATAATATGAACTTAATAAAGAATATTTCTATTTTTCATTCACTAGGTTTTCCTATACTTGTTGGTAATTCAAGAAAAAGTTTTATTAAGAAATTATCTGAAAAAAATGATAGTAAATTACGGATTGGTGGAACAATGGCTTCTTCTCTTTATTTAATGATGCAAGGGGTTCAAATTTTAAGAATTCATGACGTAAACGAAATAATGCAAGGCATAAAAGTTTTTAAAAAGATAATAAATAATTAATGACAAAAAAATATTTTGGTACAGATGGTATTAGAGGAGCTATCAATAGTAAGAATATTAATGGGGATATGTTTTTCAAATTTGGTTTGGCGAGTGGAACATATTTTAAATCTCAAAAAAAAAGAAAACAAATAGCTATAATTGCTAAGGATACAAGATTATCTGGATACACTTTAGAACCAGCGTTAGTATCTGGCTTAGCATCGGCAGGTATGCATGTATATACTTTAGGACCTCTCCCAACAAATGGTTTAGCAATGCTTACGAAAGTTATGAGAGCAAATATGGGAATTATGATTACAGCCTCTCACAATCCACATAATGATAATGGATTAAAATTATTTGGACCTGATGGGATGAAATTATCAGATAAAATAGAAAAAAAAATTGAAAGTCTTATAGATAAAAAGATTACAAAAAACCTTTCTAAACCAGAAAAATTAGGAAGAGTAAAAAGACTGGAAACAGGGACCAAGGATTATATTAAAATTTTAAAAAAAAATTTTACTAAAGAATTTAATTTAAGAGGATTAAGAATTGTGATCGATTGTGCTAATGGAGCTGGCTATAAAGCGGGACCAGAATTATTAAGATCCTTAGGAGCTAAAGTAATAGCAATAGGGGTAAGTCCTAATGGTTTGAATATTAACAAAAATTGTGGCTCAACATTTCCACAGAAGATTAGGTCTGCTGTAAAAAAAAATAAAGCACATATTGGAATTTCACTAGATGGTGATGCTGATAGAATAATTATGTGTGATGAAAAAAGTAATATAATAGATGGAGATCAAATTATTGCTGCTTTAGCCACAAGGTGGAAAAATAAGAAGATGTTAAAAGGAGGCGTAGTAGGAACATTAATGTCTAATTATGGTTTAGAAAAATTTTTCAAAAAAGAGGGTATAAAATTTTTACGCTCAAATGTTGGTGATAGATATGTAAAAGAAAAAATGCAAAAAAATAAATTTAATCTAGGTGGTGAGCAGTCAGGACATATTATTTTAGGTAAATTTGCATCGACTGGTGATGGTTTACTTGTTGCTTTAGAATCATTATTTGCGTTAAGAAAAGGAAAAAAAGCTAGTGAATTTTTTGAAAAATTTGAAAAAACTCCTCAATTATTAAAAAATGTTGATGTAAAAGATAAAAGTATAATTAACAAGCCAGAAATTAAAAATTCTATTAGATTAGCTGAGAAATTGATTAAAGGCCAAGGGAGAATTCTTGTGAGAAAGTCAGGAACAGAGTCAAAAATTAGAGTAATGGGAGAAAGTAAGAATAAAACTCTTCTTTCTAAATGTGTAAATTCTATAGTAAGAAAAATTAAATAATTTGAAACTAAGATCAAAAATTTTTATTATTGCTGGATCTGACTCTTCAGGAGGTGCTGGTATTCAAGCAGATATTAAAACTGCTACTTGTCTAGGATCTTATTGCATGACAGCTGTAACTGCAATTACAGTGCAAAATACAAATGGAGTAAAATCTGTTGTACCTGTCCCAGCTGATGAAATTTATAATCAAATAGTTTTTACAACAAAAGATATCAGACCTGATGCAATAAAAATTGGAATGCTTCATTCAACTCAAGTAATAAGTAAAGTCATCAGTTCCTTAAATAAGATTAGAATTAAAAAGATAATATTAGACCCTGTAATGGTAGCTAAGGGTGGTTCTAAGTTAATAAGTGATAAAGCTATTAAATTCATGAAAAACAAACTGCTCAAAAAAGTTATGTTAATTACTCCAAATGTTCCAGAGGCTGAAATTTTGACTGGAGTTAAAATAAGAACAAAAAAAGATATGATTTTTGCTGCAAAAAAATTGATAAATTTAGGAGTTTCTAATGTTTTGATTAAGGGTGGCCATTTAAAGTCTAAAAAGGTAAATGATATATTTGTTAATAAAGATGAAATTAAAATATTTTATAGTAAGAGATTTAATACTATTAATACTCATGGTACTGGGTGCACATTATCAACAGCTATAACTTCTTTTTTATCATGTGGAAAAACTCTAAAGAAATCTTGTGAGTTAGGAATTAAGTATGTAAATTCTGCGATATCAACTAACCCTAAAATTGGAAAAGGCCATGGTCCAATAAATCACTTAAATTCTATTGAATTAAAAAAAATATTTAGATAATGAAAAATGTAGCAGTAGTAGGTTCACAATGGGGAGATGAGGGAAAAGGAAAAATTGTAGATTGGTTATCAGAACAAGCGGATGTGGTAATTAGATTTCAAGGTGGTCATAATGCAGGACATACTCTTGTAATAGATGGTGTTACCTATAAACTTAGGTTACTTCCATCAGGTATAGTTAGAAAAAATAAAGTTTCAATTATTGGCAATGGTGTAGTTGTTGATCCTTGGGCTTTATTAGATGAAATTAAGGAAATTAGAGAAAAAGGGGTGGATGTAAATAAGGATAATTTTATGATTTCAGAGGCTGCAAATTTAATATTACCTTATCACCGGGAGATGGACGAAATCAGAGAAGATGCTGCTGGAAAGAGTAAGATAGGAACTACCAGAAGAGGAATAGGGCCTGCTTATGAAGATAAAGTTGGTAGACGATCAATACGGGTGATGGATTTGAGATCTGAAAAAAATTTAGATAAAAGACTTGAGACAGTTTTAATGCACCACAATGCAATAAGAAAAGGGTTAGGAAAAAAAATCTTAAACAAAGATCAAATTAAAAAAGATCTTTTAAAAATTGCTCCAGAAATACTTAAATTTTCAGAGCCAGTGTGGTTAAAAATTGACCAATTTAAAAAACAAAAAAAAAAAATATTATTTGAAGGTGCTCAAGGTATTTTATTAGACGTTGATCATGGCACATATCCTTTTGTAACTTCATCCAATACAGTAGCCTCTAGCGCTGCAACAGGCACTGGATGTGGACCTAATTCTATAAATTATGTGCTAGGTATAACAAAAGCTTATACAACTAGAGTTGGTGAAGGCCCATTTCCAACAGAGTTAATAGATAAAACTGGTGAGTTACTTGGTACACGGGGTAAAGAATTTGGAACAGTTACTAGTAGAAAAAGAAGATGTGGATGGTTTGATGGTGTTTTAGTTAGACAAACAATAAAAATTTCAGGAATTGACGGTATCGCTTTAACAAAACTGGATGTTTTAGATGAGTTAGACGAAATAAAGATGTGTGTGGAATATGAACTTAATGGAAAAAAAATTAATTATCTTCCAGCAGCAGTTGAAGACCAATTAAAAATTAAACCTGTTTACAAAAATTTTGCTGGCTGGAAAACTAAAACTAATGGAATTAAAAATATTGATGACTTGCCAGAAAATGCTAAGAAATATATTTTTGCAATTGAAGATTTTATTGGAGCAAAGATATCTAGTATATCGACCAGCCCTGAGAGAGATGATACAATTTTAGTTGAAAACCCTTTTGAGTACTAATTTACAGGTAAAAGATTTTTTGATTTTGCTATTAAAAGCATATGCTTTTGAAGTTTTTCGAAAGCTTTATTTTCTATTTGTCTAACTCTTTCTCTACTAATTTTATATTTTTTGCTCAAATCTTCTAATGTTGTTGGGTTATCATTTAATCTTCTGGAATAAAGTATCTCTTTTTCCCTTTGATTTAAAACTTTTATTGAATTTTTTAGCAAGTCTTTTCTTTGTTCCATTTCTTCTTGATGTGCAAATCTAAGATCATGATCAAGCTCTTTGTCCACTAACCAGTCCTGCCACTCATCACCATCTTCACCTACTTGTGCATTTAAAGAAAATTCTTTTCCTGACAACCTTCTATTCATTGAAACTACTTCATCTTTACTCACATCTAGTTTGTTAGCTATTTCATTTACATGTTCATCTTTTAAATCACCTTCAGTTTGTGGTGCAATTTGATTTTTGAGTTTCTTTAAGTTGAAAAATAATTTTTTTTGAGCGGTAGTAGTTCCAATTTTTACTAAACTCCAAGATCTTAAAATATATTCTTGTATCGAAGCTTTAATCCACCACATTGCATAAGTCGCAAGTCTAAATCCTTTTTCAGGTTCAAATTTTTTTACAGCTTGCATTAAACCAACATTACCTTCAGAAATCATTTCATTAACTGGTAAACCATAGCCCTTATATCCCATTGCAATTTTTGCTACTAATCTCAAATGACTTGTAACTAATTTTTCTGCTGCCTTTAAATTTCCAGTTGTTTTCCAATTTTTCGCTAACATATATTCTTCCTCTGCTGCCAGCATAGGAAATTTTTTAATTTGTTCTAAGTATGCAGATAGCCCTCCTTCATTAGAAAGAGCAGGTAAATTATTTATAGTAGCATTCATGGTTGTATTTATTTAATTTACTATTTTAAATTTTCAATGACTTATTATTTAGTATTTCTAAGCTTTTTTAACAAATTATTAAGTTCTTGTGGCAAATTTGAGGAAAAAACCATTTCTTCATTTGTTCTAGGGTGAATGAAGCCAAGAGTTTTTGCATGTAAAAACTGTCTATCTAAATTGGAAATTAAACTTTCTATTTCTAAATCAATGTTTTTAAGTTTTCTATATTTTTTTTTATACTTATCGTCTCCAACAATACTATTGCCTAAATGAGTCATATGGGCACGTATTTGATGAGTTCTTCCTGTTTCTAATTTGCATTCTACCAAACTTAAAGTTGGTGTCTTATTATTTTCAAAAACTTCTATAGTTTGGTAATTAGTTATAGCTCGTTTACCTTTAGAAACACTTACTTCCATTAACTGTCTATTTCTTGAACTACGAGTGATAAACGTATCAATTTTTCCAGAAGAAGGTCTTAGCTTGCCCCATATTAAAAGTTGATAAACTCTTTTTATAGAATGCTCACTGAATTGTTTTGTTAAATTTTCGTGAGTTTCATTGTTTTTGGCAATTACAACTAAGCCAGATGTATTTTTATCAATTCTATGAACTATCCCCGGTCTAAGTTCATCACCTATATTTGAAAGAGAATTCTTATCATAATTCATTAATGCATTAACGATTGTTCGGTCATAATTTCCAGCTCCAGGATGCATAATTATTCCTGCAGGTTTATCTAGTATTAATAAATCTTCATCCTCATAAATTATTTTTAGTTTAAAATCGAAAGGCTTTAATGAAGCTTTTTCAGGTTTTGGAATTTCTAGATCTAGTCTATCACCCTTAATGACTTTCTTTGAAGGATTTTTAATTATTTGATTATTTAGTTTAAGTTTTTCATTTAATATTAGATTTTTAATTCTGGTTCTGCTAATCAGTTTTTCCCTATTGTTAATTAAAACATCAACTCTCAGATTATTTTCATTTTCTTCAACTATAAAATTAATGTTTTTTTTCATAAAATGTAATATTAATACTATATGCGCTTGTAGCTCAATTGGATAGAGCGCCTGACTTCGGATCAGGAGGTTCTGGGTTCGACTCCTAGCAGGCGCACCACTTTATTCGCCCATATTAATTAAAGAACCTTTTTTTCTAGCTTTTGAGAAAGAAAAATAAAATAAACATATGCCAATTAAAAGGTAAATAGCATTTAAATAAAAAGCATTTAAAATATTTTGAAAATTAACAAAATTATTAACTAATATATTTCTTGTTTCATCAAAAATATAAACCAAAGGCAGTCCTTTTGCTAAAATTTGAAAAAATTCTGGTAATATTTCAATAGGATAATAAATACACCCTAGTGGAGCCAGTAAAAATAATGAGGACCATGCGATATTCTCAAATGAAGGCCCAAATCTTATTAAGCCTGAACTTACAAATAGCCCAAGAGTAATACCAAAAATATATAAACTTAGGAATAAAAAAAATAAAGGAATTCCTAATTTAAGAATTGAAATACCAAATAAAGGGGATGTTAATAAAATTGCTGGTACCAATCCTATTAAAGTTCTTATTAAGGCAGTGAAAACTAATGAAATAATAATTTCACTAATCTTCATTGGAGCAATGAATAAATTGGTAAAGTTTCTGCTCCATATCTCCTCTAAAAATAACATATTAAAACTGATACTTGATCTAAATAAGAAATCATAAAGAATGGCACATGTAAGTATTATACCAACAGTATTATTATAATAATCACTATAGGCTGAAAAAAATTTTGAAATAAACCCCCATAGAATTATTTGAATAGATGGCCAATATATTAAATCTAGAATTCTTGGAAATGAGCTTTTTATTAAAAAAAAGTGTCTTAAAAAAAGACCATACATACGATTAAAATTCATCCTCTGTCCTCACAAGTTTTAAAAAAACTTCCTCTAAGTTTTTTCTTCCATGTTTTTTTATTAATTCATTTGGGGTACCTCGGTCAATTATTTCTCCACTCTTCATCATCATCACTGATGTGCATAACCTTTCAACTTCAACCATATTGTGAGAAGCAAGAAGTATAGATATTTCTTTTTGATTTATATAGTCCTCTAAAAAAGACCTAATAAAATTTCCTGTTTCAGGATCTAAGGAAGCAGTTGGTTCATCAAGTAACAAAACTGAAGGATTGTTAATTAATGATTTTGCTAGACTTACTCTATTTTTTTGACCTGATGAGAGTTCACCAGTTAAACTATTTATAATTTTACTAAGTCTTAAAGTAGATGATAAATAATCAATACGTTCATTGATATCTTTGACATTATAAAGTTTTGCATAAACTATTAAATTTTGTTTCACAGTTAATTTTTTTGGTAATTCAATATAGGGAGAAATAAAATTCATTTTATGCAAAAGCTCAATTCTATGATGTTCAATATTTTTTTTATTAATTAAGATTTTTCCCTTAGTTGGTTTAAGTAAACCAAGTATCATTGCAATAGTTGTTGTTTTTCCACATCCATTAGGACCAAGTAATCCAATAATCTCATTCTTGCCAATATTAAAATTAATATTATTTACTGCTTTGTTATTTTGAAAAGATTTAGATAAATTAATTACTTCTATCATGTTTAGTATTTAATATTTTGAAGCTCTATTTAATCTATCATTAATTGCTCTACCGATTCCTTTATTTTGAATTTTTTCAACTGCAATCATTTTATATCCATCTTTTTTAATTTTTCTTAACAACGAGTATAAATTTTTAGCTGATTGTTGTAGATCATTTTTCTTACTTAAATAGTAATAGTTTTTATAAGTGATTTTTCTCTTTTTTATCAAAACAAAAGCCTCACCTTTTTTTGATTTATTTGCATTCATTCTTAAGGGTATTCCTGGAGAATAGTGTAAAGGAAATTGGCCAGGAGAGATTTTATTTTTTAAATTAGTTTTAATTGAAATTTTTTTTTTTAATATTTTTTTTATTTTTGAAACATCTAATCCTCCAAACCTTAATATAACAGGTTTATTTAGAAGACTAATAATTGTTGACTCTAGACCAATTTTACATTTCCCACCATTAAGAATATATTTAATTTTTGATCCAAATTCTTCTTTTACCTCTGATGCCTGCACAGAGCTTAATCTATTTGATATATTTGCACTTGGTGCAGCAAGAGGATAATTTAAATGTTTTAGCAATTTTCTAAACAAGGCATGTTTTGGAAAACGTACAGCAAGACTATTCTGATTATTTGTTACAAATTTAGAAATTTTTGAGTTTTTTTTTAATTTCAATATAAATGAAATAGGTCCAGGAGAAAATTTTCTATAAAGTTTTTTAAAATTGTTATTTATATGGCAATCTTTTTTAAGTTTATTAATATCATAATAATGAACAATTAATGGGTTGTTCACAGGTCTTTTTTTAAGATTAAATATTTTTTTTACCGAAATATCAGAGTAAGCATTGCCTGCTAATCCATAAACTGTTTCAGTTGGTACAGCTATACAATGGTTTTTATCCAAATACCCCTTAGCTTTTTTGATATTTGATTGAATAGATTTCATGTATTAATAATTATTATTATATGAAAGATAAGGATTTACCAATTGATAATAATTCGCACTCACTTGAGGAGTTAACAGAGCAAGCAAATAAAATAATTGAGTTGTTAGAAAATGAGAAAGATCTCAATAATTCCATAGAAAGTTACCAGAAATTACTCAGATTAAACAATACTATACAAAAAAAATTTCATAAAGATTTTAAAAATATAAGTGAAGAAACAAAAAATAAAATTAAAGAAATCATAAAAAAAAATGAAAAATAAACTTAATAGAATTGCAAAAGATACAAATATCTTTTTGAAAAGTTTTTTTAATAAACAAAATAGATCAAAATTAATTCCTGTTATGAAATATGGTTTATTTCCTGGCGGGAAAAAAATTAGATCTAAAATTATTGTCGATATTGGATCTTTATTTTCTATTGATACTAAAATATTAATTACAATTGGTGCAGCTGTTGAATGTATTCATGCTTATTCCCTCATTCATGATGATTTACCATGTATGGATAATGATAAAATAAGAAGAGGGAAACCCTCTACACATATTAAATTTGGAGAGTCAACAGCGATACTTGCAGGAAACTCTTTGCAAACAATGGCCTGTGAAATTTTAGCAAGTCCTAGTTTAAAGATACAAGAAAAAACTAAAATTAGTTTAATTAAAAAATTATCAGAGTGTTCGGGTCATCTTGGAATTGCAGGTGGTCAATATTTAGATCTTAGTTATGAGAAAAAGAAAGTATCTAAAAAAAAGATTATTGAAATGGAAAAAAAAAAGACAGGAAAATTATTTAGTTTTTGCTGTGCAGCTCCTGCAATTATTAGAAACAAAAGTAATAAAGAAATAAAATTTTTTGAAAATATAGGTCTTAATATAGGTCTTTTATTTCAAATATCTGATGATTTAATTGATTTTAGAGGAAACTCTAAAAAAGCAGGTAAAAAAACTGGCAAAGACCAAAAAAAAGGCAAGGCAACACTTATACGTTTACTTGGACATAAGAATGCGATTAAATATTGTGATAAAATTATTATTAATATTAACAAAAATTTAAAAAAATATGGTTCAAATTCAAAAAATATTAAAGAGACACTAGATTACATTCTAAATAGAGATAAATGAAACAAAATTATAAATTTTTAAATAATATAAATTTTCCATCTGATCTACGAAAGCTTTCAGAAAATGATTTACAAAAAGTTTCTGATGAAGTTAGAATTGAAATGATTAATGCTGTATCAGAAACTGGAGGACACTTAGGAGCTGGTTTGGGTGTAGTTGAATTAACAGTTGCTCTTCATTATGTTTTTGATACTCCTAATGATAAATTAATTTGGGATGTTGGTCATCAATCTTATCCTCATAAGATTTTAACTGGAAGAAAAAATAAAATTAAAACTTTAAGACAAGGAAATGGATTGTCAGGTTTTACAAAAAGATCTGAAAGTGAGTATGATCCTTTTGGAGCCGCTCATAGTTCAACCTCTATATCATCAGCATTAGGTATTGCTGAGGCAAATAAATTAGCAAATAAATCATCAAACGTAGTGGCAGTAATAGGTGATGGAGCAATAAGTGCGGGCATGGCTTATGAAGCAATGAATAATGCTGGGGCTTCAAAAACTAAAATGATTGTTATTTTAAATGACAATGACATGTCTATAGCAAAACCAGTAGGTGCAATGAGAACTTATTTGGCTAAATTATTTACTGGAAAGATATATTTTAGTTTAAGAGAAACATTCAAGTTAATAGCTTCTGCTTTTTCAAAAAGATTTAGTGCTAAAGCCGGTAAAGCTGAAGATTTTTTACGATCTGCAGTAACTGGTGGTACTTTATTTAATTCATTAGGCTTTTACTATGCGGGTCCAATTGATGGTCATGATTTAACAACTCTTATACCAATTTTAAAAAATGCAAGAGATTCTAAACATGAAGGTCCGATCATGATTCATATAAAAACCCAAAAAGGAAAGGGCTATTCTTATGCAGAAAAAGCAACAGACAATTATCATGGTGTTTCAAAGTTTAATGTTGAGACTGGTGAGCAGATTAAAAGTAGCAGTAATTTTCCTTCGTACACAAAAGTATTTGCTAATACGTTAGTTAAACATGCTCACAAAGATAGTAAAATAGTTGGTATAACAGCCGCAATGCCAGGTGGTACAGGAATGGATATTTTTGGAAAAGAATTTCCTAAAAGAATGTTTGACGTTGGTATAGCGGAACAACATGCTGTAACTTTTTCAGCAGGTTTAGCTACAGAGGGTTATAAACCATATGCTGCAATTTATTCTACTTTTTTACAGAGAGCTTACGATCAAGTCGTTCATGATGTTGCAATTCAAAGCTTACCCGTTAGATTTGCAATTGATAGGGCAGGTTTAGTAGGTGCGGATGGATCTACACACGCTGGTTCTTTTGATATTACCTATTTATCAACCTTACCTAATTTTATAGTTATGGCTGCAAGTGATGAGGCAGAATTGGTTAAAATGATTAATACTTCAGTTGATATAAATGATAAACCTAGTGCAATTAGATATCCAAGAGGCACAGGTATTGGAGTCGAACTTCCTTCGATAGATGAAAAGATTGAGATAGGTAAAGGAAGAGTTGTTCAAGAAGGAAAACAAGCTTGTATTTTAAGCTTAGGAACAAGACTTGAGGAATGTAGGCTAGCAGCTGAAGAACTAAAGAATAAAGGAGTCTCAACTACAATTATTGATGCAAGATTTGCTAAACCTTTAGACCAAGAACTTATTCTGAAATGTGCTAGAGAGCATGAGGTAATGATAACTATAGAGGAAGGTTCAATTGGAGGTTTTGGATCTCATGTGAAAAATTTACTTTCTGAAAAAGGTATATTTGATAAAGGTTTAAGGTTTAGATCAATGACATTGCCAGATAGTTTTATAGATCAGAATGTGCCTAAAAAAATGTATGAGCTTGCTGGATTAAACTCATCACAAATTTCAAAAAAAATCTTAGATATTCTATTTACAAAAGATTCAATAAAAGTTGTAAAAAATTAATATAAGACTTAGCTACATTGTGCTTTATTCATTAGATAATGATCTAATAAAACACAACTCATCATAGCTTCACCTATTGGAACTGCTCTAATTCCAACACAAGGGTCGTGCCTACCTTTAACTGATATAGTGGTATTTTTTCCAAATTTATTAATTGTTTTTCTTGATTTTAAAATTGAGGATGTGGGTTTTACTGCAAAGGAAGCAATAATTTCTTGGCCGCTTGATATACCCCCTAAAATACCACCAGCATTATTAGAATCGAACTTTAATTTTTTTCCTTTTTGAGAAATTTCATCTGAATTCTGTTCACCACTTAATTGCGCTGAATTCATTCCAGATCCAATATTAACACCCTTCACAGCATTTATACTCATTAAGGCTGAAGTAATATCAGCGTCTAACTTTGAATAAATTGGAGCACCAAGGCCTACCGGAATTCCTCTGGCTCTTATTTCAATTACAGCTCCACATGAAGATCCTGATTTTCTTATATTTAATAAATACTTTTCCCAAAGTTTTATCATGGATTTATCAGGACAAAAAAATGGATTTTTAGATATAATTTCATCTTTCCATTGTTTTATATCACATCCCAATATCCCTAATTGGGTAACAGCACCTATAACTTTAAATTTTTTACCTAATTTTTTTTGTAAAACTAATTTAGCTATAGCTCCAGCTGCAACTCTAGCCGCAGTTTCTCTTGCGGAAGATCTTCCTCCACCTTTATAATCTCTTATTCCGTATTTTTTAAAATAGGTATAATCTGCATGACCTGGTCTAAATTTATCTTTAATATTGTCATAATCTTTTGATCTCATATCCTTATTGTAAATAATAAGAGAAATTGGTGTTCCAGTAGTTTTACCTTCAAATACACCTGATAATATTTGAACTTTATCGTCTTCCTTTCTTTGAGTTGTAAACTTTGACTGTCCCGGTTTTCTTTTATTTAATTCTATTTGAATATCTTGCTCCTTTAAGTTTATATTAGGCGGACAACCATCAACTATACAGCCAATAGCAGGTCCATGAGACTCTCCCCAAGTAGTGAAACGAAATAGCTTTCCAAAAGTATTAAATGACATTATTTATATTATATAGATTATTTTGTTTAAATTATGAATCAAAAAAACTCACTTGGCCTTAATAACTGTTTTTTAGATCTAGATGATCCGATTCAGCTGTTTAAAATATGGATGGATGAAGCAACAAAATCAGAACCTAATGATCCTAATGCAGTAGCTTTGGCCACATCTAATAAAAATAATTTTCCATCAGTAAGAATGGTTTTGTTGAAAGATTTTGATAAGAAAGGATTTGTATTTTATACAAATTTAAATAGCCAAAAAGGAAATGAATTAAAAGAAAATCCTAAAGCAGCATTGTGCTTTCATTGGAAAAGTCTTTTAAGACAAATCAGAATTACTGGATTGGTGTCTTTGGTAGCAGATGATGTGGCTGATGCATATTTTAATTCTAGAGGATATGAAAGTAGAATTGGAGCTTGGGCTTCTCATCAAAGTGAAGAACTAAGAAGCAGAGATGAACTGAAAAATTCAATAGAAAAATTTAAAAAAAAATATAGTGATCAAAATAAAGTTCCTAGACCAACACATTGGTCTGGATGGAATTTATCTCCATCAAGTATTGAGTTTTGGTTGGATGGAGATAGTAGAATACATGAAAGACTTAAGTATACTAAAGATGAAAATGGTAACTGGATAAAATCTTTATTAAGTCCTTAAAAATTTCTAGTTAGACTAAATGAAGTAAGATTTTTAAAAATTTCTTTTTCTTTTGATTCTTTTAATATAGTTAAAGAATTAGATGCAAGGTTGATATAATGTTGAGCTTTTTGATAACAATCTTCAATAATTTTATATTTTTTTATTAAAGAAATTATTTTATTAAAATCATCTTTAGTTCTTAATTCTTTATTAAATGTTTCTTTAATAATTTTTTTTTCTACTAGATTTAATTTTTGGAAGAGTAAAATTATTGGAAGAGTAATTTTTCCTTCAAAAAAATCCTGACCAATTTTTTTTCCAAACATTTTTAGCTCTGAATTATAATCAAGAGTGTCATCTGCAATTTGAAAAGTCAGACCTAGATTTCTTCCATAAAATTCAAGGGCATCTTTTTCTTTGTTGTTAGCGTCGGATAAAATAGCCCCAACTTTTGTTGCAGCTGCAAACAGTTCAGCAGTTTTTGCTGAAATAATTTTCAAATATGTTTCCTCCAACATATCAACTTCATTTTTATGTTGAAGTTGTAAAACTTCTCCTTGAGCTATTTTTGAAGAAGTTGATGACAGTAACTTTAATACTTCTAAATTACCATCTTCAACCATCATCTCAAAACATCTACTTAATAAATAGTCACCGATTAAAACAGATGATTGATTGTTCCAAACTTTATTTAAAGTTTTTTTTCCTCTTCTTACACTACCTTCATCAATTACATCATCATGCATTAGAGTTGCACTGTGTATCAGCTCAACACAAGCAGCCAAATTTATGTCTCTAGAGCCTTTTGAATAACCACACAATTTTGCTGAACCTAATGTTAATAAGGCCCTTAATCTTTTTCCTCCTGTTTTAATATGGTAATCAGACATTTTTTGAACTAGCTCTACATCACTAGCTAATTTTGATTTTATTTTTTCCTCAGTCAGGATAAGCTTATCTTCAACAGAATCTTTGAGCTGAAAATAAGAGTCATTTATTTGATTTTTAAGCTGTACTACAGTTCCCATTATTTAATTAAGTTAATATAATTAAGTTTTATATATTACTTATCAATTGACGCACCTATTTCTTCAATTATAAGTGGTCTATATATTCAATTAATAATTCTATAAGGAATAATGATGTTCTCTTTTTTTAAAAAGAAAAAGATTGTAGCCCATTTAAAATTAAGTGGAGTTATAGGAAATGCTGGAAAATTTAAACAAGGTATTGATTTTTCGAGTTATGAAGGACTTATAAAAAAAGCTTTTTCATTAAAAAAAGCTGCTTGTATTGCAATTACTATAAATTCGCCAGGAGGATCACCAGTACAGTCACACCTAATTTATAGTTTAATCAAGCAACAATCAAAAAAAAATAAAAAAAAAGTAATTGTTTTTGCTGAAGATGTAGCAGCATCTGGAGGCTATCTTATTTCTTGTGCAGGTGATGAAATTTATGCAAATTCAAGTTCGATTATAGGATCTATAGGCGTGATTTATTCTTCATTTGGATTTACTGAATTAATAAAAAAAATTGGTGTTGAGAGAAGAGTTCATACTGCTGGTAAAAATAAAAGCACATTAGATCCTTTTCTAGAAGAAAAAAATGAAGATATAGAAAGATTAAAAAAAATACAATTAGATTTACATAAAGATTTTATAAACGTAGTGGAAAAAAGCCGTGGATCAAAACTCAACAAGACTGAAGTAGAACTTTTTTCAGGAGAGTTTTGGTCAGGTAGTAAGGCAAAAAGTTTGGGATTAATAGATGGATTAGGTAATGCGCATGAAATTTTAAAAGAAAAATTTGGAGACGATGTGGTAATTAAAAAATTTGAAAAATCTAAAGGTTGGTTGAGTCAAAAGCTTTCATCTTCAAATAATCAAGTAGAGCATTTAGTTAATATTTTAGATGAAAGGTCAATCTGGCAAAGATATGGTCTCTAAATTAAAAAAACAAAAAAAGAAGGTACAATCATTTCAAGAAACAATTATTAATCTTCAAAAATTTTGGAGCAAAAAGGGATGTATTGTTTTGCAGCCATATGATATAGAAGTTGGTGCTGGAACATTTCATCCTGCTACTACACTTAGATCGCTTGGACAAAAGCCTTGGAAGGTCGCTTATGTTCAGCCTTCAAGAAGACCAACTGATGGAAGATATGGAGATAATCCAAATAGATTACAACATTATTATCAGTTCCAAGTTTTGATTAAACCTTCGCCAGATAATATAAAAAAATTATATCTCAACAGTTTATCAGTTATTGGTATTGATCATACAAAACATGATATTAGATTTGTTGAGGATGATTGGGAAAGCCCAACCCTTGGCGCTGCAGGTTTAGGTTGGGAGGTTTGGTGTAATGGAATGGAAATAACTCAATTTACATATTTCCAACAAATGGCTGGATTTGAATGTAAACCGATTTCAGTAGAAATTACTTATGGCCTAGAGAGAATATGTATGTTTACTCAGCAAAAAAAAAATGTATACGATCTAATATGGAATGATGAAGGAGTGAAGTACGAAGAGGTATTTCATCAAGCTGAAAAGGAATTTTCAGCATATAATTTTGAACATGCAAATGTGCATAGCTTATTTAAAATGTTTGATATGCATGAAATGGAGGCTAAATCCCTTGTTGAAAAAAAAATATCTCTTCCTGCATACGATCAATGCTTAAAAGCAAGCCATGTATTTAATATTTTAGATGCTAGAGGAGCTATAGGTGTTGCCCAAAGAGCAGGGTATATAGGTAGAATTCGTGATATCACAAAAGCCGTGGCAGAAATTTGGTTAGATAGTCAAAACTAGATGTCAGAATTTTTTTTAGAATTATTTAGTGAGGAAATACCCTCGTCTCTCCAACAGAATTTACGAAGAGACCTATTAGATAATTTTAATAAACTATTGAGAGAAAAATTTATTTCTTTTAAAAAAAGTTCATCTTATTCGACACCCAATAGAGCAATTATCGTATTTGAAGGTCTTCCAAAACAGGTATTTTTGAAATCTGAGGAGATTAAAGGACCAAATATAAATGCTCCTGAAATAGCTATTGAGGGTTTTGTGAGAAAAAATAATATTTCTAAAAAAAATCTCTTTAAAAAAGCACTGATAAAGGTGAGTTTTATTTTTTAAGTACTAAATCAAAAAAGCTTAATACGCATGATTTATTAGAAGAAATTTTGCCCTTATTGTTGCAAAAAATTCAATGGAAAAGATCAATGAAATGGGGTGAGTTTGATTTAAATTGGGGCAGACCATTAAAATCTATACTAGCTGTATTTAATAAAAAAAAATTAACTTTTAATTATCATCACTTAGTCTCATCAAATTCAACTTTTGTTGATAAAGAGTTTGAAGAAAGAAAAAAAATATTTTACGACTACAAATCATACGAAAACTTTTTTCAAAAAGAAGGAATCGTAGTAAACCAAAATAAAAGAAAAAAAATTATTGAGAAAGAATTTAGTAAAATTTTAATTAGAAAAAATTTAAAGATCAAAGATAACGATAAACTGATCGATGAAGTGGTAGATCTTGTTGATAAACCCCATATATTAGAGTGCTCATTTGATAAAAAATTTTTGTCTATACCAGAGGAAATTTTAGTTTTAACAATGCAATCACATCAAAAATATTTCCCTTTATTTTCAAAAAAAGATGAAATTACAAATGAATTTTTAGTAGTTTCAAATAACAAAGATAAACAAGGATTGATAAAAATTGGAAATGAAAGGGTCGTAGAAGCAAGATTAAGTGATGCAGAATTTTTTTGGAATAAAGATAAATCTCAAAATTTAGTCAAAAAAATTAATGAATTAAAGTCTATGAATTTTTTTAAAGGGTTAGGAACTTATTTTGACAAAGTTCAAAGAATGAGAAAATTAGGAGCTTTAATTTCAGATGAATTATTAATTAGTAAAGAAAAAGTAGAGTTGTCAGCCTCAATTTGTAAAACAGATTTATTATCGGAAAGTGTTGGAGAGTTTCCAGAACTTCAAGGAATAATGGGAGGTTATTTATGTCATGCTCAAGGATTCGATAGAGAAATTGCTGATGCAATCAAAGAACAATATTTGCCTATCGGCTTAGACTCAGCTCTACCAAAAAAACCATTTAATATTACTTTATCAATTGCAGATAAAATTGATACTTTAGTAGGTTTTTTTGGTGTTAATGAAAAACCTTCTAGTTCAAAAGATCCTTATGCATTAAGAAGAATGGCACTTGGAATAGTTAGAATAATAATTGAAAATAAGAAAGATTTAAAAATTAGAGATTTAATATCTTATTCATTAAATATTTATTTAGAGCAAGGAAATGATTTCCAAAATGATTCATTGCAAAAAGATATTTCAAATTTTTTAAAAGATAGGTTTAGATATTATTTAAAAGAAAAAAAGATAAGGTATGACATTGTAGATGCGGCTACCAATAAGTTTAATTTAAATAAGATTTCAACAGTTTTCGAAAAAGCTAAAAGTTTAAACAAAGTTATCAATAAACCAATTGGTGAAGATATTGTATCATCTTATAAAAGAGCCTCTAATATTTTACATACAGAAATCAAAAATATTGATAGTGGACTTACAAATTCAACTGACCCTGGTATTTTTAAAAATGATTTTGAAAAAAATTTTTACAAAAAAATAAATGAATTAAATAAACATTTTGATGGGATTTCAAAAATTCAAAATTTTGATGAAACATTGATTTTATTGTCCACTACAAAAAAAGAGGTTTTTGCTTTTTTTGACAATGTAAAGGTTAATGATGATAATGAGGTGGTAAAAAAAAATAGATTGGAACTAATCAATTTCTTCTGTAAAACCTACGAAAATTTTATTGATTTTCAGTCAATTGAAGGCATTAATGAATAAACTAATTTTTAATTTTAATTCTAAAGAAGTAAAAAAAATAAAAAATCCTAAAAATGTTTTAGGTGGTAAAGGTGCAAATTTATCTGAAATGGGAAGAATAGGCCTTCCAGTACCACCAGGCTTTATAATCTCAACCAATGTTTGTGAATTATTTTATAAAAGTAAAAAAAAACTAAGCTCTAAATTTGTTAATCAAATAAAATCAGAGGTTAAAGCCATAGAAAAAGCTGTTATGAAAAAGTTTGGAGATTTAAAGAATCCTCTTTTATTGTCTGTACGATCTGGAGCCAGAGTTTCTATGCCTGGTATGATGGATACAATACTTAATCTTGGTCTAAATGACAAAACTGTAATTGCTTTATCAAAAAAAACACTAAATCCAAGATTTGCAAAAGATAGTTATAGAAGATTTATTCAAATGTATGGAAGTGTGGTGATGGGTGTAGAAAGTCATCATTTTGAAGAATTAATTGAAAACTATAAGCTAACAAAAGGTGTATTATTAGATACCGAGCTTGATGAAGATGATTGGGATGGATTAATAAGCGATTTTAAAAGAATTGTTAAAGAAAAGACAAAAAAAAATTTTCCTCAGAATGTTTATGAGCAATTATTAGGAGCAATAAGCGCTGTTTTTTTGTCATGGGAAAGCAATAGAGCAAAAATTTATAGAAAATTGAATCAAATTCCATCTGAGTGGGGCACAGCAGTAAATGTTCAGTCTATGGTTTTTGGAAATATGGGTAATGATTGCGCAACTGGCGTAGTATTCACAAGGAACCCATCTGATGGATCAAACAACATTTATGGGGAATATTTAATTAATGCTCAAGGAGAAGACGTAGTAGCAGGTACTAGAACTCCACAATACATAACTAAGAAAGCACGAGAAGAAGCTAAGGTTAAAGATCTATCAATGGAAGAATCCATGCCAAAAGTTTATAAACAATTAGAAAAAATTTTAAGAAAATTAGAAAATCATTATAAGGATATGCAAGATGTTGAGTTTACTGTCGAAAATAATAAGTTGTGGATTTTACAAACAAGGTCGGGCAAAAGAACATCCAAATCAGCAGTAAAAATTGCTGTCGATATGGTTAAAGAAAAACTAATTTCAAAAAATCAAGCAATATTAAGAATAGATCCTAATTCATTAGATACATTACTTCACCCTACTTTAGACGAAAAAAGTGAAATTAAAGTTATTGCAACCGGTCTACCAGCTTCCCCAGGTGCCGCAAGTGGAAAAGTTGTTTTTTCATCAGAGGAGGCAGAAAGATTAAATGACATGATGCAAGATACGATTTTAGTAAGAGTTGAAACATCTCCAGAAGATATTCAAGGCATGCATGCAGCCAAAGGCATATTAACAGCAAGAGGGGGCATGACTAGTCATGCTGCTGTTGTTGCCAGGGGGATGGGCAGACCATGTGTTTCTGGGTCAAGTGAAATTAACATAAATTATGAAAAAAAGATTTTTAAGGCAACAAATTTAGAAGTCAAAGAAGGCGATGTAATTACTATCGATGGTTCATCTGGAAGAATTATTTTAGGAAATGTTCCAACTGTTAAACCTGAAATTTCAGGTGATTTTTCCAAAATAATGAATTGGGCAGATAGTATTAGAAAACTAAAAGTAAGAACTAACTCTGAAACTCCATCAGATACAAAAACAGCGCGAGATTTTGGAGCTGAAGGAATTGGTTTATGTAGAACTGAACATATGTTTTTTGACGAAGAGAGAATTTTATCTGTAAGAGAGATGATTTTATCTAAGACTAAAGAAGACAGGGCCAAAGCTCTCACAAAGTTATTACCTCATCAAAAAAAAGATTTTATGGAAATTTTTAAAATTATGACTGGTTTACCGGTTACTGTGAGACTACTTGATCCCCCATTACATGAATTTTTACCAAATTCTGAAAAAGAAATTTTAGAAGTTGCCAACGCATTAAGTTTAGATATCAAAGAAGTGAAATCGAGAATATCAGAATTACATGAGCAAAACCCCATGCTCGGACATAGAGGATGTAGATTGGGCATTTCTTATCCAGAGGTATATGAAATGCAATGTAGAGCAATATTTGAGGCTCTTGTTGAACTAAAAAATAAAAAAATAAAATCAGCACTCCCTGAAATAATGATTCCTTTAGTCTCCACTGAAACTGAAATAAAGATCATGAAAGATTTAGTGCAAAAAATAGCTAAAAAAGTTCAAAATGAAAATAATATCAAAATCGATTACATGGTTGGAACCATGATTGAACTTCCAAGAGCAGCAATTAAAGCTAAAGATATAGCAAAACATGCAGAATTTTTTAGTTTTGGTACTAATGATTTAACCCAAACAACTTTTGGAATAAGTAGAGATGATAGTGGAAAGTTTTTAAATGATTACATAGATAATAAGATTTTTACTATTGATCCATTTGTTTCAATTGATGAAGGAGTTGAAGATTTGATTGAAATTGCAGTTTTAAAAGGAAAGAAACAAAATAAAAAATTAAAATTAGGAATTTGTGGTGAACACGGAGGAGACCCTAAGAGTATATCATTTTGTTCTAGAGCAGGGTTAAATTATGTTTCTTGTTCTCCATATAGAGTTCCAATAGCTAGACTTGCAGCAGCTCAAGCTGAAATTAATAAAAAAAAAATTAGTTAATTATATAACTTTAATGTCGTGGATATTCATTATAGATGGTGTCGCTAAAAATCTTGATGATTTGGTTTTTATATCAAACAAATAAATTCCAGCATTATTCATTGTATTTTTATATTTGAATTTTAATCCACTCATGTACAAAGTTTCACTTTGACCTAAAAAAAAATAATTATCATCATAATCTAAACCCCTCAAAAAACCTGGAAAGTCACCTAAAACCTTTCCATTCATAATAAGCTCTCCTTTTACAGAATTACAAATTAAATACTTATTATCAAAAAATTTTATACTATGAGGTTTTATTAAATTATTTATAATAACCTTTTTTTTACCACTTAATAAATTTATGCTTGTTATTCCACCATCAAAAATATTCTTTTTCCACCTACCAGATTTTGAAAAATAAGATACGTAAAGTTTATTATTAACTAAATACAAGTCATTTATATGGTGGTAACTATTGGCTTGTTTATATTTTGTAGAAAATTGAATTCTTTTTATAATTTTTTTTGATTTAATGCTCACAACATAAATTTGATCCATATAAGAATCGCTCACATAAAGTAGTTCTTTTTTTCTATCTATTGCAAGTCCAACAGTATTTGCACTTAAATTATTTTTTGATTTATAAATTTTTAAGCTAATTTCTTTTAAAATTTTACCTTTTAAATTAAAAAAAATTATAGTTCCTTTAAATTGTTCGATAGAGACATAAATTTCTTTTTTATAGTGTCTAATACATCTAAATTGACCTTTAAGAATTTTGAAATAATTATTGTTTTTAGTATTTATAATATAAATACCACCTCCACCTGAGGAATGTCGTAATCCATAGTTTGGATTTTTAAAATCATTACAGGAAAACATAATATTTTTATCATAATTTTTGATAAGACAAAGTTTGACCCAATCATTCATCACTGGGGAGATGCAAAAATTTTTTATGTTTTTTAATTTAAGTTTATTTTCTAAAAAACTTACTATTCCAAGACAATTTGTTGCAGTAATTATAATATAATATTTTGAAAAATCTAAATTAGATAAGATTTTTGGATTATAAATACTTAAATTTATGTACTTTTGATTAAGTAAATTTTTATTATTATCTACAATGAAACTTATCTTTTTTTTAAAAATTTTTTTTGTTTTTGTAATTAAATCATCTGATCTCCCAAAAAAAATTATTTTTTTTCCGCGAGTAAATTTATTTAATTGATTAATGTTTAAAGTAATAGTCATTTTTGTCAAAAGCTACTTCTTTCATACTTTTAAACGTAATGAAACTTTATATATTCTTTTCCCTAAGCATGATAATGCATATATAGCATTGCACCTATGTACAGTCTTAATTTAATTAAGGGGCGTTCTGTTGCCAGGTGCCCCAAACCCCGACTACTTAATTAACATAGTTAATTAGGCAGCAAGTGCATAACTTTCGTTAGCAATTATAAATTAGCCCTTTACGGAGGAACAATTCCGAACGAAAGAATAACTTTTAGTCACTCGTCGATTCTAGTTCACCCCCATAAGTTGAAAATGGTGGAGGTGGTGGGTACTGCCCCCACGTCCGCAATGGTTATTACGAAATTCGTTTATCGTTATAGTTAGTAAACTAACAGTTATAATATAAAGGTAATTACAATAGTTACAATAAAATTTCTATAAACATCTTACAAATCAATAAATTGTTTAGTATAAAATTTATATGTCAGAAACTACAAATGTAAAAAACTATCTTAAAATATTAAGTTCTAAAATATTTCCCAATAACGATATATTGAAAAAAATTATAGAAATTAAAAATTTAATACTTAAATCTAAAAAAAATAATTCAAAAATTTTAATATTTGGAAATGGAGGTAGTGCAGCAATAGCCAGCCATGTGAGTGTTGATTTGACAAAAAATATTAAAGTCAAAGCAATGAATTTTAATGAAGCTGATTTGATTACTTGTTTTGCTAATGATTATGGTTATGACAAATGGATACAAAAAACTTTAGAGTTTTATGCTGAAAAAAAAGATATTTTAATTTTTATTTCGTCAAGTGGAAAATCAAAAAATATGATAAATGCATGTAAAGAAGCTAAGAAAAAAAAAATTTCTAAAATTATTACTTTGACAGGTAATAAAAGAAATAATCCATTATCAAAATTAGGAGATATTAATTTATGGGTGGACAGTAATATTTATAATCATATAGAAAATACACATCAAGCATGGCTTTTATGTATTTGTGATTTAATAAAGTTAAATAAAGTCAAATAGATCTAAATATTTTTTAAAATACTTTTAATTTGAGTGAAAAAATTTTTTTTTGCAAATTCAAAATACAATTTACTTTTTTTAGCACACTTTTGATCAGATAATTTATCACCTATCATAAAGCTTTTCTTAATATCTATATGCCATTTTTTTAATAGTTGATTGATCATCAAATTATTTGGTTTTCTGCTTTTATGATTTTTAGCAAATTTTTTAATTATTCCCTTTGGATGATAAGGACTATATTTAATCTCATCTAATTTAATCTTTTTTTTCAAAAGTTCTTTTTTCAGTCTATCATGCAATAATTTTAAATCTTTTTCCGTAAAAAATCCCCTAGCAATTCCTGATTGATTAGTAACAATAAATATTTTAATTTTTTTTTTGCTTAGATATTGTAGGCCTTTAATTACCCCTGGCCTAAACTTAAAATCTTTATAATTACATATGTAACCATAGTCGTAATTAATTACCCCGTCCCTATCTAAAAATGCTGCTGGTTTTTTTTTCATAAGGTTATATATATAGTTGTTATTAATATTGATCTTAGATATAAAAAAAAATAAATAAATACCTAAATCATATGTCGAAAAGTTTTGCTAACTCAGCTACTCCTATTACAAGTGAAAAATGGAAGGGACTTAAGAAAGATAGCCGTATTGAAATGATTACGAATGAGTTAAAAAAAGATAAATTATATGAAGGTTTTGAAGTAGTTGAAGTACCTGATAATGGTCAGATAGTTTTAAAAATTGAACGTTCAATACCTGCTAATGAAAGAGGTTTATTGCTATTGGAACTTGAAGAAAAGTTGAAATTTGTCGTCGATAAAGGTATCAGTATATGGTGTGAACCTGTTGGAGATAAAAGTAAATTAAGAAATTTGAGAGGGATAGAATTTAAATAATGAGTATAAATGAAATTATAGAAAACCAAAATGGGGTAAACACCCAAGAAGGAAATCTTATCTTAGACTCTCACAAACTTTCTTATCATTATGATAGAGTTCAAGCATGGGAAAATGGGGAGCAAATAGCACCTGTGACAGTTGATATGGCATTAACTAGAGCATGTGGAGCAATGTGTTCTTTTTGTTATGCAATGGTTCAAGAACCACAAGAAAGAGCTAGTATTAAAACAAAAGAAGCTCTCAATCTTTTAGATGACTTTGCTGAAGTTGGAATCAAAGCTGTTTCTTTAATATCCGATGGAGAAAGCACTCTCTCAAAAGCGTATGTGCCATTCGTCCAACATGCATCAAACATAGGAATTGATGTGGGCAATGCTACTAATGGATGGGAATGGGAGCCAGAAAAGATTGATCAAGTTCTTCCTTCATTCACATGGGTAAGATTTACCGTAGCAGCAGGTACCCCAGAGGGATATTCAAAGATAATGTTTAAAAGCGAAAAACATACTGAAGTTTTTGATAGAGCTATGGCCCACATTAAATACGCTGTAGAACTTAAAAAAAAGTTAAACCTCAAAGTTACTCTAGGAATTCAAATGGTTTTAATGCCTGAATTTAGAGATGAAATTATACCATTTGCAAAACTTGCTCTTGATTTAGGTGTAGATTATGGTGTGATTAAACATTGTTCAGATGATGAACTAGGAACTCTTGGTGTAGATTACAGTAAATATGAGGAAATGTATGATTCTTTAAAAAAAGCTGAGTCCATGAGCAATAGTAATACAAAAGTTATAGTGAAATGGTCTAAGATAAAAAGAAAAGGAAAACCAACTTATAATAGATTTTATGGACCACAATTCTTATTACAAATAAGTGGTAGTGGGTTAGTTGCACCTTCAGGAATGTTTTTTAACGCAAGATATTCAAAACTTCACATGGGAAATTTTGTTGATGAAAGATTTAAAGATATCTTTAAGTCTGAAAGGTATAGAAAAATTATGGGCTACTTAGCATCTTCAAATTTTGACGCACAGACAATGATGGGATCTATGCCAATACAACATTATGTTAGTGAAGCTTTAGATAATCATGTAAAAGGAATATCAAAAATTTCACCATCAACAGGTAAAAAACCTCTTCACGTAAATTTCCTATAGGCGAATGCTATCAGTAATAGTTCCGTTTTATAATGAGGAAAAACTCATAAAAAAAAGTTTTTTAGAAATATTGAAAGCGCTAAAATATAGTAAAATTCGAAAATACGAAGTCATTTTTATTGACGACGGTAGTCAAGATAAAAGTTTGTCAATTGTAAAAAATCTCAAAAAAAAAAATAAGAATATTAAAATTTTTGAAAATAAAAAAAATTTTGGTATAGGGTATAATTTCTTTAAGGGCATATCTAAAAGTAAAGGAAAATATTTAATACAAATACCTTCTGACAATTCTCATCCATCAAAAGAAATTTTTAAAATTATTAAATTTGTAAATAAAGATTATGATATTGTTACAACTTATTACTCAAATAATGTTCAAAGAAGTTATTTTAGAAATATATTTACTTTATTCTACACACCTTTTTTGAATTTTATCTATGGAACTAAATTTCCATATTTTAATGGAATAACTTTATTTAAAACTCATTTATTGAAAAAACTTAAATTTAATAATTCAAGTTTTTCATACCAAATAGAAATTTTGGTTTATTTACACCATAAATATAATTTGAATCTTAAGATCATACCAACAATACTCAAAGATAGAAGAAAAGGATCAAAAGCGTTCAGAATAAAAAATTCTTTATTAGTTTTATTATCAATAATTAAGATTTTTTTTAAAAGTCTATATTATAGATATTCAAATTTTTTCCATAAAAGAAAAGACTAAAGAAATTATATATAGGAAATTTTTCTTATTTTTTCTTAAATAAAAATAGTTATTTTTTTCTATAATCTGCCCACTGGTTTTAAGTCTTTTAATTCTATTATTCACTATAACGTTACAATTATATTTTTTAAGGTAATGATTAATATTAATTTCAGTATTTTTTTTACTTTTTAAATCTATGATT
>CACJEC010000007.1 GCA_902592325.1 uncultured Pelagibacteraceae bacterium
AGCGCATGCGAGAACTGGAGATCGTTATCAAGATATGAAAGAAATGGGATTAGATCCCAAATAATTTGATGTCTTTAAATTTTGATCCAAATCAAAATTGTTATTTATTTAATAAAAAAGATACTGTCCCACTTGTATTTATACATGGAGTTGGTCTTGATCATCAAATGTGGAGTTATCAAGTAAGTTATTTCAATGAATATTCCACTTTAACTTATGATTTATTAGGTCATGGAAAAACACCGTGTAATAAAGATAAGTTAAATCTTAAAGATTTTTCTAATCAACTTTTAGAAATTTTAGAACATTTAAAGATAGAAAAAATAAATCTTATAGGTTTTTCTTTAGGGTCTTTAATTGCTTTAGATTTTTCATCACATTTTCAAAAAAAAGTTGAAAAACTTATATTAATTGGCACTACTTACAAAAGATCAGATCAAGAAAGATCTCTTGTATTAGATAGATATAATCAAGCAAAATTAAATAAACCAATTTCTAAACAAGCTTTAAAAAGGTGGTTTAGTGACAAGTATCTTAAAAATAATCCAGAAACTTATGATTTATTCATGAATATCTTAAACAAAAAACCAAAGGATCATAAAAACTTTCTTAAAGCTTATGAATTATTTGCTAATCATTATGATGATTTTGAAGCCATAAAAAAGATAGATAGAAAAACTTTAGTAATGACTGGCTCGGATGATGTTGGTTCAACTCCAACAATGTCTAAAGAATTGGTTAAAGACCTTGTTAATTCTACTTATATTGAAATTCAAAATGGAAAACATCTTTGTAGTATAGAATGTGTAGATGATGTTAATATGCACATTAAAAATTTTATAATTAATTAGATGTCAAAAATTCAAGATTTTAAAATGTTTATAAATGGTGAATGGGTAAATTCATCTTCTGGAAAAAAAATTGAAACATTAAATCCTGAAAATAATGAAGTTTGGGCGACTGTTCCTGAGGCCAGTGAAAAAGATGTTGATAAAGCTGTTCAATCAGCTCAAAAAGCTTTTGAAGATAATTGGTCTACACTTCATCCAAGGGAAAGAGCAAAATATTTAAAATTAATTGCTGATCAACTTAGAACTAATGCGGAACACCTTGGAAAAATAGAAACTATCGATACTGGAAAACTTTATAGAGAAACAAAAACTCAAGCAAATTATATTGCAGAATATTATGATTACTTTGCAGGTTTAGCTGACAAAGTAGAAGGAACAGTTGTTCCAATAGATAAACCAGATATGCAAGTTACAACGACGAGAATTCCTATTGGTGTTGTGGCTGCAATTATTCCCTGGAACTCTCAAATGCTCTTAACAGCAGTGAAACTTGCACCAGCTCTTGCAATGGGTAACACAGTTGTAATTAAAGCTTCAGAGCTTGCCCCAGTTACTCTTTTAGAGTTTGCAAAATTAATTGAAAAAACTGGAATACCAAAAGGAGTTATTAATATAATTACTGGACTTGGTGAACCGTGTGGTAAAGCATTAACTACTCACTCCTTAGTAGAAAGAATAGCTTTCACAGGTGGACCTGAAACTGCAAAACATATTGTTAAAAATTCTGCAGAAAATTTATCTCAAGTAAGTTTGGAACTTGGTGGCAAAAGTCCAGTTGTGGTATTTGATGACGCTGATCAAGAAAATGCTTTAAATGGTATTACCGCAGGAATATTTGGAGCTAGTGGTCAAAGTTGTATTGCAGGATCAAGACTTTATTTACAATCAAATATTTATGATGAGTTTTTAAAAAAATTGATTTCTAAAGCTGAAAAAATAAAATTAGGTGGCCCAATGGAAAAAGATACACAGATGGGACCATTAAATAGTTTTAAACAGTTAGAGAATATAGAAAAAAATATTAAAGCTACTGTTGAACAAGGTGGAAAAATAAAATGTGGTGGAAAAAGATCTTCTATATCAAATAAAGGTTACTACTTTCCAGCAACGATTATTGAGTGTAAAAATCATAACCTTCCTGTCGCAGAAAACGAATTATTTGGTCCAATATTATCTGTGATGAAGTTTGATAAAGAAGATGAGGTAATAAATCAAATGAATGATAATAAATATGGACTTTCATCTGGAGTTTATACAACTAACTTTGCACGTGGCTTAAGGGTGTCTAAAGCTATTCGTGCTGGTATTGTTTTTATTAATACTTACAGATTGATTTCTCCAATGGCTCCGTTTGGTGGTATTAAAGATAGTGGTTATGGTAAAGAGGCTGGGATTGAGTCTATTAAAGAATACACGAGAATAAAGACCACATGGTATAACTCATCGGAGAAACCGATGACTGATCCATTTACAATGGGTTAATATTTTAAATTAGCAAAAGAATGTTTCGCTTTTGGGAATTGTTTGTTTTTTACCTCATTTTTATATTTTTTAACTGCAGAATTAATAATTTTACTAACATCAACATATTTTTTTACAAATTTAAATTTGCTATCACTCATCCCAATTAAGTCATCAATAACTAATACTTGACCATCACAATTTGACGATGAGCCTATTCCAATAGTTGGTATCTTTATATTTTTAGTTATTTGTTTTGAAAGTTTTGTCTCTACACACTCTAGTACAATAGAAAATACACCCGCATTTTCTAAAAGTTTAGTATCGTTTAAAATTCTATTAATTTCTTTTTGCTTTTTTCCTTTAAAACTAAATTTTTTATCTGTTTGAGGCAAAATACCTACATGACCCATTACGGGTATTTTATTTTTGGTTAAATTCTTAACTATAGGGATAATTTTCTTACCTCCTTCAAGTTTAACTCCATCACATTTTGTTTTTTTTATTACTAATTTTACATTCTTTAAGGCTTCTTTAGGGTTTCGATATGTATTGTATGGCATATCAACTATCATAATTGATTTTTTGACCCCAAGTCTCACACTTTTGGAATGATTAATCATAGTTTTTAAAGTTACTTCTTTGGTAGATTTAAAATTATAAAGAACTGAGCCAAGAGAATCACCGACTAATACAATGTCACAATGATTATCTAAAATTGATGAAATTTTTTTTGAGTAGGCTGTTAGACAAACTATTTTTGTTTTATTTTTTTTTTTGACAAGATCTTTAATCTTTTTATTCATTTTTATTCTAACTCAATAGTACTTGGAGGTTTTGAAGTTACATCATAAACTACTCTATTAATTCCCCTGATGCTATTAACAATTTTGTTTGAGATATCTTGAATAAATGGTTTTTTAAATTCATAAAAATCAGCAGTCATACCATCCTCTGAAGTAATAGCTCTTAACAAACACAAATATTCATATGTTCGATTGTCCCCCATAACCCCTACAGTTTTTACAGGAAGTAACGCAGCATAAGCTTGCCAAATTTTATTGTAAAGCCCATTTTCTTTTAAAGAATTTATAAAATAAAAATCTGCTTCTTTTAGTATCTTTATCTTTTCCAAAGTAATTATTCCTGGCATTCGAATTGCTAAACCAGGTCCAGGAAAAGGATGTCTAGAAATTATCTCTTTATTTAATTTTAATTCTAAACCTAATTTTCTAACTTCGTCTTTAAAAAGAAATTTTAGTGGTTCTACTAATTTTAATTTCATTCTTTTAGGCAATCCACCAACATTATGATGAGATTTAATTTTTGAGGTTTGGCTACCAGTTACAGATTTACTCTCAATTAAATCTGGATAGAGGGTTCCTTGCGCCAAGTATTTAACATTTTTAATTTTCTTAGAATAACGTTCGAATATTTTGATAAATAAGTTTCCTATAATTTTTCTTTTTTTTTCTGGATCTGATACATTTTTTAATTTTCTAAGAAATTCTTTTTCGGCATTTATATAAATCAAATTAATTTTCAGTCTCTTTTTAAATGTTTCAACAACTTGTTTTTCCTCATTTTTTCTTAAAAGACCTGTATTTACAAAAATACAATATAGTTTTTTACCAATAGCTTTATTTAGTAATTGAGCAACAACACTACTATCTACCCCACCTGATAAAGCACAAATGACTTTGTTATTACCAACTTGTTGTCTTACTTCTTCAATTAATTTTATTTTTTGATCTTTAGGAGACCAATTCTTTTTAACTTTGCAAATTTTAGATATAAAATTACTAAAAATTTTTTTTCCATTTTCAGAGTGAGTTACTTCTGGATGAAATTGAACACCAAACAATTTTTTATTTTTACTCTCTACTGCTGCATATTTTGAATTTTCGCTCGAAGCAATAACATTGAATGTTTTTGGCAATTTATAAACTTGATCGGCGTGACTCATCCAAACTTTTTTTGATTTTTTATTAAAAAAGTTTTTAAACAATAAACTATCACTTCTTTTATAAATGTTTGCCAAACCAAACTCTCTATGTTTTGACTGTTTAACTTTTCCTCCATTAAATTTTGATAAAATTTGATGACCAAAACATATTCCTAAAATAGGAATTCCAAGTTTCAAGATCGTTTTATCAAATAATCTATCATTTAATTGGTAAACGTTTAAAGGTCCCCCTGATAAAATTATTCCTTTTGTATTTGATTTAATGTGAAAACTTTTTATTTTTTTATGACTAACTAATTCTGAATAAACACCAAGTTCTCTTATTCTTCTAACAATTAATTGGGTAAATTGTGAACCAAAATCAATAATTAGGATCTTGTTTAGATGAAAATCAAGACTCATTTTTTGGTTCTAAATTTTTTAAGTCCTGTAAAATTTTATTATTTTCTTTACATAAATTTATGCAAACCTTTACGAATCTTTCAGATAATTCTTTAACTTTTGAATAATTGGTTTTTTTAATTCCAATTTGCATTAACATTAAAATTGCTTCTTCGTTTTTAGGATCGATTAATAAAGTAGCCTCTAAATTTTTTTCTTCTTTTTTTTGATCATCTTTTTCTTTATAGATTTTAGCTAAATATAAATATGAATTGGCATGCTTAGGGTCAAATACTATACTTCTCTCAAGTAAAAATTTTGCATCATCATATTTTTTTGCTTCAAATAATTTTACTCCTTCATTGAAAAAATTTTCTTTAGCAAATGTAAAATTTGAGTAACTAAATAAAAAAATTAAAGAAAATAATATTTTATAAATTTTAATCATCAATATTTTGTATCACTTTTTACTATATCTACATTATGAACCATACTTTCATAAAAACCAGCTTTAGTAATTTTTATAAATTTTGGTTTATTTCTTAAATATTTTATTTGTTTAGAGCCAAGGTAACCCATAGATGATCTTAAACCACCAACCAATTTATAAATGATACTACCAACATCACCTTTATATTTTGCAAATCCTTCAACTCCTTCTGGCACATATTTTGACATGTCTTTTTGTTTTGATTGAAAATATCTGTCGGCGGAACCTTTGTTCATTGCTCCAACTGATCCCATTCCTCTAAAACTTTTAAAATATTTACCACTTCTTTTAATTAATTTTCCAGGGGCCTCATCAGTTCCAGCAAATAATGATCCTATCATTACGGCGTCTGCTCCTGCAGCAAAAGCTTTAGCTAAATCTCCTGAGTATTTAATTCCTCCATCTGCAATAATTTTTATTTTTTTATTTTTTATTCCGTTTCTTACCGAGAGAATAGCACTTAATTGTGGAACACCTATTCCGGCAACTAATCGCGTTGTACAAATTGAGCCCGGACCAATACCTACTTTTATAATATCTACTCCTAAATTTAATAAAAATTTAGCTGCTTCTGGTGTTGCTATATTACCTGCACATAATGCTGTTTTTTTATTTTTAAATTTTTTTATAAGTTTAATAATTTCAGAGACTTTTTTGGTATGGCCATGGGCAGTATCAACAACTATTAAATTTATTCCCTCTTTAAGAATTTCTTTTGCTCTTTTTAGTTCATTCGGTCCTGCTCCTACTGCTGCTCCAACTAACAATTTTTTTTGTTTTACTTTTTGAATTTCTTTGATTTGATTTTTAATATCTAAATTTCTATGAATTACACCAATACCACCAGCTTTAGCTATTGCTATTGCCATTTTACTTTCCGTGACTGTATCCATTGCAGATGAGAGAAGAGGAATCTTTAATTTTAAAGTTTCAGTTAATTTAATACTTGTATCTACTTCAGATGGTAATATCTCAGAGTATTTAGGCGCAAGAGTTACATCATCAAAGGTGAGTGCTTCTTTTATAGGAACCATGATCATTTATATATGATTCCTTTTAAATTTAAAGAAACTATCTAAGATTTTTGCAGATTATGAAACTTTCTTTAGAGTCTTTTCGACTGGATTTAGGTTTAAAAACCTTTACTTCTTTGAAAATTTTTTTCCCTAGTGCGACAATTTCATTAAATGTACTGCCCATAAATATTTTTGAAATAAAAAAACCTTGTTTTTTAATCACTTCTTTTGAAAATACTATAGACTCCTTACAAAGCTCACCTGTTTGAATTGAATCTATATCTTTTATACCAGTTGTATTAACTGCCATATCAGACATCACTACATCAGCATTTGCATGTAATTGTTCTTTGATTATTTTTTGGATTTTATTTTCTGTAAAATCTCCTTTAATTTGAATTATATTTGGGATTGGCTCCATCTCTTTTAAATCAATGGAAATAATTTTTCCATTTTTAACAACTTTTGATGCATATTGAGACCAGCTACCTGGTGCTGCTCCAATATCAATTACAGTCAATCCTCCTTTAAAAATTTTAAATTTCTCATCAATTTCAATTAATTTATATGCCGATCTGGCTCTAAATCCATCAACCTTAGATTTACGCACATAAATATCCTTTCTTTGTTTATTAACCCAGTTTTTTGAAATTCTATTTTTTTTCAATTAATTATTAAATCTCAAACTTTTTTCTAAAAATTTACCCTGAAGAGTTTCTATTTGTATTTTTATTTCTTTATTAACTCTCATATCTTTACCATCTTTCCAGATACCTGCTGCAAGATGCATAATTCCTATTTTATAATTAGGTAAATAAGGCTCCACAAACGTATTATTATTTTCATCAAATTTTGGCAGTAGATTACTTGTAATCCAATTACAATTAAGAGGTAAAAATTCTGTTTTTAAATTATCTATATAAACTGACATATTAATTGCTAATCCCTCTGATCCAAAAATATTACCTGCTTTTAATGTTTTTAATAAATTATTTTGCCACGAACTCCATCCTTTGGAATTTTTTTCCAAAGAAAAAACACCAATATTTATATGAGGTGCAAAAGCTAATTTTCTAGCTTTATTGTAACCAATTTTTGACTTAACAGCATGTTTGAAGTTTTGAGATTTAATAATTGCTAATTTTCCAAACAGCCAATTAACTTTTGATGTTATCTTATACCCAGGGCCAATCGTTTGTGTAATGCCTAGCTTACCATTGTCACAGGCTTTAAAATATAATTCTATACAATTCCAGTCGTTTACCCATGCATCACAATCTATCCATAAATATTTTTCGTAACTTGGAAAATATTTTGGTAAAAATGCTCTTGAAACTTGACTTTTTAACCATTCTTTTCCATTTACTTTATAACCTGGAACCTCAATATCCCACTCAGCAGATTTAATTTCATCTACCTTTTTGGACAATTTTTTTTTTTGTTCTTCAGTTAAACCAGCATCTAAAATACAAATGGCTACATTCTTACTCTCTTGAAAACTTTTGATAGAATTTACTAACTCTTCTAATAATGGAAAATAATTAGCATCAGCCAATGAAACAATTACGTTTTTTTTCATCTATAATATATCTTCAAGATCTTCATCTTTATCTAAAACAATATTTTTTTCCTTTTTAATTTTTTTGAAATGAAAATAACTTATTGGTATTAAACAAAGATAAATAAATGAGCTTATTGCTAAAACCTTAAAAGTATAAACTAATAACGCTCCAAAGAATAAAACTATCCCAAATAATAAAAATTTTGTCATAGATCTTTGTATGACTATCCTTTTAAATGAATATGTAGGTATTGTACTTATCAATAATATTGAAACTATTATAAAAAATAGCGGTACTAATATGTCGTAATTAATCTCAATAAAAAGTTCGCCCAAACCACTAAAACTAAATATTAAAGGCATTAAAACAATTATTCCTCCTGCTGGAGATGGCATTCCTTCAAAAAAATTATCTTTCCACGATGGTTCTTCTTCAGAGTTTATATTGAATCTTGCAAGTCTTAAAGCAACACAGATGACATATATTAAACAAACAAACCATCCTAATTTATCTAAATATTGCAAATTCCAAAAATACATTATAAGTGCTGGAGCAACACCAAAACTGATTACATCTCCAAGAGAATCTAATTCCTTACCCATTTTAGATGTTCCTTTAATTAATCTAGCTACCCTACCATCCAATGCATCCATTAAGCCTGCAAATAATATTGCCACAATAGCTATTGCAAATTTACCATCTATAGCAAATTTAATTGAAGTCAAACCTATGCAAACACCAATTAATGTAATCGCATTTGGCAAAATCATTCTCGCTTTTTTGTCAGAAACAATTTTGAAATTATTTTTTTTTTGTTCCATTTTATTTTTTAGCTAATAATGTTTCTCCAGAAATAGCTCTTTGACCAATTTTAACTAAAGGTTTATAATTTTCATAATATACATCTGCTCGGCTTCCAAATCTTATCATTCCGATTCTATCGCCTTGTTTTAGTTCTTGGCTCTTATTAACTTCACAAACAATTCTTCGTGCAACTAGACCTGCAATTTGAACTAGAATTACATCATTGTTATTAATATCTTTAATTCTAAAATAATTTCTTTCATTATCCTCACTTGCCTTATCGAATGATGCATTCAAAAATTTACCGGGTTTATATAAAATTTCCTCAATTATTCCACTACAAGGAGTTCTATTTACATGACAATCAAAAACATTCATAAATATACTAATCTTATTAAATTTTTTATTTTCTAAACCTAGTTCTTTTGGACCATGTACTTCTTCAACTTTTATAACTTCGCCATCTGCTGGGCTTACCAAATAATCATTATCATCAATGATAACTCTTTCAGGGTCCCTAAAAAAATAATAAACCCAAATAGTTAGGACTAATCCTATAAGTCCTAAAAAGTTGCTTAATGCATAAAGTATAGCTGTTAATATTACGGCTATTACAATAAATTTATAACCCTCAGAGTGAAGTTTTGGAAAAATTTTAGTAAACATGTTCTTATATTTGATAATTTTTGATTAATATGTATATAAAATGACGAAATTCAATTAATAAGATATATTTCATATAAATGAGTAAAATCAATGTAAATAATCCTGTCGTAGAGCTAGACGGTGATGAAATGACTAGAATAATCTGGGAGTTTATAAAAAATAAACTAATCTTGCCCTATCTTGATCTCCGTATTGAATACTATGATCTTGGAATGAAGAGTAGAGATAACTCTGATGATCAAATTACAATTGACGCTGCTAACGCAATAAAAAAAGTAGGTGTTGGAATTAAATGTGCAACAATTACTCCAGACGAGGCACGTGTTGAAGAATTTAAACTTAAAAAGATGTGGAGATCACCTAATGGAACTATAAGAAATATTATTGGTGGAACTGTTTTTAGAGAACCTATAATTTGCTCTAATATCCCAAAACTGGTTCCATCTTGGTCAGATCCTGTTGTAATTGGAAGACATGCTTTTGGCGATCAATATAGAGCTACAGATTTTAAAGTTCCTGGTAAAGGAAAAATGGAAATAAAGTGGACTTCAGTAGATGGAAAAAATGAGATCAAGCATGAAGTTTTTAATTTTACTGGACCTGGTGTTGCTTTATCAATGTATAATTTAGATAAGTCCATAGAAGATTTTGCAAGATCTTGCTTTAGTTATGGTTTGATTAAAAAATGGCCTGTCTATCTTTCTACTAAAAACACAATTCTTAAAAAATATGATGGAAGATTTAAAGATATCTTTGAAGAAGTTTTTAATAATGAGTTTAAGAAAAAATTTAGTGATGCAGAAATTACTTACGAGCATAGATTAATTGACGACATGGTAGCATGTGCAATGAAATGGAGTGGAAAATATATTTGGGCTTGTAAAAATTACGATGGTGATGTCCAATCTGATACAATGGCACAAGGCTATGGATCATTAGGTTTAATGACCAGTACTTTATTAACCCCAGATGGAAAAGTAATGGAAGCAGAGGCTGCTCATGGAACAGTAACTAGACACTACAGAATGCATCAACAAGGTAAAGAAACATCAACCAATCCAATAGCCTCGATATTTGCTTGGACAAGAGGATTGGCTCATAGAGGAAAATTGGATGGAAATGATGAACTAATTAAATTCTCAAATATATTAGAACAAGTTTGTATTGAATGTGTGGAAAGTGGATCTATGACTAAAGATCTAGCAATATTGATTGGTCCATCAAGCAAATATTTAACAACAAATCAATTTTTAGATGTAATAGATCAAAATCTTAAAAAGAAATTAAATTAAAGACTTAATTTTTTCAAAAGCTTCATCAATTTTGCTACTATCTTGACCTCCTGCTTGAGCAAAATCTTTTCTACCACCACCACCTTTTCCACCAATTATTTCTGATCCTAATTTTGCAAATTTTACTGCATCATATTTATCGACTAATTTATCAGTAATACCAACTGCTAAGCCAACCTTATCTTCACTGCTTGCAAAAATAATTACTATACCATCACCTAATTCTTTTTTACCATTGTCAACTAATTTTCTTAAATCTTTTGGAGGTAAATCTTGTACTTTTTGAAATCTAACTTTTATATTATTTATCTTATCATCTTTAATTATATTTTTTGTTTTATCTTGAAGAGCTGAACTAACTTTAAGTTGTTCAAGTTGTCTCGAAAGATTTTTTATGATTTCTTTAAAATCTTTATTGTCAACATTTGGTTTACCTCCAAGTTTTATTATTTGAGATGACAAGTCTTTAATCGTTTCTTCATCTTTTTGAGTAGATAAAGTTGATAATTTTTCTTTATTCTTAATAAAATCCTCAAGTTGTTTATCTCTTAACGCTTCAACTCTTCTAACACCCGCGGCAATAGATGATTGGCTTACAGTTTTAAATTTTCCAATATCACCAGTATTTTTAACATGTGTTCCTCCACATAACTCTGTTGAGAAATATGCTTCTTTTTTCTTACCCATTGAAACCACACGAACTTCTTCTCCATATTTTTCTCCAAAGAAAGCTAACGCACCTTTTTCGATAGCAGCTTTTGGTGTCATAATTCTTGTTGTTACTTCAGAACTATTTGAAACATATTCATTAACTAACTTATCAATAGTCTCTAACTCTTCATTAGTGATTGGTTTCATATGACTAAAGTCAAATCTTAACCTGTCCGGAGCAACTAATGATCCTTTTTGCATAACATGTTTACCTAAGGTTCTTCTTAATGACTCGTGAAGTAAGTGAGTAGCAGAATGGTAAGCTTTTAGATTATCTCTTCTCTCTACATCTATTTTCATCTCTACAACATCATTAATTTTTATTTCTCCAGTTTTTAAAGATCCATAATGAACAAATAAGTCTCCAAGTTTTTTTTGTGTATCCTCTACTTCAAAAACAGAATTACCAGATACGATTGTACCTTTATCTCCAAGTTGCCCTCCTGACTCTCCATAAAATGGGGTTTGATTTGTAATGATCATTCCCTCTTCACCAGAAGATAAAGATTTTGTCTCTTTATTATCTTTAATTAAATTTAATACAACGCCTTCAGACTGATTAAACTCGTAACCTAGAAATTCTGTTGGTCCAATTTTATCTTTTATAGAAAACCATATTACTTCTTCTGAACTATCTCCAGATCCTTTCCAATTCTTTTTTGCAAGTTCTTTACTTTTTTTCATCAACTCATCAAATTTTACATGATTAACTTTTAATGATTTATTTTTTAAAATGTCTTCAGTGAGATCTAATGGGAAACCATAGGTGTCATATAATTTGAATGCTACATCTCCAGGTAAAACTTTATTTATTTTTGCAATTTCATCGTTTAAAATTTTGATACCTCTATCAAGTAAAACTAAAAATTTTTCTTCTTCCATCCTTAAGGTTTCTTTGATTAAAGATTGTGACCTATCAAGCTCTGGATAATTTCCAGACATCTCTTTTTTTAATGAATCAAAAATTTTATAAAAGATTGGCTCTTTGGATCCTAACAAATGAGAATGTCTCATTCCTCTTCTCATAATTCTTCTTAGAACGTATCCACGACCTTCATTTGAAGGTAAAACACCTTCGGCCAAAAGAAATGAGCTTGCTCTTAAGTGATCGGCAATTACTCTAAAACTCGATATATTTTTATCTACTTGTTTAACTTTTGTTACTTCAGATATTGAGCTTATTAATTTCTTAAAATGATCAGTTTGATAATTATCATGTGTGCCTTGTAAAAGAGCTGCTATTCTCTCCAACCCCATTCCTGTATCGACAGATGGTTTTGGTAAATCTATTCTTTTATCTTTTGAAACTTGCTCATACTGCATAAAAACTAAATTCCAAATTTCAATGTATCGATCTCCATCTTGATCTTTAGTTCCTGGTAATCCACCTTTTAAATGATCACCATGATCATAAAATATTTCTGAGCAAGGTCCGCAGGGGCCCGTTTCACCCATTGACCAAAAGTTATCTGAGGTTGAAATTCTAATAATTCTATCATCGCTAAAACCCGCTATTTTCTTCCAAAAATTAAAAGCCTCATCATCCTCATGAAAAACTGTTACATAAAGTCTGTTTTTATCTAAACCAAAATCTTTAGTGATTAAATTCCATGCGAGCTCAATTCCTCTTTCTTTAAAATAGTCCCCAAAAGAAAAATTTCCTAACATTTCAAAAAAAGTGTGGTGCCTTGGGGTATAACCAACATTTTCTAAATCATTATGCTTTCCGCCTGCTCTAACACATTTTTGTGAAGTAGTTGCTCTTTGATAATCTCTTTTTTCTAAACCTGTAAATACATTCTTGAACTGAACCATTCCAGAATTAGCAAACATCAATGTTGGATCATTATTTGGAACTAAATTGCTTGACTCCACAATCTTATGATCATTCTTTTCAAAGTATTTTAAGAATGTGCTTCTTATTTCATTTAATGATTTATCTGCCATATTTTTAAAATACAGCTTTTTTGTTCTATGTCTAGATACCGAAAAGGGGGAAAGGCGCTTATATTAAGCGCCTTTATAATTTAAAGATGACCTTTAATTTTAGTTCTTTTTAGCTGGAGTAGCTTCTTTGCTCGCTTCTTCTTTTTCAGCTACTTTCTTCTCTTTTTCAATCTTTTCAGGACTCAACGGATTTCCCTCAATTTTTTTTGAAATCACACCTGCCTTTTCTCTTATTGCCATTTCAATCTCTGCAGCAACTTTTGGATTTTGAGCTAAATAGACTTTGGCATTTTCTCTTCCTTGACCTATTTTTTCACCTTTATAAGCATACCATGCGCCTGATTTTTCAATAATATCAGCTTTAGCACCTAGATCTACCAACTCACCCATTTTGCTAATTCCTTTTCCATACATTAAATCAAACTCAACGACTTTAAATGGTGGTGCAACTTTATTTTTAACTACTTTCACTCTTGTAGAGTTACCAATAATTTCATCTTTATCTTTGATAGCACCAATTCTTCTAATATCCATTCTTACAGATGAATAAAACTTAAGTGCATTTCCACCTGATGTTGTTTCAGGACTACCAAACATAACTCCAATTTTCATTCTAATTTGGTTAATAAAAATCATCATTGTGTTAGTGTTTGAAATTGAACCAGTTAATTTTCTTAAAGCCTGACTCATTAATCTTGATTGAAGACCTACATGATGATCGCCCATCTCACCTTCAATTTCAGCTCTTGGGGTTAAAGCTGCAACAGAGTCAATTACAATTACTGAAATAGAGCCAGATTTTACTAGTGTATCAGCTATCTCTAAAGCTTGTTCACCTGCATCTGGTTGAGAAATTAATAGCTCTTCAGTATTTACGCCTAATTTTTTTGCATATACTGGATCTAAAGCATGCTCTGCATCAACGAATGCACAAATGCCACCAGCTTTTTGGGCTTCAGCAACAACTTGTAATGCTAATGTTGTTTTTCCAGATGACTCTGGACCATAAACTTCAACAATTCTTCCTTTAGGTAGTCCGCCTATTCCTAGGGCTAAATCTAAACTTAGAGATCCTGTAGATATTGACTCAATATCCATTGCTCTTTTTTCACCAAGCTTCATAACCGAACCTTTTCCGAAGTTGTCAGTTATCTGGCTGATTGCAGCATCTAATGCTTTGTTCTTTTCTTTAATATCCATTTCTTGATCTTTAGTAGATTTAACTACTTTAAGGTTATTTTTAGTCATTTTTTGCCTCTTTTTTTAATTTTTTTAACACTCGAATCATTAAAATAAATGTACACATTTTGTTCTCATTAGCAAGATTTATTTATTTTGCCTTAAAATTTTTAATATTTACTTAATTTTTAGGTATTCGCTATGAAGTAAACCAATAGACTTTAGTAGATTAAATTGGGAAAGAATGAAGTTTCTCTCAGAATCTGCAAGTGAAATTTGTGCATTAAGAAGTAGTGAATTGGATTGAATTACTTCTAAAGTTGTTCTACCTGTACCACTATTATATTCAGCAGAAATTCCTTCGTTTGCAATCTCTGCAGCTCTTACTTGGGCCTGAACTGAATTTAACAAACTCTTGCTTGACTGATAACTAGACCAGGCACTAGCAACATTTGTTTCATTTTGTTTTGTAACGCTATCTAAAATTAATCGAGACCTTGTCTCTAAACTTGAGCTTTTATTTATCGAAGCTAAATTTTTACCACCTGAATAAAATGGCCAAGTGACTGTTGCTTTAAGAGTATCTTTTTCTCTCTCATCATATGTTGCGCTTAAGTCATCTGTATAAGATCTTTCTAAAGATAAATTTGCACTAGGCGCTAAATCCGATTTTGCAATGGTTTTATCTTTTTGGGCTTGATCATATTCTAATTTAGCAATAATTAAATTAGGATTATTTTTTATAGAAAGTTCAATAGCAGACTTAAGATTTTGTGGTAAAGAATATTCTTTTATTGATTTTTTATCTAACGATTTTGGATCTTTTAAACTACCAATAATATTTTCATAATTTAATTTACTTGTTAATAGTTGATTTTCAGCTTGGATCAATTTAGCTTGAGCTTCAGCAAGAGAAGATTCAGATTGGGATACATCTGATAAAGTTATCTGACCTCTTTCAACTCTAATTTGATCGGTCTCAACTTGTCTGCTTAGAAGTTCAACGTTATCTTTATTAATCTTTAACTTTTCATTTGCTAAAATTAAACCAGTGTAAGCTTCAGTCGTTTTATACAAAATATCTTGTTCTTTTTTTAATAACTTAGCTTTTGCTATTTCTAAGCCAATTTTACTTTTTGATAATTCTGCTCCTCTTCCAAAATCAATCAAAGTTTGGGTGATTGAAATAGATTTAGTTAAAGGATCAACATCATTTATAGTAGCATCTCCACCAGATTGATTTGTAAGTTTATTTGTATCTTCTGAGCTTTTAGATCCTGATAAAGTTACTGTTGGTAAATAATTACCTTGAGAAATTTTATACTCTTGTTCAGAAATATTTATATTTTCCCTTTCTGCATTTAATTCTGAATTATTTTTAAATGCTTTTGATAAAGCTACATTAAAACTTTCAGCGTTTGAGTTTGAAATTACTAGAAAAGTTCCAAATATAATTAATAAAATTTTTTTCATCTTTTTTTATATACTGCAGTTTTAATCTGATGGTTACTATTTAAATTTAGTATAATTGAAGCATACTTGGGCATATTCTTAAACATATTTTGGGTTACTCTTTGGTAAGTTTGCATAAAGCTTAAAACATCCTCTTTATTCATAATCTTAAGTTTTGAATTTTTTTTACTGCTTAGTAAAAGTTTTCTCTCTTGTTTTAATCTCCACTTTTGAAGCAAACTAAAGTTTTTTGCTCTAAGATAAATTAGACAATTGAGTTGAGAATATAAGTTTTTGTATTTTGATTTCAATTGCTGGTTTACGTATTTTCTCCAAATCTTTTTTTTATCTTTGTTTTTTTCGATTAAATTGATTGTCTTACTTAAGGTGTTGTTTTTTTCAGCTTTTGCTCCAACGCACCATCCTTCAAATATAATTACATCTGGTCTTTCTTTTAAATCATACCATTTTTTTTTATTAAATCTGTCATCAATAGCTTTATTAAAAGTTGGTAATTTAAGTCTTTTAAATTTTTTACTTTTTACTTTTTTAAAAAAATTTAACATCATATTAATATCATGTGTTCCTGGAACTCCTCTTGTTAAAAGCATGGGATGCACTCTTTTTGACAATCTAATTCTTTCTTTTCTTGTTTTATAAAAATCATCAATAGAAATTTTAAAAACTTTAAACTTAAAATACTTTGTTAATATTATTTTTATAAGAGAACTTGATGTTGTTTTTCCAGTTCCTTGCCCACCTGCTAAACCAACAAAATAAGGTCTTTTTTTATCAACTTTTTTACTTATCCAAAAACATAATGGAATTAAGAAAGATCTAATCATTCTTTCTTTATTCTTAAATTTGTCAGCTTTTGTTTCTTGAGATTTTATAAACTTTAAACAATCTTTTTTTACTTTACTAAAACATAAGCTAAATTTTTGCATGAAAATTATTTTTTATCTAATGGATGATTTTGACCATCATTTACAGGAACTTCATTTAATTTAAAAGTATCTATTTCATCAATACATCCAACATTAAATCCTGTCATAGCTGGATTGATCCTTGGATGATGATGAGTATAAATTCCACACTCAGAACAAAAATAATGTTTGGCAACTTTAGAATGAAATTGATAAAGTTTTAATTTATCTTCACCTTTAGTAATTTTAAAATCTTCATTTTTAACCATAGACATAATTGCTCCTTTTCTTTTGCAAATAGAACAATTACACTTTATTACTTTGGCCAAATCTCCATCTAATTTTATTTCAGCTTCAACAGCTCCACAATGACACACAAGTTTTTTCATATTATAAATTTATCCTATACATTACTTCATTTCTTTTTAACATTGGTAAAGTAAATGGTGAATTGTAAGATGCTCTTATTGGGGGACTTAAAATTGTAATATCGTCTTGTTTAAGCAATTTTTCAAGTATGTCTTTGTTCTTTAAAAAATTTTTATCTGAAGATCTACCTGAATATTCAATTACAGCATAGTATCCACCCTCTATAGTTAAAATTTTTATATCTGAATTAGAAGGTTTAGGTGCATTATCTTTATTAAATTTTAAAGGTAGGTAAAATTGCATTGTCATATTTCCATTTTTGATCTCTTGAGTGACAGGGACTGTCATCTTAATTTCCTGATTTTTTTCATTATTTCCTGAAATATAATTAAATAGCTTTCTAAAACCATTACCCTCTATAGAATTTGTTTCAATAACTAAACGATCAGAATATTTTCTGATTTCATATTCTTTATTTTCTTTCACTACCTCGTAATTTGCTTCCTCGTATGCCATAGCTTGAGAACTTAAAGTTAATATTGAAATTAAAATTACTAAAATTCTTTTCATTTGGTATTTAATTAAACTATCTCTGGTTGAAGTTGTCCACAAGCATACAAAATGTGGTTTTGATGTTCACGCTTTGATTCACTTTTGATTCAATTACGGACTCAAAATACAACCTATTGCGTGTACTGTATAAATAGGTTATAAATTAGAACAAAACAAGAACATGAAACTAACAGTCCCCTATTATCTACATAAAGCCGGTGCTGGTTTTCCCTCACCTGCCACTGATTATATCGAAGAAGATATCGATCTTAACATGCATTTAATCAGAAATGTTCCAGCAACTTTTATTATCAGAGTTCAGGGAAAATCCATGGTTGATGTTGGAATTAATGATGGAGATTTGTTGGTTGTCGATAAAAGTTTAAAACCAAAAAACTTTTCAACAGTTATTGCAAATGTTCATGATGAGCTGGTTGTTAAAACTTTAGTTCAAGAAAGAGATAAAAGATTTTTAACATCAGGCTCTAAAGATTTTTCTAATAGAATTTTAATTAATGAAGAACAAGATATCTTTATTTGGGGAGTTGTAACTTATGTCATCCATTCAACATACTAGAAAGTTAGCTTTAGTTGATTGTAATTCTTTCTATGTTTCTTGTGAGAGATTATTTAATCCAAGAATAAGAAAAAAGCCAGTTGTTGTTTTATCAAATAATGACGGTTGTATTATTTCAAGATCTAATGAGGCAAAAGCTTTGGGAATTAAAATGGGTGAACCTTACTTTAAAGCCAAAAATATTATAATAAAAAATAAAGTTGAAGTTTTTTCATCAAATTATTCTTTGTACGGAGATTTATCAAGAAGGGTGATGAGAACTCTTAAAAGATTTAATTCTGAAATAGAAGTTTATTCTATTGATGAAGCTTTTATAGATTTATCAAATTTTCCAGATAATGAAGTAGAAAAAGTTGGAAGAGAAATTAGAGAAACTGTTTTACAGTGGACTGGTATTCCAACTAGTATTGGAATTGCTAAAACAAAAACATTAAGTAAAATTGCAAATCATATCGCAAAGAAAAAAATATCAGGTGTTACTAATTTAATTGGAATTGAAAATATTGATCCTATATTAGAAAAAATAGATATCAATGATGTATGGGGTGTAGGCAAACAACTCACAAAGTTTTATCAAAAAAATGGAATTTATAATGCTAAACAACTTAAAAATAAATCTAATACATGGATCAAAAAATGTTCTAATGTTTTAAGTTCTAGAACTGCAATGGAACTTAGAGGTATTCCTTGTATTAATTTAGAAATAACGCAAACTAAAAGAAAAAGTTGTGTCGTCTCAAGATCATTTGGGAAAAGAATTGAAACTTTTCAAGAACTAAAAGAAGCAATTGCAAATTATTGTCTAAATGCTTCTGAAAAAATTAGGTCAGAGTCTTTAGTTGCAAAAGCAATTACAGTATTTGTTAGAACGAGTCCTTTTCAAAGAAACTATGGCTACTATTCAAATGCAAAAACAATTGATTTTCCTATTGCAACAAATAACAGTATTGAAACTGTTAAGATTGCAATTTCTATATTGGAAAAGATTTTTAAAAATGGTTATCAATATCAAAAAGCAGGTGTTATGCTTACAGGATTAAGTAATGATGATGTTAAAAAAAATTTATTTTCATCAGAAAAAGACGAAAAAATAAAAAATTTAATGCAATCAATTGATAATACTAATTATAGGTATGGTAGATCCACCTTAAGTCTTGCAAGTGCTGGTGTTCAAAAGAAATGGAATATGCGAAAGCAATATTCTTCTAAAATAGATACTGCTGATTTTTACTGTTTGCCAAAAATAAAAGCTATTTAATCTTGGTAATATCGACAATATTTTTAAGAGAATTTTTAAACTCTTCTATGTTTTCTCTTAAAGCAAGATTTGAAATTGAATAGATCATTACTAGCAGCAACAATAATGGGATTGAAGTTATTATTGAGGCATTGCTTTTTATTAACAAAATATACAAAATGATAAATAAAGCTGAACGAAATAAAACTGTACCTCTAAATACACTTATAATTGATAGTGAATGTTTCAATAAACTTGAAAAATTCATTTGAGAGGGGCCATGATATCTAGTTCCTCTAATAGAAGGTATTGGAAATAAATCATTTTCTATTTTTTTTAATGAACCAGAAAAGCTATTCCATGTGGCTTTTTCATTGACCATTTTTTCTACGGTAGTCTTTGGTAAACAAGTAAAATTTCCATATTTAATGGACTTACCAGTAAAAGTAAGTGTAATTAACTTATGTATTTGGTAACAGCTTTTAAAAAATAAATCTTCTGATCTTTTTATTCTCTCACCTACAATAGGCCTACCATTTGAGTTTTCGATTTGGTTTAAAAATTCTGTTATTTCTTCAGGCCTATCTTCACCATCACCATCCATAGGGATTACATAATCAAAATCCTCTTTTTCATAAATATATTTTAGTCCTGTAGCAATACCTCTAGTATGACCTTGATTCATTTTCATATTTAAAATTTTTACAGAATGAATATTCTCTAAAGTCTTTTCATCATTCAAACGATCGTGATTAGATGCATCATTAACTATAATAACTGAAATTTGAAATTTTGGATCTAACGATAAATTATTAATCTCATCAATTAACTTAAAAACTGATTTCCAGTCATTGTAAACAGGTATTAATATTTTAATTTTTTTCATCAATTCCCTACACAAATATTATCTATACACATAAATTTATTTAAGTTATTTAAATTCTCTTTTGTGATTGATCCTTTCCAAATAGGTCTAGAATCTAGATGATAAGATAAATTTCCAGCGTTCCACTCATTTCCTAAAACAACCTTAATAGGATTATCAAAATCTTTTTTCCATTCATTTTGAATTTTTATAGAAATTTCTTTTCCTGGATAGTCAGTTCTTTTATCAGTTTTAGTAATTGAGATATAAGCATATGCAAACGGTGAAAAGATAAATAAAATTAAAAAAGCTGAAATAAATCCATTCAATTTTTTAAAACTAATTTGGGATTGGAAAATATAAACAATTAAAACACCAAAAAATAAATAGAATGGTGTCATCCACATTGTTCTTATTTTTGATCCAGTCAGTATTGAAGTTAAAAACATTAAAAATATTGGTACTAAATTAATAAATATCAAAAATAGTAATTTTTTATCCTTAAAAGATATTTTTGACTTAAATTTTTTAATCAAAAAGAATAACATCACAAAAAATGGAATCAATATTCCTACCTGTTTACCTAAAAATATTAATGGATAAAATATGTGATCTAAAAAACTTGAATTTTCTAATCCAGTTCTAGCTAATCCATAAGTAATAGTTATGTAATCATTATTTGTTAGCCAAATTAAATGTGGGACTAACAAAACAATAAAGACTTCAAGAGATATCAAATATTTAAAATCAAAATTTTTATATTTTTTTATAAAGATTACAAAAAAAAATAATAAATCTATTGCTATTAGAAGATAAATAAAAAGATATTTAGATAGAAAACCTATAGCTGCAAACACTCCAAGTAAAAAACAATCTTTAAAAGTTACTTGTTGCCTATCAAATAATTTCCAAGAATAATAAACACATAGTGCCCAAAAAGGTAATTGGCAAATATTTACATTAAATTCTGGTGTTGTAAAATTATAAAAATAAATACCTTCTAGCAAAAGAACTGATACTAAACTTAAAGTTCTATCGTTAAATAACTCTTCAGCAAATTTAAATACAACTATAAATGCTGTTACTACAAATATTTGACTTAATAGATAGTATGCCCAATCTTGTGCACCAAAAATTTGATAGAATATTTCAAGAAAAAAAGCACTTACTGGTGGGTGTTTATTAAATCCCCAATCTAAGTTACTGCCCCATGCGAGCGCTTCTATAGTATCCAGTGGTAAATTATTATTAGTTAATGATGGAATAAGAGTCCAAATGATCAAATGAGTGAGAATAAAAATAAAAAAAATATTCCCAATATTTCTCTTAAAAACATCCATAATCTAACATTTACATTAATTAACCCAGCTTGACACCCTAATTTTGCTGAATATACTCCGCCGCTACTAATTTAAATCGATGCCAAAGACTACGAAAACTAAAAAAAAAGTTACGAAAATAAAAAATAAAAAAGTAACTAAAACTAAAGAAATAAAAAAAATTCCATTAAAAATTTCGAAAACTTATATTCCTAAAGATACGGAAAAATACATGTGTGAAAAACACAAGGTATATTTTAGATTAAAATTACTAGACTGGAGAAAGGAACTAATTAAAGCTAACAATGAGGCATTATATAATGGAAGCATGGATGATAATAGTATCTCAGCAGATATAGTTGACCAAGCAAGCTCATACACTGACAAAAACGTAGAGATGAAAGCTATAAATAGACAAATCAAATTGATTTCAGAAATAGATAAGGCCCTGATAAGAATAAAAGATGAAACTTATGGATATTGTTTAGATACTGCTGAAAAGATAGGATTAAAAAGATTAATGGCAAGACCTATAGCCAAGTATACAATTGCTGCTCAAGAAAAACATGAAAAAGACGAAAAGGTTCATGCTGATGACTAAAAAAAGAAAAACAAATAAAAAGGTTCATAACCCTATAACATATAATTTTACTAAAAAATATATTTATTACTATTATGCTTTTTTTTGGATAATTTTATTATTATTTATATTTACTAGATGAACAAAAAATTAATTTTAATTATTATTATAATTCTTTGCATAGAGTTATCTGGTCATGGAATAATTGTATCATTAATGAGATTACTTAATTCAATGAGTTAATTAAGTTTTTGGTGGTAATTCATTTTCATTCATAAAAGAAAATCCCTTTTTAACTGCATCACGTTTAGAAATTTCATTATACCATCTTGTTAAATTTTCAAATTTAGATAATCCAATATCATGCCAGTCGTGTCTTGCAATCCATGGAAATGTTGCAATATCTGAGATAGTGTAATTATTTCCAGATAAAAATTTTTTAGCTGCTAATCTTTCATCAAGTTCTTGATATATTCGTTTTGAAATTTTAAAATATCTATCTTCTCCAAATTTGCTTTTACCAGGATTATAATGATGAAACTGATGGTGCTGACCTAACATTGGCCCAATATATCCCATTTGTGCCATCAACCATTGATTAATTTCTAACTTGTCTTCCTTATCATAAAATTTTCCACTTTTTTCCGCTAAATAAATTAATATTGCTCCGGACTCAAAGACTGTTTGATTGTTTTCATGATCAATAATGACAGGAATTTTGCTAAACGGACTTATTTTTTTAAAATCTAAACTGAATTGTTCACCCTTATCAAGGTCAATTTTAGTTACCTTGTATTCATAACCAATTTCTTCAAGCATTATGCTTATTTTTTTACCATTAGGAGTATTAGCTGAAAAAAGTTCAATCACTTTTTACACCCAAACGATCTTTTATTGTCTTGGATGATGTTGTAAATTCAAATCTATATTTTTCATTAGGTCTTGCTAACTTAAAACACGCTCTCGCAGCTAAAGCACCCTCATGAAAACCAGACAAAATTAATTTTAATTTTCCAGGATAAGTACATATGTCACCAACAGCGTAAATGCCTTGTTGATTTGTCTCAAATTTTTCAGTATCAACTTCAATTGTTTTTTTATCAATAGTTAAACCCCAATTAGCGATCGGACCAAGCTGCATAATCAATCCAAAAAACCCTAATGCATAATCTGTTTTTATATTTTTTGTCTCCTTATCTTCGCTTTTGATATCTATACTTTCTAGTTGATTATCTCCTTTAATTGATGCTATTTGGTATTTTGTAAAAAGATTTATTTTTCCCTCTTTAACGAGTTCATGAACATGGTCTACTGTAGCTTGGGCACCCCTAAAATCTTCTCTTCTATGAACTAAATTAACTTTAGAAGTCTTTGATAATTCAACAGCCCAATCAAGAGCACTATCACCTCCACCAAAGATTGTAACTATTTTTCCATCAAAAATTTTTTTATTTTTGACTGAATAAAAAATAGATTTATCCTCAAATTTCTCACAATCTTTAATAGGAAATTTTCTAGGTTCAAAAGATCCTACACCTCCAGCAATTATTACATTTGGAGTAGAAAAAATAGTACCTTTATTAGTTTTAACAATCCAATTTTCATTTTCTTTTTTTACTTCATCTACTCTTTCACTTAAGTGAAATTTTATATCAAATGGTTTTAATTGATTAATAAGTTTATTGGTTAATTCTTCTCCAGTACACTCGGGCACAGCTGGAATATCATAAATTGGTTTATCTGGATAAAGCTCAATACATTGCCCTCCAATTTTATCTAGATTATCGACTATCTCACAATTTAAACCAATTAATTTTAATTGATGCGCCGTAAATAAACCTGTTGGTCCTGCTCCAATAATTAGTGCATCAATCTTATTCATTTTATCCTTGTTTGGATGGTATGCTTACTGTTAAACCATCTAGTTCATCTGAAACTATTATTTGACAACTTAATCTACTATTTTTTTTTGGCTCAAACGCCATATCTAACATATCTTCCTCGCCATCTTCTTTAGATGGCAATTTATCAAACCATTCATCATTAACATATACATGACATGTCGCACAAGCCATCCCTCCTCCACAATCTGCATCTATTCCTGGTATATCATTTTGAACAGCTCCCTCCATTACTGTAAGACCATTTTGTACATCAATAGTATGATTTTTATTATCGTGAGTAATGTAGGTTATTTTTGTCATGTGTATTATATAGTTATGCAAAAAAATAGGGCAAGTATGTGTAAACATACTCGCCCTAAAATTATATAATTACTTTAGTAATTATCTGCTTCTTGCACCAGCTGAACTCACTGCAGCAGCCCAGATTACTAGACCAAATGCAATTTTGTTTATAAAGTCAGCTAAGTTATAAACTACGTTTAATGTGTTAGCATCTACACCACCTGTTAGGTAACCAAATACATAACCTAGTGGATAAATAGCCCAACCTACGGTAACAATCATTCTCATTGCACCGAACGCAGTTACTAGAGCTTTGTTTCCGCTCTTAGCAGCAGCTTTTCCTGCTTCACCTGAGAATATTTCATAAAGAATGTATACCCAACCTGCCATACCGATAATGAAACCAAGTGTAGCGTTGATGTATCCAGCTTCTCCTAAATATCCACCGATTAACATTACTAATGAACCAATTAACAATCTCCAGAACATTCCAGAGTTTGCTTTTCTTACAGCTACTAGAATTAAATAGAATTCTACCATCTGAAGTGGCACAGTAATTAACCAGTCAATATATCTATATACTGTTGGTGAATCTCCAGTCATTACCCATACTTCTCTCATGTACATGTAATGAATGAATGCAATACCAGTTACAAGACCAGCTACAGTTACTGACGTTTTCCAGCCAGGAGCAACAGAACTTCTTTCCATGAAGAAGAATGCTGTAGCAGCCAACATACCCATTGAAATTACCCAGAAAGATATTCCAACAAAGTCATCTTGAGCTAACATAGCGGTCGCTGCGTTTGCTACTGCAGTCACACCAATTAAGGCTGCAACTGTAAGAGCAAACAATTTAAGTTTTTTCATAAAAAACTCCCTCTTTAGTTAGTTTTTACTTTTAGTTTATATAAACTAGGCTTAAGCTTACTTAAGCCAAAGTTGAGCGTTAAATAACAAATTAAAAGAGTTTATAGAAGACAAAATTAGCATTAATAAGCATTGATTTTACTTACTTTTTAAAATTAAATACAATTTTTAAGTTAAAAATCGAAAAAAGGGCAATAACGAATCAAATTTTAAATGTCAGACAAATTTAGTAAAATTTACAATCAATCCATTAATAGTCCAGAAAATTTTTGGCAAGAAGCATCTAATGATATTTTTTGGTTTAAGAGGCCAACTAAGGTTTTAAATAAATCAAACCCTCCTTTTTATAAATGGTTTGAAGATGGCATAACAAATACTTGTTATAACGCACTAGATATTCATATTGATCAAGGAAATGGAAAAAGAATAGCACTTATATACGACAGCCCTATTACTGGTAATAAAAAAAAATACACTTATGAAGAGTTGAGATCAAAAGTTTCAAAATTTGCAGGAGCACTTAAAAATCAAGGAGTTTATAAGGGAGATAGAGTAATCATTTACATGCCTATGATACCTGAGGCAGTGGTTGCCATGCTTGCTTGTGCAAGAATAGGAGCAATACACTCGGTTGTTTTTGGAGGTTTTGCCTCTAATGAGCTAGCTAGTAGAATTGATGACAGTAAAGCAAAAGTTTTAGTTACAGCCTCTTGTGGTTTTGAGCCTGGAAGAACAGTTGAGTATAAACCTTTAGTAGATGAAGCAATTAAACAGGCTAAACACAAAATAGATAAAATGATTTTATTTCAAAGAAATGGTCATGAAGTTAAATTAGATGCTCCTAAAGAAGTAAATTGGAAAGATGTTGTTTCAACTGCAAATGAAACTGATTGTGTTGAAATGAATTCAAATGAATTTGCTTACATACTTTATACCTCTGGAACAACTGGAACACCAAAAGGAATAGTGAGAGACATTGGAGGACATATAGTTGCATTAAAATGGACAATGAAAAATATTTACAACATAGACGAAGGGGATATTTGGTGGTCAGCGAGTGATATTGGTTGGATTGTTGGTCATTCTTATATTGTCTATGCGCCATTATTTAAAGGATGTACGACAGTTTTGTTTGAAGGAAAACCAGTAGGCACACCTGATGCTGGAGCATTTTGGAAAATTATTTCAGACTACAAAGTAAAATCTCTTTTCACAGCTCCAACAGCATTTAGGGCAATTAAAAAAGAAGATCCAAATGGTAAATTCTTTTCAAAATATGATCTTTCTAAATTTGAAAGTCTATTTCTTGCAGGTGAAAGAGCAGACCCAGATACAATTAAATGGGCAGAAAATTTATTAAAGGTTCCAGTTATAGATCACTGGTGGCAAACTGAAACTAGTTGGGCAATAAGTTCAAATTGTACAGGTATTGAAATGATGAAAACAAAATATGGCTCAGCATGTAAAGCTGTTCCTGGATATGATGTAAAAATTATTAAATCAGATCAAACTTTAGCAAAACCAAATGAAATGGGAGACATTGTTGTTAAACTACCTTTGCCTCCAGGTACTTTTCCAACTCTTTGGAACGCAGATCAAAGATATAAAGAAAACTATATGTCAAATTATGAAGGTTATTATCAAACATATGATGCCGGTCATATTGATGAAGATGGTTATATTTGGATTATGTCTAGAACTGATGACATTATAAACGTTGCTGGTCATAGACTATCTACGGGAGCTATTGAAGAAGTTTTATCTGAACATCAGTCTGTTGCTGAATGTGCAGTTTTGGGAATAGCTGATAAATTAAAAGGTCAATTACCTATTGGATTAATTGTTCTAAAAGCTGGGGTAGATAAAGATAATGAGACTATTTCTAAAGAATGTGTACAAATGGTGCGGGATAAGATTGGGCCAGTTGCAGCTTTTAAAGTTGCAATAGTTATTAAAAGACTTCCTAAAACAAGATCTGGTAAAATTTTAAGAGGAACGATTAGAAAAATTGCTGACAATGTTGAATACAAAATGCCTCCAACTATTGACGACCCAGCAATATTAGATGAAATTAAAGGTGATTTAGTCAAAAATAATATTTTAAAAAGTGATTAAAACTTATTTATTTCTCATTGGAGCTATATTTTGTGAAGTTGCAGGTACAATGTTACTTCCAGCTTCACAAAATTTTACAAAAATATTTCCCACTGTAAGCCTAGCTATATTTTATCTAACTGCTTTTTATCTACTTACTTTTGTTGTCAATAAACTTCCGATTGCAATTGTATATGCCACTTGGAGTGGGTTAGGAATTTTTACAATTGCAATACTTGGTTATATTTTTTTTAAACAAACCTTAGCTTGGCAAGCTATTTTGGGATTATTTTTAATTGTGATTGGGGTAATATTGGTTAATGCTTATACTTTAAAAACAGTTTGATTGTACCAATTTAAAAATGAAAGCATCGATAGTAATTGCAAATTATAATAACGGAGAATTTATCAATCAATGCATAGATTCTTTAAATTCCCAAACTTATAAAAATATTGAAATTATTTTTTTTGATGACAACTCATCAGATAATTCATTACAAATTATTGAAAAATTTAAAGATATAAAAGTGATTAAGAATAAAATTAAAACTAATTTTAGTACATTTAATCAAATGAATGCCTTTAAAAAATCAATTGAAATAAGCACTGGAGATATAATATTTTTTTTAGATAGTGATGATTTTTTTCATAAAGAAAAAATAGAAAAAATAATAAATACATTTTTAAATGAAAAAGACAAAATGATAGTATTTGACTATCCTATAATTTTAGAAAAAGAAAGATTAATAAACCAAAGAAAAAGAAAAAAATTTTTTAAAACATACTGGGATTATATTCACCCAACTAGCTGCATCTCTGTTCGAAAAATTATAATCAATAAAATTTTTGAAATTATTGATGAAGAAAAATTTGAAAATACATGGATGGATTTTAGAATCCACCTTTATTCTAAATATTTAAACAATAATTTTTTAACCTTAAATGAAAATTTAACCTTCTACCGTCAGCATGAAAATAGTGCGACATCTAAATTTACAAAAATATCCAAAAAATGGTGGATCAGAAGAGCAGAAGCTCATGATTATTTTCATTTCTTTGCAAAAAAAAACAATTTAAAAACCAGAAAAAATTACGATTATATAATCACCAAATTATTATCAAAATTGATTTAATAATAAATCTGCTTAATTATCAAAAACCAAGGGTTTCCCCTCTGGTTCACCAAGTATCTTGCCATGTTTCATTTTTATGTTACCTGCGATTATTGTTGAAACAGGCGTTCCTTTAAATTCAAAGTTATCAAATGGAGACCAGCCACATTTACTCTCGATATTTTTATTTTGTATTAAAATTTTTTTATTCATATCAACTATTGTGAAATCAGCATCAAATCCTTCTTTTATATACCCTTTATTCTTAATTCCAAAAATCTTTACTGGATTTTCACAAACAAGATCGATCAACCTATTTAATGATAATTTTCCATTATTTATATGGTTAAGCATAACAGGCATTAGAGTTTGTACTCCCGGCATGCCAGAAGGTGAGTTTGGATATTCTTTATCTTTATTTACTTTTAAATGTGGCGCATGATCTGATCCTATCGTATCGTTTAAATTATTTTTAACTGCATACCACAATCTGTCATAATGAGATTTATCTCTTAAGGGAGGGTTCATTTGGGCATAAGTTCCAAGTTTTTCATAACAATCTGGTGCATAAATTGTTAGGTGTTGCGGTGTTATTTCAAATGTAATGTTGCCTTTATGTTGAGATAAAAAATCAACTTCTTCTTTTGTTGTTATATGAAGAACATGGGCTTTTTTATTATATTTCTCCGCAATTCTAACAATTCTTCTAGTAGAAGACATTGCACATTCTACACTTCTCCAAATAGGATGAGAATGTACATCTCCATTTTTAATTAATTTTTTGTTAACATTCAAAATTGCTTCATCTTCAGAATGGACAGCTACAACTTTTGAACTATTTTTAAATACTGTGTCTATATCATTTTCATCTGCAACTAAAAGATTACCAGTTGATGATCCTGCAAAAAGTTTTATACCACAACATCCTTCTAAATTTTTCAAATCAGCTAATTCATTTGCATTATTTGCTGTTGCACCAAAATAAAAAGCGTAATTGCAATACATTCTATTTTTTGCAAGATCTAATTTTCTCTGGAATTCAGACTTGGTTGATGTAGGTGGATTAGTGTTAGGCATTTCAAACACGCCAGTAATTCCACCAGCTATTGCCGCTCTGCTACCAGAATGTAAATCTTCAGTGTCTGTTGAGCCTGGTTCTCTAAAATGGGTTTGGGTATCTATACACCCTGGTAGGACTGTAAGGTCTTTAGCATCATAAATATGATTTGCATCTTTATGAATGGAGCCAATTTGATGAATTTTTCCATCTTTAACAGCGATGTCTACATTTTTTAATTTTCCTTCAATGTAACATTGTCCATTTTTTATTATTAGATCTAACATTTTTATAAAAAACAATTATATTAAAAAATACTTTGATGCAATTATGAATAACAGCGTTTACATATTACATGATAGAGCCATACTATATATTAACGGTATAGACTCCAAAAATTTTCTTCAAAATCTATTAACCAATGACATAAGCAAAGTAAATAATAATTTTAGCTGTTTTGCATCTTTATTAACACCTCAAGGTAAATTTTTATATGAATTTATAGTTGTAAAACATAAGTCAGGTTACTTTATAGACTGTGAAAAATCCCAATCAGAGGAAATTTTTAAGCAACTAAATACTTATAAAATTAGATCCAAAATTGAAATTTTAAATTTAAGTAACGAGTTTGTTGTTGCAAGTTTTGGATATGAAAAATATATGTCCATTGAAAACTCAAAAGATATTGAAGGATTTACTATTAAATATAGAGAAGATCCAATTATTTTAGACCCAAGAAATAAAGCTTTAGGTGCTAGATTAATAATTAACTTAGAAAAACTTTATTTATCACTAAAAAAATTAAATCTAAAAGATGATAAAATTGAAAAATACTATAGTCATAGTCATAAATTAGGAATTGTCCCAAAAAATTTAAATAAATTGCAAAATAAGTTATTTGGAATTGAATGTAATTATGAGGAATTAAGTGGAATTGATTTCAAAAAAGGCTGTTATGTTGGTCAAGAAAATACCGCTAGGATAAAATTAAAAAATAAACTTTCTAAAAGACTACTGCCAATTGAGATTATAAGTGGAAAACTAAATGAAAATGAGAGGATTTACAGTAATGATATTGAAATTGGTAGGATTTTAATCAACGAAGAATACCCTTTTGCATTAGTTAAATTTAAAGACAAAAATTTTAATAAAAATCAGATATTTAAGTGTCAAAGTGGATCTTTTAAAATTTTTATACCTGAATGGCTGGAAATTTAAGTTTTTGGTGCGGCCAGAGAGAATCGAACTCTCATGGACTAAGTCCACACGGCCCTCAACCGTGCCTGTCTACCAATTTCAGCATGGCCGCAATATGACCCACAATAAATCAATGACAAGGAGGTTTCAAATTGATAAATTTTAATATGGAATTTACTCAAGAAGTAAGAAAAGCAACTGATCCTATATATCAAAAAATATCAAAGGTTATGCCTGAGATCGAGTGGTCAATACATGCTCCTTACATTCATAAAATTAATAAACTTAAAAAAGAAAAGAATGCAGTTATTCTTGCACACAATTATCAAACTCCAGAAATTTATCACGGTATTGCAGATTTTTCAGCAGACTCTTTAGCTCTAGCAGTAGAGGCATCAAAAACTTCAGCAGATATTATTGTAATGGCTGGAGTGCACTTCATGGCAGAAACTGCAAAATTAATGAGTCCAAATAAAAAAGTTTTATTACCAGACATGAATGCTGGATGTTCCCTCTCTTCATCAATTACTGGAAAAGATGTGAGGCTTTTAAAAGAAAAATATCCAGGTGTACCTGTTGTTTCTTATGTAAACACTTCTGCTGATGTAAAAGCAGAAACTGACGTGTGTTGTACCTCTGCAAATGCTGTTAAAATTGTAAAATCTTTGGGAGTTAAAAAAGTAATTTTTCTACCTGATGATTATTTAGCAAAATATGTTGCTTCTCAAACAGATGTTGAAATAATTTCTTGGAAAGGAATTTGTATTGTCCACGATCAATTTAATGAAAATGAAATAAATAATATCAGAAAAAATAATCCTGGAATTAAGATCATTGCCCACCCAGAATGTCCACCTGATGTAATTAAAGCAAGTGACTTTGCTGGTTCAACTTCTGGTATGATTAATTATGTGAAAGATAATCAACCAAAAAAAGTAATGATGGTAACTGAGTGTTCTATGAGTGATAATATTCAAGTAGAAAATCCAAATGTAGAATTTGTTAGACCATGCAATATGTGTCCACACATGAAAAAAATTACTCTGCCAAAAATTTTGGACTGTTTAGAAAATGAAACTGGCGAAATTTTAATGGACCAGAAGACAATAAATAAAGCGAGATTGTCAGTTGAAAAAATGGTCGCTATTGGCAGATAACTTTCGTGTCCAAAATAAAACTTAGCGAAGATTTCATAAGAAGTACAGTTAAACTTGCTCTAAATGAAGATCTCTATCCATCTGGAGACTTAACTTCAAACTTACTTGAAAATGATAAGGTAATTAAAATTAAATTAATTTCTAATCAAGATGCGATTATTGGTGGTTTGTCTTTTGCAAAACATGCTTTTTTATTAATTGATAGAAAAATTAAATTTATTACTAAAAAAAAAGATGGGTCTTTTGTAAAAAAAAAATCTTTAGTAGCTACTATCGAGGGAAAAGCACAAAATATAATGATAGCTGAAAGAGTTGCCCTAAACTTCATTTCACATATTTCAGGTATTGCTACTAAAACAAATAAGTTTGTAAAATTGGTGGGAAAGAAATGTAAAATTTGTTGTACAAGAAAAACAATACCCAATTTAAGAGTTATTCAAAAATATGCAGTTAAGTTAGGAGGTGGTAAAAATCATAGATTTAATTTGAGTGATGAATTTTTGATTAAAGATAATCATATTGCTAGTTCAAATATTAAAGAATTAGTTTTATTAGCTATTAAAAATAAAAAAGGTAAAAAAATTACTGTAGAAGTTGATAGCTTAGAGCAGCTGAGAAATATAATAGGTTTAAAATTTAATACTGTTTTATTTGATAATATGAATATAAAAAATTTAAGAGCAGGAGTTAAACTTGCTAAGAAATATTATGAAACAGAAGCCTCAGGTAATATAAATTTAAAGACAGTAAAATTGGTTGCAGCAACTGGGGTTGATAGAATTTCTGTTGGTAGTATCACTCACAGTGCACCTGCGGTGGATTTTAAAATGGAAATTTAATTAACAAATTTTGAAAGATCTGGCTTAAAATAATTAGGCCCTTTCATCACTTTTCCTGCCTCATTATATATCGGTTTTCCATTTCCATCTAATTTACTCATATTAGAATTTTGAACTTCATCAAAACATTTATCAAGATTGATACCGAATGCATGTCCTGCTCCATAAGTTACATAAAGGATATCTGTTAATGCATCAGCAACCTCCAATAAATCTTTATTATTCATTGCATCTGTAAGCTCCTCAAGTTCTTCTTTAATAAGATCTAACCTAAGTTTATTGATTTTATCAGTGCTAAATGAGGGTTTATTTTTAACATCTTGTCCAAAAGTTTTCATAAAAATTCCAACCTTACTAAAATTTGACATATTGCTCCTGTAAGTTTTTTAAAAATTAATGTATATTTATAATAATTTAATAATTACGTATTAATCAATGAAATTTAGAAAAGAATTTGACAGTATTGGAAATATTAAGGTTTCAAATGATAAATATTGGGGAGCGTCCACTCAGAGATCTAAAAAATTTTTTAATATAGGTAAAATTTTAGTAAATATTTCAATTATAAAATCAATTGCAATTATTAAAAGATCAGCTGCCATAGTTCACAACAAAGATAAACTAATAGATAACAAAATATCTAAAGCTATTATTAAAGCATCAGATGAAATAATTAATGGTAAATTAGATACAAACTTTCCTCTCAAAGTTTGGCAAACAGGTTCTGGCACTCAAACAAATATGAATGTTAATGAAGTAATTGCTAATCGGGCAATAGAAATTTTAGGTGGTAAAAAAGGAACAAAAAAACCAGTACACCCAAATGATCATGTTAATAAATCTCAATCAACTAACGATGTATTTCCTACAGCAATGCATATATCTGTCGCTACAGAGACTTTAAAAAAACTTCTCCCAAACTTAAGAGTTTTAGAAAAAGAATTAAAGAAAAAATCTATTAAGTTTAAAAATATCATCAAAATTGGGAGAACACATTTACAAGATGCGACCCCATTATCTTTAGGCCAAGAATTCTCAGGATATTATACACAACTTAGAAAGTCAATTAACAGGATTGAATTAGCATTAAAAGAGATACTTTTTTTAGCCCAAGGAGGAACAGCTGTTGGTACTGGAATAAATTCAAAAAAAAATTTTGATAAAAAAATTATTTATGAAATCAAAAAATTTACAAAAATTCCATTTAAACCTGCAGCAAATAAATTTGCAGAACTCGCAGCCCATGATGCAATTGTAAATTTTTCTGGAGCTCTAAACACGTGTGCCGTAGCTTTGATGAAAATTTCAAATGATATTAGATTTTTAGGATCTGGTCCAAGAGCAGGTTATGGTGAATTGATCTTGCCTGAAAATGAACCAGGTTCATCTATAATGCCTGGCAAAGTAAATCCAACACAATGTGAGGCTGTAACCATGGTTTGTGCCCAAGTTGTTGGCAACCACAGTGGTGTAACTATGGCAGGAAGTCATGGTCATTTTGAACTTAACGTTTTCAAACCAATGATGGCACATAATATCCTTCAATCAATTGATCTAATTGCAGATAGCACAAAAAATTTCGCACAATTTTGTGTCAAAGGAATTAGAGCAAATAAGAAAAAAATTCAGGATCATTTAGACAACTCGCTAATGCTTGTGACAGCTCTTGCTCCGCATATAGGGTATGACAATGCAGCAAAAATTGCAAAAACAGCTTTAAAAAATGGAACTACCCTCAAAGTTGAAGCACTTAAAACAGGTTTAATAGATGAGAAAAATTACCATAAAATTATTAACCCAAAAAAAATGATTAGTCCGAACTAATAATTTTGAAAAAATCTTTAACAGAATTTCTAAAAATTATCTTATTAAAAACATTTTCCTTTTTTGAATTAAATTTATTTAAAAAATCATTTAAGTTGTCATTGACGTTTCCATCAACCTCAAAATTATCTATCTCTATAAACTGT
>CACJEC010000008.1 GCA_902592325.1 uncultured Pelagibacteraceae bacterium
AAGAAAAAAATATTTTTAAAGAGAAACAATAAGTTAACAAATTTGTTATAATTAATAAGTTTATAGTCATTAACCCTCAGATCTTAATTTTAAAAATTTTTTAATATAAAAAATTAGATTTATAATAATCCCAAGATTTTGTTTTAATTTCATTTTATTATTCTTAACTTCAAGAATATTTTGTTTTTGTAAATCTTTAATCCGAATTTCTAAAACTTTTTGTTTCTGTAATTTTTTTATAATATTCTTTTTTGTATTTTTTTTGCTTAATATTTTAAAAATTATATATGTGGGACTTTTTATATATTTTAGAGATATGCTTAAAAAAAGGGATATAAAGAATAGTATATAGATTGTAAAAAATGAGAAAAAATTGATCAATATATAGTCTAATTTAAAATAAATGATTAATATAAAAGTTAAAGTGCTATAGAGAATAAACCCCGCAAAATATCTAGAAAAAATTTTTATTTTTAGTTTTTGACTCACGAAATAATAAAGCATATTTAATGCTAAAGAGAATAATATGATTAACCAAAACATATTTTGAATATACTAAATTTATTAAATCATGCCATTGAGAAATAAAATTTTAAATATTAAGTCGCTCAAAAAACTAAAAGAAAGATATAAAAGAAAAAAAATTGTTCTATGTCATGGAGTTTTTGATTTACTTCATGTTGGACATATAAATTATTTTCAATCTGCAAAAAAATTAGGTGATATTTTAATTGTCTCTATTACTGAAGATAAGTTTGTAAATAAAGGCCCAGGACGACCAGCTTTTACAATTGATAATAGAGTAAAATTTTTAAAGGAGATAAATATTATAGATTATGTTTGTATAAGTAATGATTTTACTTCTGAGAAAATTATTAAAAATTTAAAACCAAATATCTACTGCAAAGGGAGTGATTACAATGTAAAAAATTTAAACAGTGATATAAATTTAAAAAAAGAACTACATGCCCTTAAATTGGTCAGAGGAAAATTTCAAATAATAAATGAGCCAAGTTTTAGTTCAAGTAAGTATATTAATGAAAATGAATTACAAAATATAAGTTACGAATGTAAAAAATTTATTAATAATTTACGTAAAGAATTTCAATTGAATGAAATTAATAAGTATATTGATAATTTTAAGAATAAAAAAGTATTAGTCCTAGGTGAAACTATTATTGATGAGTATATAACAACAGAAGCAATAGGAAAATCTGGTAAAGAGCCCATGATGGTAGTTCAACAAAAAAAAAAGATAAAATTTCTTGGAGGAGTTGGTTATATAGCTAATCTTTGCTCAAGTTTTGTAAAAGAAGTGAAAATGATCAGTTTTTTAGGGGATAAAAATTCTGAAAAAAAATATGTACTTAAAAAATTAAATAAAAAAATTAAACACCATCTTTTAATTAAAAAAAACTCTCCAACTATAATTAAAACTAGATATCTAGATGACTATAGAAAAACCAAAATGTTAGGTGTTTATGAATTAAATGATGATCTAATAAACGAACAAGAGGAAAAACGATTATATAAACTACTTAAATCAAACTTAAATAAATATGATATTGTAATAGTTGCTGATTATGGACATGGTATAATCACTGAGAAGATAAGAGGCTTGCTAATTAATTGTGGTAAAAAATTATTTCTTAATACTCAAATTAATTCTTTTAATAGAGGTTATCATTCTGTTTTTAAATACAAAAAAATGAACTCATATATCATTAATGAGAGTGAATTAAGATATGAGTTAAAAGATAGAAGTTCATCTTTAACAGATTTAACAAAAAAATTATTTCAAAAAATATCCTTAAATAATATCATTGTAACTAGAGGTAGATGGGGAGCAAAATTATTTAATAGTAAAACTAAAAATGTTATTTCTTGTCCTGCTTTTAATGAAAATACAATAGACACTGTAGGAGCTGGAGATACGTTTTTTGCTTTATCTTCATTAACGTTGGGCTCTAATATAAATAAAAAGATTGGCTTATTAATCAGCTCGCTAGCTGCAAGTTATTCAATTAATCAATTGGGTAATATTTCTGCTTTTAATTTAAGCATATTAAAAAAACACTTAAACCATATTTTTAAATAACACTATTGAGTAAAATGAATTTTCTAATAACTGGAGGATGTGGATATATAGGATCAAGAGTTACTCAGCATTTGTTAAAATTAAATCATAAAGTTTTAATTTATGATAGTTTTTGGTTTGGAAATTCTTTAAAAAAACATAAAAATTTAAAAATAGTTAAAGGCGATGTAAGAAACTTTGATAAATTAAATATAAAGAATATAGATATAATTATCCATTTAGCCAATGTTGCTAATGATCCATCAGTCGAACTAAATCCAAATTTATCATGGGAAATAAATGTACTAGCCGCTAAAGTGATAGCTGATCATGCAATTAAAAATAAAGTTAAAAAACTTATATTTTTTAGTTCTGGAAGTGTTTATGGATTAAAAAAAGAACGTAAAGTAACAGAAGATTTAAAATTGAATCCAATTTCCGTTTACAACAAAACAAAAATGATAGCAGAGAGAGTTTTTTTAAGTTTTAAAGATAAAATGGATGTAATATGTCTTAGACCAGCTACAGTATGTGGAGTGTCAAAAAGATTAAGACTAGATGTAACAGTAAATAAATTAACTTTTGATGGATTTTTTAAAAAAAAAATTTTTGTTGATGGTGGGAAACAAATAAGGCCGAATATTCATATTGAGGATATAGTCAGAATTATAGACCATTTTGTCTTAAGTAAAAAAAAATTTAAGCACAATATTTATAATATCGGATTTGAAAATTTAAGTATTTTACAAATTGCAAAGATGATTCAAAAAAAATTAGGAGCAAAAATTGTTATCAATAAAAGTAAAGATATTAGATCTTATAGACAAGATTCTACTAGATTGTTAAGAACAGGTTTTATACCAAAATATAGTGTAGATCATGCCATTAGAGAATTAATAAAGTATTTTAAAAATAATAAAAAAAAAAATTTTGGGATTAACAATTTTAATTTAAAGAAAATGAAAAAATTAAATATTAAGTAATTAATTGTCATGAAAAAAAATATTTCTAAAAAAATCTATGAAATTCAAAAAAAAATAAGAATAGTAGAGGAAAAAATTGCATCAAATTATAATCAAAATAGAATGCGATGTCCCACTCATCTCTCCATAGGTCAAGAGTCTGTAGCGGCTACGAGTGGTTTAGCTTTGAGTCATAATGATATTTCAATAAGCTATCATCGTTCTCATGCTCATTTTTTAGCAAAAGGAGGATCATCAAAAAAGCTTTTTGCTGAATTACATGGTTTCGATGAAGGTTGTAGTAAAGGAGTAGGTGGTTCCATGCATTTAATAGATTTAAAAAATAATTTTTATGGAAGTACAGCAATTGTTTCAAACTCTATACCAGTGGGTGTTGGATTAGCTTACTCACTTAAATTAGCCAAAAAAAAAAATTTAGTATGTATATATATTGGTGACGCAGCAGTTGAGGAAGGTGTTTTTTTTGAGTCAATAAATTTTAGCGTTTTAAAAAAACTACCAGTAGTTTTTATTTGTGAGAATAATTTCTACTCTGTTTACACCCACATAAAAGAAAGACAGCCAAAAAAAAGAAAAATCTTTAAATTAGCCTCTGCTATTGGTGCAACTTCGCATTCATTTAAACAAGACAATCCTTTTAAATTATTTCAAAAATTTGATGAACTTTTTAAAAAGATTAGAAAAAATCCAATGACACATTTTGTTGAAATTGAAACCTTTAGATACTTAGAACACTGCGGTCCTAATGACGATACATCACTTGGATATAGAAAATTACAGGAAGTAAAAAAGTGGAAAAAAAAAGATCCTTTAGCTTTTTCAAGGAGCTATCTTACTAGAAATAAAATTTTGAATAAAAATCAAATAGAAATATTAGATAAAAAAATCAATATCAATGTTGATAAGGACTTTAATTTTTTAAGTAAGTTAAAAAAACCAAAATTCAAAGATATAAGGAAACTTGTATATAAAGCATAATGAAAACGTCTTACTCTCAAGCAATAAATAAAGCTTTAATAGAAGAAATGAAAAGAAATAAAAAGCTTGTTTGTTTCGGTTTAGGGATCAATGATAGTTTGAATTTTTTTGGAACAACTAAAGGATTAGAAAAAAAATTTGGACATGATAGGGTTTTTGAGACCCCAACATCTGAAAATGCAATGACAGGCATAGGCGTCGGTATGTCTTTAAATAGCAATCCTTGTGTAATGATGCATCAAAGATTAGATTTTTTTTTGTTAGCTATGGATCAACTTGTTAATAGCGCTGCAAAATGGCATTTTATGTTTGGTGGAAAAAAAAGTGTCCCAATAACAATAAGATTAGTAGTTGGGAAGGGCTGGGGTCAAGGACCAACACATTCTCAAAGTTTGCAAAGTTGGTTTTCTCACATACCGGGTTTAAAAGTTGTAATGCCAACATTCCCTAAAGATGCTTATAACCTTCTTAAAAAAGCGATAAGAGACCCAAATCCTGTAATTTTTATTGAGCATAGATGGTTGCATAATGTTGAGCAAGAAACCAAAAAGATTAAATATAAAAGTACAAAATATTTACCAGAATTAATATCAAAAGGTGCAGATTTTACTGCTGTTTCTTACTCACTTTCTACCATCGAAATGCTTTCTTTAAAGAAAATGTTGAATAAAAATAAAGTAAGTTTTGATTTAATTGATTTAAAATCGATTAAACCTCTTAATATTTCCATAATTAAAAATTCTTTAAAAAAAACCAAAAAGCTTTTAATACTTGACTCAATCTCTCACCCAATATGTTCAGTAGGTTCAGAAATTCTTTCTCAATTGTATAGAGAAAAAAATATTAAATTAATAAAACCACCTATATTATTAACTTTACCTGATGTACCAACTCCTACAAGTACATATTATACAAAAGATTTTTATATTAAAAAAGCAGACATAATAAATAATGTTAGCAAGCTTGTTGGTAAAAAAATTAAATTTGTTTCTAATGATAGTAATCTTCACGATGTGCCAGACTCAAATTTTAAAGGGCCTTTTTAAATAAATGAAAAAAAGAATACTAATTTTGGGTAGCTCTAGTTTTTCTGGTGCATCAACTGTTAATCATTTATTAAATAAAAAAAAGTATAAAATTTTTGGTACCTATAGAAAAAAAAAAATAGATAGTTACTTACCTTATAAATTTAATAAAAAAAAAAATAGTTTTAAAGAATACAAAGTAGATTTTTTAAAAAATCCGTACAATTTAATTAATATCGTTAAAAAGCTAAAGCCTGAAGTGATCTTAGATTTTGCATCCATTTGTATGGTGAATGAAAGCTGGAAAAATTCAGAAATTTACTTCCAAATAAATGTTTCTTCTAAAATCAAAATGATTCAATATTTAAGTAACTCTAAATTTTTAAAAAAATATATTTATATTTCTACGCCAGAAATTTTTGGGTCATCAAAAAAATATATATCAGAAGATAATAATTTATTTTCACCGCAGACTCCATATGCTTTATCAAAATTAAGTTTTGAATATTTTTTAAAAAATTATCAAAGCAATTTTAATTTTCCTCTTATAATCTCAAGATTTTCGAACTTTTATGGTCCAGGTCAGCCACCTTATAGATTAATTCCAAAATTAATAAGTTGTATAGACAAGAAAAAAAAATTTACTTTACAAGGCAATGGTTATTCTAAAAGAAATTTTATATTTTCGTTTGATTTTTGCAGTGGAATAGACAAAATAATATCTAGGGGAAAATTAGGAAAAACGTACCATTTTTCAGGAAAAAAATTCTATAGCGTAAATGATGTTATTAAAAATGTATGCGACCTAAAGTCCTACGATAAAAAAAAATTGGTGAAAAAAATTAAAGGTAGAGTAGGTCAAGACTTTATTTATAAACTTGGATCACAGATTACTATGAAAGAATTGAGATGGAAGCCAATTTACTCTTTAAAAAAAGGTATACAGGAGATAATACTTTATCATAAAAAATATTTAAAATATTTGTCGGACAAAGACTTAACCTACAGAGATGAGCAACTAAAAAAATAATGAAAAATTTTTTACCTTTAGAATATAAAAAAAATGAAAAGCTAAATATAAATCATAGTTATTTAGTTGAGCAATTTGCTGATTATTCAAAAGTTTTCAAGGAAATAGAAAAAGTAGTTAAAAAAGGAGACTACACTCTAGGCAAAGCGGTTGATATTTGTGAAAAAAACTTTGCCAAAAGAACAGGTGCAAAATTTGCTATTAGTGTCGGAAATGGAACAGATGCTTTATTGTTAAGTTTAAAAGCTCTTGGTATTGGTCCAGGAGATGAAGTTATAACAGTTCCCTACACATTTGTAGCTACTGTTGGTTCAATCGTAACTGCTGGTGCAAAACCAGTCTTTGTCGATGTAAAAGAAGATTATAATATGGACGAGACCAAAATTGTAAAAGCAATTACAAAAAAAACTAAAGCCATAATACCAGTTCATTGGGCAGGAAGACCATGTGAAATGGATAAAATAAAATCTATTGCAAAAAAATTTAATTTAAAAATTATTCAAGATAGCGCCCATATAATTGGTGCAAGATTTAAAAAAAGTCATTTAGTTAACTATGGTGATACGTGCACTTACAGTATGCATCCTCTTAAAAATCTTAATGTTTGGGGTGATGGTGGTTTTATTGTTACAAACAATAAAGTTTTAGCTAATAAATTATACTTGATCAGAAATCATGGCCTAAAGAATAGAGATAACGTAGAGATCTTTGGTTATAATTCTAGACTTGATACTATTCAAGCCGTTGTAGCAAATTATAAAATGAAAAATAAATTAGATAACATTACAAGAAAAAGAATTCAAAACTCAATTATGTTGGATAAGTTGTTATCAAAAAACAAAAATATTACCTTAGTAAAAAGATTTAAACATATCAAAGAAGTTTTTCATCTATATCATATTAATGTTAAAAAAAGAGATAAATTAAAAAATTACTTAATAAAAAATAATATTGATGCGAAAGTTCATTATCCAATTCCAATACATTTACAAAAAGCAGCAAAATTTTTAAATTACAAAAAAGGAGACTTTCCAGTTGCTGAAGAACTAGCCAGTACTTCTTTGTCTCTTCCTGTACATGAATTTATAAAGAAAGATCACATTAAATATGTAGTTAAAACAATTGAAAAATTTTATAAAATTTAAACGATCTTATTTAAATTATTTTCTTTTACATCTATGAGTTGAAATTAAAATCATTATTATTTTTGTTTATCAACTGTTAAAAATTTATTGATAGTTGATATTTAAATTTATTAATATAATTTTAAATTTCTTAAATAATCATGAAATTAACATCTGAACAAAAAAAAGATATTGCTGATCAACAAGCGCAAGAAAATAAAACAAAAAGAGTAACATCTCTTGAATTAGAAAAAATTTTATATGAAGCCATTCCAGCGCTTGATCACGGTTTTGTGAGAGTAATTGATTACATGGGAGACGATACTTCTATAGTTCAGTCAGCTCGAGTATCATATGGCAAAGGTACAAAAAAAGTTTCAACTGATGAAGGATTGATAAAATATTTAATGAGACATTGGCACTCAACACCTTTTGAAATGTGTGAAATTAAATATCATGTTAAATTGCCAATATTTATAGCAAGACAATGGATTAGACATAGAACTGCAAACGTAAATGAATACTCAGCAAGGTATTCAATTTTAGATAAAGAATTTTATTTACCCGCAGAAGAAAATCTTGCCGCACAATCATCAAGTAACAGACAAGGTAGAGGTGATGTTCTTGCAGGAGAACAAGCAAAAGAAGTTTTAGAACTCTTAAAAAATGATGCAGAAAGAACTTATAATAATTATGAAATGATGCTTAATGAAAGATTTGATGGCTCAACAATTGATGAAAACAAAAAAGGTTTAGCGAGAGAACTTGCAAGAATGAACTTAACACTAAACACTTATACCCAATGGTATTGGAAAACTGATTTATTGAACTTAATGAATTTCTTAAGACTAAGAGCTGATAGTCATGCCCAATATGAGATCAGAGTGTATGCAGATATTATGTTGGATACAGTTAAAAGATGGGTCCCAATTACTTATGATGCATTTATGGATTATAGAGTTGGTGGGACTGAGGTATCTGCAAAAGGAAAAGTTATAATTCAAAAACTTATTAAAGGTGAAAATGTTGATATTGATAATTCAGATCTTTCTAAAAGAGAGTGGAATGAATTAATGATTGCTTTTGATCTTAAAGATAAGTTGATTTAATCTTATTAGCAAAATTTAAATATATTTTCGAAATTTCATGATCAGGATTAGCTTCAACAATAGGTTTTCCTTCATCTCCACATTTTCCGACTTCAGAGCTAATTGGAATTTCACCTAAAAAATCTTTATTAAATTCTTCGGCAGTTTTTTTAACACCACCCTCACCAAAAATTTGATATTTCTTACCATCATCTCCAGTAAAAAAACTCATATTATCAACAAGGCCTAAGATTTTTACACTTAGTTTATCAAACATTTTGATTCCTCTTTTTACATCCAATAGAGCTACTTCTTGAGGTGTTGAAATTATAATTGCTCCATCTATTTTAATTTCTTGTGAAAAAGTTAATTGGGTATCTCCTGTACCTGGCGGCATATCAACAATTATAAAATCTAAATCTTTCCAACTAACTTTTTGTGTAAAAGTTTTTATTGCACTTGTAACCATAGGTCCGCGCCAAATCATAGGTGTTTGTTGATCAGTTAAAAAACCAATAGACATACATTGAATGTCATATTTTATGATCGGCTCTAATTTTTGACCATCACTTTTGGGTTTTTCACTAATACCAAACATCTTTGGAATTGATGGACCATAAATATCAGCATCTAACAATCCAACTTTGCAGCCAATTTGCTTCAAAGCTAAAGCTAGATTTGTCGCAAAGGTAGATTTTCCTACACCTCCTTTTGCGCTTGAAATAGCAATTGTAAACTTAGTACCATTAATTGGATTTTTTATTGGTGTTTTTCGGCTCATTTTAGCTCGCATTGCGTCACTTAATTCTGGTTTTTCCTTTGGCATAATCTGATCTTAACTTGTTTTTCCACATAAAGACATTATATAGATTGCCATATGTCAGATGATTTTAGACAAAGTGGAGGAAGTCCCTGGGGTACACCCCCTGGTGGTAGTGGAAATGGGTCTGGAAGAGGACCAACTCCACCAGATTTAGATAAAATTTTAAGAGAGATACAAGAAAAAATAAAAAAGTTTTTACCAGGTGGAAGCTCATCTGGAGGTAAGCAAGCTATTTTAATTGTAATGATTTTAGGCTTTGTGTGGTTAGCAAGTGGTCTTTATAGAGTGTTACCTGATGAACAAGGTGTAGTTTTAAGATTTGGTAAATTTGTAAAAACAACTCAACCAGGATTAAATTATCATATACCTTTTCCAGTAGAAACAGTCCTAACTCCTAAAGTCACCAAAGTTAATAGAATTGATATTGGGTTTAGATCTGAGAGAGATAGTGGTTTTACTTCTTCAGGAGGGGTGGCTGATGTTCCTCAAGAAAGCTTAATGTTAACTGGAGATGAAAATATTGTTAATATAGATTTTTCTGTTTTTTGGGTGATCAAGGATGCAGGAAATTTTTTATTTAAAATTCAAGATCCAGAGGGAACTGTAAAGGCTGCTGCTGAAACTGCAATGAGAGAGGTAATTGCAAGATCAAATATCCAACCCATTTTAACTGAAGGAAGAGCGGTTATTGAAACAGATACACAAGATATTATTCAAGAGATATTAGATGAATACAATAGTGGTATTCAAATTACTCAAGTACAGACTCAAAAAGCTGACCCACCAGATCAAGTAATTGATGCTTTTAGAGATGTACAGGCTGCAAGAGCTGATATGGAAAGATCTAAAAATGAGGCTGAAGCTTACGCAAATGATGTTATCCCAAGAGCAAGAGGGGAAGCACAAAAAATTTTGCAGGCAGCTGAAGCTTACAAAAAAGAAGTTGTTGCAAAAGCAGAGGGTGAGGCAAGTAGGTTTGTATCAATATACGACGAGTACGCTAAGGCAAAAGAGGTAACTCAGGAAAGAATGTATTTAGAAACTATGGAAAAAGTTTTAGCCGACATTGAAAAAGTAATTATCGAAAAAAATGCGGGATCTGGTGTAGTTCCTTACCTGCCATTGCCAGAATTAAATAAAAAGAAGGTAGTTAATTAAATGAACGCAAAAAAAATATTATTACCAATCATAGCTGTTTTAGGGGCCACTATTTTCTTCTCAGTTTTTATTATCAAAGAGGTAAACCAAGCTATTGTTCTCCAATTCGGTGATCCTAAAAGAATAATTAGTGAGCCTGGTTTGAATTTTAAAATTCCATTTATTCAAAATGTTGTTTATTTAGATAAAAGAATATTAAACTTAGATACACCGCCAGAAGAAGTAATTGCATCAGATCAAAAAAGACTGATTGTTGATGCATTTGCAAGATTTAAGATTGTTGATCCTTTAAAATTTTATATTTCAGTAGGCAATGAAAGAGTAGCAAGATCAAGATTATCTACGATTATCAATTCAAGAATTAGGAACGTTCTTGGTCAACAAGAATTACAAACTTTACTTTCTAAAGATAGAACTAAACAAATGTCATTAATTCAAGAGGGCGTAAATACTGAAGCGGAAAATTTTGGAATTGAAATTGTAGATGTTAGAATAAAAAGAGCAGACTTACCTCAAGCAAATAGTGATGCAATCTTTAGGAGAATGCAGACAGAAAGAGAGAGAGAAGCAAAAGAATTTAGAGCAAAAGGTGCTGAGATGGCGGTAACTATCACTTCAACTGCCGATAAAGAAGTAACCGTTATTTTAGCTGATGCTCAAAAAAAATCTGAGATTATGAAAGGGGAAGGAGACGGTCAGAGAAATAAAATTTTTGCAGAAGCTTTTGGTAGAGATCCAGAATTTTTTGCATTTTATAGAGCGATGCAAGCTTATGAAAATGCTTTAATTGGTGGTGATACATCTTTGATTTTATCTCCAGATAGTGAATTTTTTAAATTTTTTGGAAATATAAAACCTAAATCACAATAAGTTATTTTTTTATGAAAGAATTGATCATAGCTTTTGGTCTTTTTCTTTTTATAGAAGGTATTTTGTATGCCTTATTTCCATCAAAAATGAAAAGTATGTTAAAAAAATTAGAGTTAATTGGAGATGGTCAATTAAGAGCTGGAGGTTTAATCTTCGCAGTTTTAGGCTTTATAATTATTTATTATATGAAGAGTTAGCATGAAAAAAATTAGGTTCATATTATTTACATTATTTTTAACTTTAAGCTTTTCAATTCAATCGAATTCAAAAACAGTGCCAGCATCTTTTGCTGATCTTGCTGAAAAATTAATGCCTTCTGTAGTAAATATTTCAACTACACAAACAGTAGTAACAAATTCAAATCCCTTTCCGTTTCAATTCCCCCCAGGTTCACCATTTGAAGATATGTTCAAGGAATTTGGAACTCCTCAAGAAAGAAAATCATCAGCACTTGGTTCAGGTTTTATCATAGATGAAAAAGGAATAGTTGTTACTAACAACCATGTTATTCAAGATGCAGAGGACATAATTGTAAGAGTAAATGGAGACGAGGAATATGAAGCAAAAATAATTGGTGCCGACCCATTATCAGATATTGCAGTTTTAAAATTGGAAACGAATAAAAAATTTATACCTGTTGCTTTTGGTGACTCGGATAAAGCCCGAATAGGTGATTGGGTAATAGCTATAGGAAATCCATTTGGATTAGGAGGCACAGTTACATCTGGAATTATATCTGCCAGAAATAGATCAATTGGTTTATCAAGATATGAAGATTATATACAAACAGACGCATCAATAAATTCTGGAAATTCTGGTGGACCTTTATTTGATATGAATGGAGATGTTATTGGAATTAATACCGCTATTCTCGGAAGAAGTGGATCTATTGGTATTGGTTTTTCTATTCCATCAAATAGTGCAAAAATAGTTATAGATCAATTATTAGAGTTTGGAGAAACAAAAAGAGGGTGGCTCGGAGTAAGAATTCAAGATGTAACCCAAGAGATAGCAGATGTTGAAAAATTAGATAAACCAAGGGGTGCATTGGTTGCAAGTGTTGCTGAGAATAGTCCTTCGGCAAAGGCAGGTATTAAAGCTGGAGATATTATTTTAGAATTTAACGGAGTCAAAATAAATCAAATGAAAGAGTTGCCAGCAATTGTAGCTAAAACTAAAGTAGGCACAAATGTAAAAGTAAAAATTTGGAGGAATAAAAAAGAGTTAACTAAAAATGTTCTTTTGGGAAGATTAGAAACTTCAGAAGATTTTAAAGTTACAGAAAAATCACCTCCAATAGAAAATAAAGTTGAAAGTTTAAAAATAACAGTGAGAAAATTAAATAGTGAGGACATTAAACAAAGAAAACTTCCCAATCAAATAAAAGGACTTGTAATCACTAAAATTGAAAATAACAGTCCTCTAATAAATTCTGTTGAAGTAAATAGTATTATAATTGAAGCGCAAAAGAAAAAAATTAATTCAGCAAATGATTTAGATAAAATTACTGACGAAGTCTTAAAAAGTAATCAAAAAACAATATTGTTGGTAATTTATAATAGTCAAAACCAAAGAAGATATATTGGTGTAAAATTAAAATAGATAATGGATTTTAGATCCAAAATTATTTTAATTTACGGGCCAACAGCATCAGGTAAATCTGATTTTGCAATTAAACTAGCAAAGAAAATCAAAGGAGAAATCGTTAATGCAGATAGCATGCAAGTATATAAAGAATTAAAAATTTTAACAGCTAGACCTATTAAAAATGATTTTAAAAAAATTAAACATCATTTGTATGGTTTTCGAAGTTCTAGAATAGATTTTTCAACAGGGGATTGGCTGAAAATTGTTATTAAAAAGATTAATGAAATTAGAGATCGAAAAAAAATTCCAATTTTAGTTGGAGGCACAGGATTATATTTTAAAGCTTTAACTGAGGGTTTGGTTGAAATTACATCAATACCTCTGAAATTTCGAAATAAGATTAGATTATTACAAAAATCTATTGGACAAGAGAAATTTTATAAAAAACTTTTGAAACTTGATCCGACAATAGCTAATCATGTTAATTCTACAGATGTTCAAAGGTCTATTCGAGCTTATGAGGTAAAACTATTTACAAAAAAATCTATTACGGAATGGTATAAAAGCACTAAATCCAAATTCAAAAAAAAGGAATTTCTCAAATTTTATATTGATTATCCAAGATCTGAATTAATTGAAAAGATTAACCTTCGAATAAAGCAAATGTTAAATAAGGGTGCAGTTTTAGAGGTAAAGGAGTTTTCTAAACTTAGAATTTCAAAAAATAAAAGCATTTCTAAAGCCATAGGTGTTATTGAAATCAAAGATTTTATTAAAAAGAAGATAAATAAAGAGGAAGTTATTGAAAAAATATCAATAAAGACTAGGCAATATGCAAAAAGACAAGTTACATGGGCAAGAGGACATATGAAAAATTGGAAAAAAATTGAGCCCAAAAGATTAAATTCTTTTCTTAAAAAGATTTAAATTATTTTTAGTAAAACTTGACCAATCAGTACAACTTCAGCTAGATTGACCGAATGTCAAAATTATATTCTGGAGCAGAAATCGTTTTTAAATGTCTTGAAGATCAAGATGTTGAATTTATTTTTGGTTATCCAGGTGGAGCAGTGTTGCCGATTTATGACGAATTAAAAAATCACTCATCAATAAAACATATTTTAGTAAGACATGAGCAAGGAGCAGGACATGCTGCAGAGGGATATGCAAGATCATCTGGAAAACCAGGAGTAGTACTTGTGACTTCAGGGCCTGGAGCAACAAACGTTGTAACAGCTTTAACAGATGCTTACATGGATTCAGTTCCACTAGTTTGTATTTCAGGGCAAGTTCCAACTCATCTAATAGGAACAGACGCATTTCAAGAGTGTGATACTACAGGTATCACTAGACCTTGTACAAAACATAATTGGTTAGTTAAAGATATAAAAGATCTTTCAAAAATTATTCATGAAGCATTTTTAGTTGCGACAACTGGAAGGCCAGGTCCAGTACTAATTGACATCCCTAAAGATATTCAATTTGCAAAAACAAAATATTCAAAATTAAAAAAAGAAAAAAAAATAAATGGAAAATTACATAATAAATTTTCACAAAGTGAAATTGATGAACTGATTAATTTAATTTCAAAGGCTAAAAAACCAGTAATTTATTCAGGTGGCGGGGTTATAAATTCTGGACCAAGAGCAAGTGAGTCATTAAGAGAGTTTGTTAGACTGATTGGTTTTCCTATCACTTCAACTTTACAAGGTTTAGGTGCTTTTCCTGGTGATGATAATCAATTTATTGGAATGTTAGGAATGCATGGAACTTATGAAGCAAATAATGCAATGCATGACTGTGATTTATTGATAAATATCGGGGCAAGGTTTGATGATAGAATAACTGGTAAGATTGATGAGTTTTCACCTAAATCAAAAAAAGTTCATATTGATATTGACCCATCATCAATTAATAAGATTATAAAAGTTGATTTAGCTATTGTGGGTGATGTTAACGAGGTTCTTAAGGCAGCTATTAAAAAGATAAACAAAAAACAAAATGGTTTAAAAACTTCTAATAAACACAATGTATCAAAATGGTGGGAGCAAATTCAGAAATGGAGAACAAAGGATTCTTTAGGATTTATCAATAGTGAAAAAACTATAAAACCACAACATGCTGTTCAGAGATTATATGAATTAACAAAAAATCAAGATACTTTTATTACAACTGAGGTGGGTCAACATCAAATGTGGGCTGCACAACATTATAAATTTAATAAACCAAATAGATGGATGACATCAGGAGGACTTGGAACTATGGGTTATGGTCTTCCAGCAGCTGTAGGTGTTCAGATTGCTCATCCAGATAAATTAGTTATTGATATTGCTGGTGAAGCGTCAGTTTTGATGACGATGCAAGAAATGTCAACTGCAGTCCAATACAATTTGCCAATCAAAATTTTTATTTTAAATAATCAATACATGGGAATGGTAAGACAATGGCAAGAATTACTTCATGAAAAAAATTATTCAGAAAGTTATTCAGAAGCGTTACCTGATTTTGTAAAATTAGCTGAGGCTTATGGATGTAAAGGAATTAAAGCAGATGACCCAAATGAACTAGATGATAAAATTAAAGAAATGCTAAATCACGATGGTCCAGTAATATTTGATTGTCAGGTTGATCCTAATGAAAATTGTTTCCCAATGATACCATCAGGAAAACCACATAATCAAATGATTTTAGGACCAAATGATAAAGATGAAAATAAAATTACAGGAAAAGGTAAGGCTTTAGTTTAATGGCAAATCCAAAATCAGCATACAGCATACCAACAAAAAAAGGCAAATTAGATACTCATATATTTGTTGTTTGGGTTGATAATGAGTCAGGAGTTTTAGCTAGAGTTGTAGGATTATTTTCAGGAAGAGGTTACAATATAGAGTCTTTAGCAGTGGCTGAAGTTGATGCAACAAAAAATATTTCTAGAATTACTATAGTAACCACTGGAACTCCCCAGGTTATAGATCAAATAAAATTACAATTGAAAAAGTTAGTTCCTGTTCATAAAGTTGCTGATTTTAAAAGAGAAGATAAAAAAGTTATTTTTAAAGAAATGGCATTACTAAAAGTTGTTGGAAAGAAAAAAAAGATAGAAAAGTGCATTAAAGCATGTAAAAGCTTTAATCCAGTAATACTAGACAAAACTAAGCAGTCAGTTGTTATTCAGATTACTGCTTTAAGAAGAGAAATAGATAAAATGAGTAAAAAATTAAAACCCTTAGGTCTCACTAGCACATCAAGAACAGGAGCTATTGCAATGACACGTGGGTCAGAAGTTTTTAAATAAATAAATTGGGAGAAAATAGATGAAAATGTTTTATGAAAAAGATGCAGATGTAAATTTAATAAAAGAAAAAAAAGTTGCTATTTTTGGATATGGCAGTCAAGGCCATGCCCATGCATTAAATTTAAAAGATAGTGGAGTTAAAGAGGTAGTTGTTGCTTTAAGAGATGGATCTGCAAGTAAAACAAAAGCTGAGTCTAAAGGTTTAAAGGTTATGAATTTAACTGATGCAGCTGAATGGGCTGATGTTTGTATGATATTAACACCTGACGAACTTCAAGCGACAATATATAAAAATCATATCGAACAAAGAATTAAAGAGGGCACTAGCCTAGCTTTTGCTCATGGTTTGAATATTCATTATGATTTAATTAAAGCTAGAAAAGATTTAGATGTTTTTATGGTTGCACCTAAAGGACCAGGTCATCTTGTAAGAAGTGAGTTTGAAAAAGGGGGCGGTGTTCCTTGTTTGATGGCAGTTCATCAAGATGGTACAGGTAAAGCAAGAGATCTTGCTTTATCTTATGCATCAGCGATTGGTGGTGGAAGATCAGGAATTATAGAAACTACCTTTAAAGATGAATGTGAGACAGATTTATTTGGTGAACAAACAGTTCTTTGTGGAGGATTAGTCGAGCTAATTAAAAATGGATATGAAACTCTAGTTGAAGCAGGCTATGAACCTGAGATGGCATACTTTGAGTGCTTACATGAAGTTAAATTAATTGTAGATTTAATTTATGAGGGTGGAATAGCTAATATGAATTATTCAATTTCTAATACAGCCGAATATGGAGAATATGTTTCTGGTCCAAGAATAATTAATAAAGAAGAAACTAAGAAAAGAATGAAAGAAGTATTGAATGATATTCAATCAGGTAAATTTACAAAACAATGGATGGACGAGTGTAAAAATGGACAGAAAAACTTTTTAAAGACAAGAGACGAACTTGCTAAACACTCAATTGAAACTGTTGGTACAAAACTTAGGGATATGATGCCCTGGATTGGTAAAAAGAAGTTGGTTGATAGCGATAAAAGCTAAGTTTACCTCCATAAAATAGACTATAAAATCAAAAATATTTCCCCTATAATTTCTTATTAATAATTAGGAGGGGAAATGAAATTTCGAAACTTTATTAAAATTTTATTGGCTTTTTTTATTATTTTTGCTCCAAGTAATGGAATTGCAAAAACTATAAAATGGTCAATGCAGGGAGATAGTTTAACGCTAGATCCGCATGCACAAAATGAAGGACCAACTACTCAAGTATCTAGGCAAATATATGAGGCTTTAGTTACTAGAGGTTTAGATATGTCTATAGGACCTCAGTTAGCCACAAAGTGGAAAGCGGTTGATCCAAATACTTGGTACTTTTTTTTAAGAGAGGATGTTAAATTCTCTAATGGCCAACCAATGACATCAGAAGATGTCGTTTTTAGTATATTAAGAGCTAAGCAAAGAACTTCTGACTTTAAAGAATACATAAGTACAATTTCAGGGGTTAAAGCTATTGATAAATATACAGTTCAAATAAAAACAAGTAAACCAAATCCAATTCTTTTGAACCAGTTATCAAATATATTTATAATGTCAAAAGAGTGGTCAGCTAAAAACTTTGCACTCTCTCCACAAAATTGGGATGCAGGACAAGAAACATTTTCTGCAACAAATGCAATGGGGACTGGTCCATTTAAAATTACTTTAAGAGAACCAAATACTAAAACTGTTTTCAAAAAGAATGGTAAATGGTGGGGTAATGTTGAACACAACATAACTGAGATTCAACTACTTCCAATTAAAAATGCAGCAACTAGAGTTGCAGCACTTTTATCTGGAGAAATAGATTTAGTTACAGATGCTCCAGTTCAAGACTTAGGTCGTATTAAAGCTTCTTCTGGACATAAAGTTGAAAGTACTCCACAGATGCGTACTATCTTTCTTGGAATGGATCAAGCGGCTGACAAGTTAAGATCAGGAAATACTGGAGATAATCCATTTAAGAAAAAAGAGGTAAGACAAGCTCTTTACCAAGCGATTGATATTGAGGCTATCAAGAAAAAAGTTATGAGAGGTTTAAGTGAGCCAGCAGGGATTATAACTTTTCCAGGTGTAACAGGTTATACTAAGGCTCTTGATAAAAGATTACCTTATGACGTTGATGCAGCAAAAAAACTATTAGCTGATGCAGGATATCCAGATGGTTTTGATGTTGAGCTAAGATGTCCAAATGACAGATATGTAAATGATGAAGCGATCTGTACCGCTGTTGTTGGAATGCTAGGAAAAATAGGTGTTAACGTAAACTTATTTTCTCAAACTAAAAGTAAACACTTCAAAGAACTTAAAGATAACCAGGGTGATTTTTATATGTTAGGCTGGGGTGTTCCTACTTTAGATAGTCATTACGTTTTCCATTATCTATATGAAACTGATGCTAGCTGGAACAAAGTTAACTTCAGTAACGCAGATGTTGATGCTGCAATTAGAATTATGGAAGGTGAAGTTGACCTAGATAAAAGAAATGCTGCTATTGCAAAAGCTTGGAAAATTGTAAAGGATGATATTGCTTATCTACCTTTGCATCACCAAGTAATTTCTTGGGCATCAAAATCAAATATTGATGTTCCTATAAGACCGAATAATGAACCATTATTCCGTTTTTCTAGAGTAAACTAAATTAATTAATACAAGCCCTTTTTTATAAAAGGGCTTGTAAACATTCTTCGTACATTGATAAAATATTTTTTGAAACGATTATTTCAATCAGCAATGGTAATGCTGGTTGTTGCCTTTGTTTCATTTTCATTATTCAATTTTGTAGGTGATCCAATTAATAATATGGTTGGAGAAGAAACTTCAGATCAAGATAGAGCTGAACTTAGAGAAACTTTAGGATTAACTGATCCAATTCCTGTACAATTTTTTAGGTTTGTGCAAAATGCTTCTAAAGGACAATTTGGAATTTCTTATCAATTAAAAAGACCTGTTTCAGAATTAATTGTAGAGAGATTACCTGCAACTATTGAACTAGTAGTTGTTTCAGCATTAATTGCCCTAGTTTCTGGCACTTTATTAGGTGTTTATACAGGTATTAATAGAAAAGGTTTTATAAGCGATATTATATTAGCTGTTTCATTATTAGGAGTTTCACTGCCTACTTTTGTAATTGGTATTTTGTTTATTTATCTTTTTGCAGTCATCTTAGGAATTTTACCATCCTTTGGAAGAGGTGATGTAGTTGACTTGGGATTTTGGGCTACTGGATTTTTGACTATTTCAGGGTTAAAAGCAATTATACTTCCATCTGTTACTCTTAGCCTTTTTCAAATGACATACATAATTAGACTTGTTAGGGCTGAAATGATGGAGATTTTGCAAACTGATTATATAAAATTTGCACGAGCAAGAGGAATAAGTGAAAAAAGTATAAAATATAAACATGCATTAAAGAATGGTTTAATTCCTGTAATAACTATCGCTGGGATAAATATTGGAACCCTTATTGCATTTTCAATAATTACTGAAACTGTTTTTCAATGGCCAGGGATGGGATTTCTTTTTATCCAAGCTGTTCAATTTGTTGATATTCCAATTATGTCTGCTTACTTAGTTTTTATAGCTTTTGTGTTTGTAATGATTAATTTCATAGTGGACATTTTATATTATTTTATAGACCCAAGAATAAGAGTTAAAGGAGATGTCGCAAGTGGATAACAAAACTCTAAATACTTGGGAAAGAATAAAAGATAGCGATATTTATCATAGCTTTGTAAAATCACCTACAGCAATAGTATCGTCAACTATATTATTTTTAATTTTTTTCTGTTCATTTTTTGTTGAATTAATAACTCCTTATAATCCTTTTGATCCATCATCGTTGTCTCTTATGGATGCCTTTACTCCTCCATCATGGACTGAAGATGGTTTAGTTAAATTTATTTTAGGTACAGATGGACAAGGAAGAGATTTATTGTCTACGATTCTTTATGGCTCAAGAATTTCATTAATAGTAGGTTTTTCTGCAATTATTTTTAGTTTAATTTTGGGTGTAGGCTTGGGATTAACGGCTGGATTTTTTGGGGGAAAATATGAAATGATAGTAATGAGGTTAACAGATGTTCAACTTACTGTACCAAGCATTTTAATGGCACTCTTAGTTGATGGTATAGCTAGAGGTCTAATCTCAAGAGAGATGCATGATGAAATGGCAATTTATGTTTTGATATTTGCTATTGGTATTTCAGAGTGGCCACAATTTGCAAGAGTGTCTAGAGCTGCAACTTTGGTAGAAAAAAATAAAGATTATGTATCTGCCTCAACAATAATTGGTGTTTCAAATATAGTTATTATGTTTAAACATATATTACCTAATATTTTAAGACCTGTATTAGTTATAGGGACTATTGGACTTGCTCTTGCAATTATTGCTGAATCTACATTAAGTTTTTTAGGCGTTGGTGTACCACCCACTACCCCTTCTTTAGGTACATTAATTAGACTTGGTAATGATTTTCTGTTTTCAGGAGAATGGTGGATTACTTTTTTTCCAGCTATTTTCTTGGTGATTTTAGCATTTTCAATTAATTTATTAGGAGACTGGATGAGAGACACTTTAAATCCAAAATTAAAAAAATGAGTTTTTTAAAAATAAATAATCTCAGCGTTGATTACCAGATGAGAAAAGAAACAGTGCATGCTGCAAAGAATATAAATATTGAAGTAAATAAAGGAGAAATATTAGGTTTAGTTGGAGAGTCAGGATCAGGAAAAAGTACAGTTGGAAATGCAATTATAAATTTAATTGATGAACCAGGTAAAGTTTGCAGTGGCTCAGTAATTTTAGGCGATCTAAATATACATGAAAATTATAAAAATATTGTTAAGTATAGAGGAAATAAAATCGGATTAATATTCCAAGATCCTCAAACTTCTCTAAATCCAATTTTGACTGTTGGTGAACAATTAATTGAGACAATTCAAACACATCTTAATTTGAACAAAGATGAGGCAAGAAATAAATCTATAAGTTTATTAAAAGAAGTTGGTATTAAAGATGCTGAAATAAGATTTAATAATTATCCTCATCAATTTTCAGGTGGAATGAGACAAAGAGTAGTAATTTCCTTGGCATTATGCTGTGAACCAGAATTATTAATTGCAGATGAGCCGACAACTGCATTAGACGTGTCAATTCAATCGCAAATTTTAGAGTTAATTAAAAAATTAACAAAAGAGAGAAATCTTGCAGTAATATTAATTACTCACGATATGGGTGTAATAGCTGAAACCGCAGATAGAGTTGCTGTTATGCAGGATGGTAATCTAGTTGAAATTGGTGCAACAAAAAAAATACTAACTGATCCACAAGAAAATTATACAAAAAGCTTAGTAAGTTCTGTTCCACCAACCAATAAAAAAATTTCAAGATTTGTAATTGTAGAAAAAGAAAATAAAAATAATAAGGAAAATAGTATTAAAATATTAAATAGATGGAAAAAAAAAGAAATTATAAATCAAGATCTGGTACAAATAAAAGAGCTTAATAAAAGTTTTGATGATAATTTTTTTACAGAAAATTCTAAAAATTCCGTGATGGCCGTAAAAAATGTTTCATTCGAAATTAAAGAAGGAGAGTCTTTTGGCTTAGTAGGTGAAAGTGGAAGTGGAAAATCTACCATTGCTAAAATGATTGTAAATTTGTTTAAACCAACCTCTGGAGATATATTTTTTGATAAGGTTTGTATTACAAAAATAAAACAGAAATCTGAGTTAATGAAATTTAGAAAACAAATCCAGATGATATTCCAAGATCCTTATTCTTCTTTAAATAGTCGACTAAAAGTTAAAGAAATAATTGCAGAACCGATCACCCTCCATAATCCTTCCATATCAAATATAGATTTGGACAACTATATTTTTGATTTGCTAGAATCAGTTGAATTGTCAAAAAAATCTGCAGACAGATATCCCCATGAATTTTCTGGTGGTCAAAGACAAAGAATATCTATTGCAAGAGCATTAGCTACACAGCCAAGACTTTTAGTCTGTGATGAACCGACTTCTGCTCTAGATGTTAGTATCCAAGCTCAAATTTTAAACTTATTAAAAGATCTTCAAGAACAATTAAATTTAACAATATTATTTATTAGCCATGACTTACCAGTTGTTAGACAAATGTGTGATAGAATTGGAGTATTAAAAGATGGTAAATTATGTGAAGTATCCAATACTGAAGAATTATTTTTAAATCCTCAGCATAATTATACTAAACAACTGTTACACTTAATGCCTAAAATTGAGTCTATTTATAAATAATTTTAGGTTGACCTAAAATGGTCTAAAATTAAAAGAAAAATAACTTATTATTTTGCAATCTCCCTTATAGATTGTATTATAGTTTTTCAAAAAAAATTAGTAATGGGCAAAAAAGATAGAGTTATTATATTTGATACAACGATGCGAGATGGTGAACAATCACCAGGCGCTTCTATGAGCTTAGAGGAGAAGATTCAAATTGCTAGAGTATTTGATGAATTAGGCATTGATATCATTGAGGCCGGTTTTCCTATTGCTTCACCAGGAGATTTTGAGGCAGTTTCTGAGGTAAGCAAAATTTTGAAAAATTCTATTCCTGCAGGACTTTCTAGACATTCTGTAAAAGATATTGATAGAGCTTATGAGGCATTAAAACATGCGCCAAGATTTAGAATACATACTTTTATTTCGACAAGTCCATTACACATGAAGCATAAGCTTAATATGTCACCAGAGGATGTTTATGAATCTATAGGTAAACATGTTACTTATGCAAGAAAATTTACAGATGATGTTGAGTGGTCATGTGAAGATGGAACAAGAACAGATATGGATTACATGTGTAAAACTGTAGAACTTGCGATCAAAAATGGAGCAACAACTATAAATATTCCAGATACAGTTGGTTATACAATTCCATCAGAATTCACAACAATTATTGAAACATTATTAAATAAAGTGCCTAATATAGATAAAGCAATATTATCAACTCATTGTCATAATGATTTAGGCTTGGCAGTTGCAAATTCATTAGCGGGAGTGCAAGCTGGAGCTAGACAAGTCGAATGCACAATAAATGGTTTAGGTGAAAGAGCTGGTAATGCAGCTTTAGAAGAAATTGTAATGGCAATTAAAACAAGACCAGATTTAATGCCATATGAAACTGGAATTAACACTACACTTTTAAGTAAAGCATCAAAAATTGTTTCAAATGCAACTGGATTTCCTGTTCAATATAATAAAGCAATTGTTGGAAAAAATGCTTTTGCGCATGAAGCCGGCATTCACCAAGATGGTATGTTAAAAAATAGACAAACTTATGAAATAATGACTCCTGAAAGTGTAGGGGTAAAACAAACTTCTTTAGTGATGGGAAAACATTCTGGAAGGCATGCTTTTAAAGATAAATTAGTCAGTTTAGGTTATCCTGACTTAACAGATGACATAGTTAGCAATGCTTTTGCAAAGTTTAAAATATTAGCTGATAAAAAAAAACATGTTTATGATGAAGATATTATTGCTTTAATTGATGATAGTTTAATTATTGATAACAAAGTAAATGCAATAAACTTAAAATCACTGAAAGTTTTTGCAGGCACAGGAGAACCACAAAAAGCAGAAATGACTTTAGATGTTTATGGAGATGTAAAGAAAGCAATAGAAACTGGAGATGGACCAGTTGATGCGATATTTAAGTGTATAAAAAGTTTATATCCACACGATGTTAATTTACAACTTTATCAAGTGCATGCTGTAACTGAAGGAACAGATGCTCAAGCTACAGTAAGTGTCAAAATTGAGGAAAATGGTAAAACAACAGTTGGGCAAGCAGCTGATACAGATACATTAGTTGCATCAGCCAATGCATATATTAATGCACTAAATAAGATGATTATTAAAAGAGAAAAAACTGCACCAATGGAGCAAAATCCAATTGAGCAAAAAAGTCAAAAAGTTAAAGGAATATAAAAATGGGAATATTTGATAGAGTTAAGAAAATTTGGAGCCAAGACATGGCTATTGATTTAGGTACCGCTAATACATTGGTTGTTTTGAAAGGCCATGGTGTTGTTCTTAATGAGCCATCTGTAGTAGCAATCGTTGATCAAGCTGGAAAAAAACAAGTTTTAGCTGTTGGAGATGAGGCGAAAACAATGCTTGGTAGAACTCCAGGAAATATTAGTGCAATTAGACCATTAAGAGATGGTGTTATAGCAGATTTTATTGTGACAGAGGAAATGATTAAACATTTTATTAAAAAAGTTCATAAAGGAAGTACTTTTGCAAATCCAAGAATTTTAATTTGTGTACCAACTGGATCTACTCCTGTGGAAAGAAAAGCTATTCAAGATAGTGCTCTTGCAGCAGGGGCGAGAAGAGTCCAATTAATTGAGGAACCTATTGCAGCAGCTATAGGGGCTAATCTTCCAATTTCTGAAGCTACAGGTTCAATGGTAGTTGATATTGGGGGTGGTACAAGTGAAATAGCAGTGATGTCTCTAGGAGGTCTAGTTTATTCAAAATCTTTAAGAGTTGCAGGAGATGCTATGGATGGTGCTTTAGTAAATTATATGAGAAGAGAATATAATTTAATGATTGGTGATAGCACTGCAGAAAAAATTAAAAAAGAAATAGGTACCGCTATCCCAACAAACGATAATACTTATCCAGTTAAAGGAAGAGATTTAAGATCTGGAACACCTAAAGAAGTAAATATTACGGAAGAAGATACTGCCGAAGCTTTAAATGATATTTTAAAAGAAATGGTTGATGGTATTAAAGACGCTTTAGAAGCAACACCACCAGAACTATCAGCTGATTTAGTTGATATGGGCCTCACATTAACTGGAGGGGGAGCCTTGTTGAAAAATATTGATAAAAGATTTTCTAAGGAAACAGGTTTACCAGTCCATATAGCAGAAGATCCATTGTCTTGTGTTGCTATTGGTACCGGCAAAGCTTTAGATCAAGAACAAACATTTTCTACTATGCTGACTGAGTATTAAGAATAATGGCCTCAAGCAGAGATGATTTTATAATAGCAATCCGATCTGCTTTTTTAAAAAAAACTACAAAACAGAAATTTTCTTTATTAACTCTAGTTTTTTTATCAATTTTTATAATTTTTTTATCTAGTTTTAATTTTAAAATTGTAAATAATTTAAGATCAATTTTGAATGAAGTTGTATTTAGATCTTCATTTATTGTTTCAATACCAGAAAATTTTATAGCTTCATCTTATAAAGGAATATTAGAATATTCTAATTTTTATAGTGAATTTAATATTAATAAAAAAGAATTAGAAAATTTAAAGGCAAAGGAAATATCTAATGAAATTATAATAAGTGAAAATAATGAATTAAAAGAATTAATTGAAGATTATAGATTTTCATCAAATAAAATTTTAGCAAAAGTTATAGTTGATCATGATAGTCCTTTTTTAAAAACAATAATTATAAATAAAGGCAGTTTAGATAAAGTTAAAATAGGAACAAATATCTATGATAAAAGTTATTTAGTAGGTAGGGTAATTGAGGTTAACTTTAGAACCTCAAGAGTGTTATTGCTTTCAGATTTAAATTCAAGTGTTCCAATTTCTATTACCCCAGGAAATGTCCAAGCAATTATTATTGGTAATGGGGATAATACTGCAGAAATTAAGTATATAAAAGATAACTTAATTGATAATATTAAAGACCAAGGTATTGCTTATACTTCTGGAACTGGCTCAATTTATAAAAGTGGAATTCCCGTAGGAAGAATAAACAATATTGATAATAGATTTCTAGTTAATTTTTATAGTGATTTTCAGCAATTAAAATACGTATTTGCAGAAATAGAAGAACAAGAAACTGATACGGAGACTATTATCGAAGATAACACAGATGATTATTCTTCATCAAGTACTGAAAAAATAAAACTAGATATACTTGACGAGGAATTAGAGATTTTAAGAGAAACAAATGAAAAATTTTTGGAAGAAAACCAGACACTAAAGTCTCAAATGAATAATTCTAACATTAAAATTTTGAAATTACAAAAGACATTAGAAGAGCAAAATAATTTGATTAAACAAAATTCTATTGATCAAAAAGAATTAAGCTTCTTAAGAATGAATTTAATCTACAGTTCTAAATGTCAAAAGTCAGGATTTAAAAAAGGTTTTAAAGTTGGAACTCAAGAATATAAAAATTGTATTTTAAATAAAGGGAAAAAGGCAAATGATTAAATTTGAGAAAAAAAATTATCTCTATAAAATTTATTCTTTTTTACCGATTATAGTTTTATTTGTTTCTGTATTAAATGAATTTGATTTTAATTATCTGAATTTAGATTATTTTTCTTTCAATTTTCCATTCATATTAATTTTTTATTTTGCTCTTAAAGAATATAATAAGTTCGATTATTTATTGGTTTTTATTGCTGGTTTAATTAATGATACAGTTGTTGGTTTACCCTTAGGAATAAGCTCTTTTTCTTATATTTTAGTTTGTATATTTGCTTCTTATCTCAGAAATATAACTATACGACCCCACCTAATAAAAGATTGGTTTTATTTTCTATTTGTTATTAGTTTAATTAACTCAATTAACTATTCAGTTTTATTTTTATTTTTTTCATATGAATTAGATATTATGTTTTATATAATTAATAATCTTTTTACTTTTCTATTTTATGTTCCATCATCATATTTTTTAAATTATTATTTAAAGGCAATAAATGATTGATCAAAGTGATAATGTAATCAAATTAAATTCAATAAGTAGAAGAATGTTTATTTTAGCTGCTGCTAAAGTATTAATTCTAGGAGGAATAGTTAGTAGATTATTTTTTCTACAAGTTAAAGAAAATAAGAAATATTTAACTCTATCAGATAAAAATAGAATAAGAGAATGGAAACTGCCCCCAGTAAGAGGTGACTTTCAAGATTATTTTGGAAATACAATTGCTGGAAATTTTGAAGCATATCAACTTCATTTAATTCCAGAGCAAGTAGATAATTTTAGATATACCATGAATAGAATTAAAAATATTTTAGAACTGTCTGATAAAGAATTCCAAAAAATTATCAAAAGAAAAAAAGAAATAAAACCTTGGGAAACTCTAATTGTAGCTGATAACTTAAATTGGAAAAATTTTTCAAAAATTAATAATAATTTGTATGATTTAAATGGGGTAAAACCCATTATTTCGATTTCTAGAAATTATCCATATAAAGAAAATTATACCCATATTCTCGGTTATGTAAGTCAGGCGAGTGAAAATGACATTATTTCTAGTGAAATGGTAAAAGAAAAATTTGTTCAAGGATTAAAAGTAGGAAAAATAGGTTTAGAAAAAACTTTTGAGAACAAATTAATTGGAAGCAATTCTATTGAAAGATATGAAGTCAATGCATACGGAAGAAGAATTAGTCAATTAGCATTTCAAGAAGGCGATAAGGGTGAAACAGTAAAATTAACTGTAGATACGGAAGTTCAAAAATTAGCAAATGAATTATTAAAAAATAAATCAGGCTCTATTTGTGTGATGGATATATTTACAGGTCATGTGATTGCGATGCAATCTTCCCCCTCATTTGATCCAAATGCGTTTGTGTTTGGTATTAGTCAAGATGACTGGCAATTAATAAGAAATAATCCAATGAAACCTTTAATAAATAAATCATTATCTGGAAATTATTCTCCAGGATCAACAATTAAACCAATTGTAGCACTGTCAGCATTAGAAAACGAAATTGTGAGTCCAAAATTTACTGTTAATTGTAGAGGACATAAACACCCATTAGAATTATATGGACAAACTTATCATTGTTGGAAAAAAGAGGGTCATGGCTATGTAAACATGAGAGAGGCAATGAAACAATCTTGTGATACATATTTTTATGAGGTGTCTAGAAGACTTGGTGTAGACAAACTAAGTATAACAGCAAAAAATTTTGGATTAGGAAATAAAGCTTTCGGCAATTTATTTGGTAATGAAAAAAACGGCTTAATACCAAGCACCGTATGGAAAAAAAATGCTCTAGGTAAAAATTGGTTACTGGGTGAAACTATTATTACTGGAATTGGTCAGGGTTATATTCAAACAACTCCAATTCAACTTTGTTTAATGACTGCACAAATAGCTAATGGTGGTCATAAAATTTATCCACAGCTTGTCTTAAAAGATAATAAGAATGTGCAAGAAGATAAATTTATTCAGTTAATTAAAAATAAAAAAAATATTAAATTTATTCAAGATGCTATGTTTAGCTCAACTAACGAGATAAGAGGAACTTCTTATAGATCGCGAATAGACGATCCTAAATATCAATTTGCAGGAAAGACTGGAACAGCACAAGTTAAAAGAATTACCGAAAGAGATCGTGAATTAGATCTTAAAACATCTGAAATTCCTTATGAAGAAAGAGATCACGCTTTATACGTAGCATTTGGCCCATATAGAAATCCAAGATATGCCTTAAGCATTTTAATTGAGCATGGTGGTTCGGGTGGTTCAAATGCAGCTCCATTAGCAAAAATATTATTTAAGAAAATAATCGATAGACATGAAGTTAGGAAAAATTTTGTAACAAATAAATATTTAGAAATTTAAATGTATTTACACAGAAAGTTAGAAAACAAAGGTAATTTTTTTCGAAGAATTAGAGGATTAGATTTCATATTATTATTTTGTATTCTCTTATTAGGTGTAATTAGTCTAGCTACAATGTATTCAACTGATGGTGGTCAGGTGCTTTTTCACACAAAAAGTCATTTTTTTAAATTTGTAATATTTACTTTGTTAATGTTGGTAATTTCTTTTTTTAACATAAGGTTTTGGTTTTCGGTTGGTTATTTAGGTTATTTATCAATAACTGCTATGTTAATTTGGACAATTCACTTTGGTATTACTGCATCCGGTTCTCAGAGATGGGTTGACTTATATTTTATAAATATTCAACCATCTGAACTAATGAAAATATTTATAATTCTTTGCTTGGCAAAGTTTTTCCATAGAAAGCGTTTGGATAATGTTAACTCTTTTTATTCAGTCATAATATCTTTGATTATTATATTTTTACCAATGAGTTTAGTTATAATTCAGCCTGATTTAGGTACTGCATTGCTGATCTCAATCAGTGGGCTTGTAGTTTTGTGGTTTGCAGGACTGAATCATAAATATTTTTTTTATTCATTTTTAATATCTGTTTTATCACTTCCTTTTATAATATCCTTTTTAAAACCTTATCAAAAATTAAGAGTTCTTACTTTCTTAAATCCAGATAGAGATCCATTGGGTGCAGGATATCAAATTATTCAATCTAAAATTGCTGTAGGCTCAGGAGGACTTTTTGGCAAAGGTTTTTTAAAAGGTACACAAAGTTATTTAGAATTTTTACCTGAAAAACATACAGATTTTATTTTTACACTTTTTTCAGAAGAGTTTGGTTTTTTTGGATCTGTGATCCTTCTTTTAATTTACGCCATAATTATTTACAGAATAATTAGGATAGGATCTATTTCTAGAAGTTATTTTGCAAAATTATTTTGTTATAGTTTTGGTACATCTATGTTTGTATATATTGTAATTAATATGAGTATGGTTTTAGGATTACTTCCAATAGTAGGTTCTCCATTACCCATTATGTCTTATGGAGGATCATCTATGTTGGCAACAATGATTGGTTTTGGGATAGTAATGAGTGCAAAAATTCATAGTGATCAATCAATAGCATAAGTATAATTTGTCGCTTAAATATTTAATAAAAAAAGCAGTATAATTTTATTATGCAAACTAAATCTCAAATTGGAATTGTAGGAGCGGGCATCCAAGGTATTTCTAACGCTTTATTTTTACAAAAAAAAGGATTTGAAATTACTTTGTTTGATAGAGATGAGCCCGGTAGCCCTGCAGCTTCATATGGAAATGCAGGTCATTTTTCTCCTTATGCTTCTTTATCCTTAAATAGAAAAGATATTTTAGCAGATGTTCCTGCGATGTTATTAAGTTCAACTGGTCCTTTAGCACTTAAATGGAACTATGTTCCAAAAATGATACCTTGGTTTATTAAATTTATTATGAATACGTCAGAGAAAAAAATGATGCATACAGCAAAATATATGCACCAAATTTTAGATCTTGCTCTACCAGCATATGATGAATTATTTGATGAGATAGACTTAGAGGGTTTAGTTGAAGAAAAAGGGATATTATATATTTGGAATGATCAAGATTTAAAAAGTAGAGAATTAGAAATTAAAGTGAGGAATGAATTAGGTGTAAAACAACAACTTGTAAGTAAAAAAGAAATTCATGATCTTGAACCTTATATAAAACCTTTTTATCATGCAGGTGTTTATTACCCTTACGCTAGACACGCTAGAAATCCAAAAAAAATACTTTTAAAATTATTTGAGCTTTTTTTAAAAAAAGGTGGAAAATTTAAAAAAACAAATATTAAGGATATAAAAATTGTTGATGATAAACCTGTTTTTAATACTGAAAATCAAGATTACAGCTTTGATAAAATTGTAATTACATGCGGAGCCTTTTCAAAAAAACTTACAGATAATCTTGGGGAAAAAATTCCATTAGATACCGAAAGAGGTTACCACATTCATTTTAAAAATTGTGACCATCTTTTATCTAGACCTGTAATTTTTTCAAATAGAGGATTTGGAATTACACCAATGGAACAAGGTTTAAGAGTTGTAGGCACAGTTGAGTTTGGAGGATTAGAAAATCCATTATCTAAATCTAGAATTAAAAATTTAATTGAAAACGCTAAATATATGCTTGGGGATTTACCCGAACATCAAGATGAGTGGTTAGGTTTTAGACCAACACTCCCAGACTTTTTGCCAGTAATGGGACCTTCAAAAAATCATAAAAATATATTTTATTGTTTTGGTCATCATCATTTAGGATGGACTTTAGGTCCAATATCTGGAAAGATTGTATCTGGGATGATAGCTAAAGAAAATACTAACTTAAATTTGGACCCTTATAGCTCGTCAAGATTCAGTTAATATATGCAAAATACCAAAGCATATATAATGTTGGTTTGTGCAACATTATTTTGGGCAGGTAACTTTACATTAGCAAAGTTTGCTTACTTAGAAAATATACCTCCAAACTCACTTGCCTTTTTAAGGTGGTGCCTAGTATGGATAATACTACTTCCCTTTACCTATAAAGAGATATTAAAATTAAAAAATCACATCAAAAGAAATCTATCATTATTTCTTATTCTAGGCTCTACTAGTGTATGTATATTTACCTCTTTTACTTATAATGCTTTAAATTATACCCAAGTAATTAATGCATCACTTTTTAATACCGCAATACCTGTAACAATAATTTTAGTTTGTTTTTTATTAAAAATTGAAAAAACAAATGTTTTTCAAATATCTGGGTTACTTATTTCAGTCTTAGGAATTTTAGCTATTATTACCAGACTTGATCTAAATATTTTACTTACCTTAAATTTTAATAAAGGAGATTTATTCATGATTGGAGCAATAATTGCTTGGGGAATATATTCTGCGTATTTAAGAAAAAGAACCTTTGAAGTATCTTTACTTTCTCTTGTCCACATAATTTGCACATTTGGATTAATTTTTCTTTTACCACTATTTATTTTAGATATAACACAGGATAAAATTATTGAGATAAGCGGAAATCTCATTTATATTTTAGTTTATGTTGCAATATTCCCAAGTATTGGTTCTTATTATTGTTGGGCGGGAGCAGTTTCAATTATAGGAGCTAATAGAGCGGGCATATTCTTATCTTTGATTCCATTGTTCAGCACACTAATGGCAATATTTTTTTATAATGAGCAGTTTCAATTTTTTCACTTGATTGGTGCCGTATTAATTATATTAGGTTTATTTTTATCAAATAAGGAAATTAAAAATGCTTAAAGTTGCGATTTTGGATGATTATCAAAATGTTTCCCAACAATTTGTGGATTTGGAAAAATTATCTGGGAAGTATGAATTTAAGATTTTTAGTGAACCATTTATTGATGAAACTGATGCTCTTGAACAATTAGCAGATTTTGAGGCTTTATTGATAATGCGAGAAAGAACTCCAATTACAAAAAATTTAATAGAAAATCTCAGTAAATTAAAATTTATTATTTCAAGTGGTCTAAGAAATAAATCAATAGATCTTGAAGCTGCTAAAAAAAGAAAAATTATAGTTTGTGGAACTGACAGCAATATTAATCCAACACCTGAATTGACATGGGCTTTAATATTAGGACTAGCTAGAAATTTAAAAGAAGAGATAGACAACATGTATCAAGGATATTGGCAATCAAGTATTGGGGTAGAACTTAAAGGAAAAATTTTAGGATTAATTGGTCTTGGTAAAGTTGGATCACAAGTAGCTAAAATTGGCAGAGCTTTTGGTATGCAAGTTATGGCATGGAGTGAAAATCTCAATTTAGATACATGTAAAAAATTAGATGTACTTCCTTGTAGCAAAGAAGACTTAATAAAAGTCTCAGATTTTTTATCTATTCATGTTCAAGGTGGAGATAGATACAAAGATTGTATTACCTTAAAGGAAATGGATAAAATGAAAAAAACTTCTTTTATTATTAATACTTCAAGAGGACCAATTATTAATGAGGATGATTTAATTATCGCTTTATCTACAAATGTTATTGCTGGCGCAGGTATAGATGTCTATGAAAAAGAGCCATTACCAGAAAATAATAAACTTAGATTTTTACCTAATGCACTACTTACTCCACATATAGGCT
>CACJEC010000009.1 GCA_902592325.1 uncultured Pelagibacteraceae bacterium
TTTTTCATGATGCATATCAATATTTTGAAGAAAGATTTGGTATTAATATTCTTGGTGCATTTACTGTAAATACAGACGTAATGCCTGGTGCTGAACAGTTAGCTGAGATTAGAGAAATAATCGAGCATGATAAAGTAAGTTGTATATTTTCAGAGCCTCAATTTAATCCTGATATTATTAAGGCTGTAGCAAAAGATACTAATGTTGCAACAGGGGTCATTGATCCATTAGGAGCGACTCTTAACCCTGGTAAAGATTTATATTTTGACTTAATTAGCAACATGTCGAAATCTTTCAAAGGCTGTTAATTAAAAATTGATCTTTATCTATAAATAATATCTAATAATGGGATGAGCACAGTTTCCCTCACTTTAGATGAAATTTTTGATTTAGCTAAAAAAACATTACTAGCTAATGGATGTGATGATGAAACAGCATCTATACTATCAGATTTAATTAGAAATGCTGAAAGAGACGGATCTTTATCTCATGGTTTGTTTAGGTTACCTGCATATGTAAGTGGTTTAAAAAGTGGAAAAATTAATGGCAAAGGAAAACCTGAAGTAAAAAAGATTTCTTCATCAGTAATAAAAGTTCAAGGAAATAATTGTTTAGCACCTGTAGTTTTGAATAAGGGTTTGCCTGAATTAACCAAAACTGCAAAGGAAAATGGTGTAGCAGTTCTTGCAATCAATAACTCTCATCATATGGCAGCGATGTGGCCTGAGACAGAAAAATTAGCAGAAGAAGGTTTAGTTGCTTTCGCTTGTACATCTTATAAACCTGCTGTAGCTCCTGCTGGAGCAATCAAACCATTATTTGGAACAAATCCAATTTCATTTGCATGGCCTCGACCTGGCAAAACTCCAGTTGTTTATGATATGGCAACAGCATCAATGGCAATGGGTGAAGTTCAAGTTGCCAAAAGAGAAGGGCACAAGGTGCCACTTGGAACTGGTTTAACTAAAGATGGTAAAGAGACAACTGATCCAGGAGCAATAGCTGATGGTGGTGTATTACTTCCTTTTGGTGGTTATAAAGGTTCTGCAATAGCAATGATGGTTGAGTTAATGGCTGGTGCATTAGTGGGTGACAATTTTAGTTTTGAAACAGCCGCTAAAGATAATAACGATGGTGGACCTCCAAGTGGAGGGGAATTTATTTTAGCTATATCACCAGATAAAACTGCAGGAACTAACTGGCAAAAACATGCTGAAGAATTTTTTGATAAGATGAAATCATTTGAGGGGGTCAGACTTCCAGGAGAGAGAAGACATAAAAATAGATTAGACAAAGGTCCACGAAATATTAACGAAGAACTTGTAAATAAAATAAAATCTTTAAGCTAAAGTTATTTCAATCGGTGTATGGTCTGATGGTTTTTCACGACCTCTTGGATCTTTATTGATATTTATACTTTTAACTTGATCAATTAAAGAATTCGAAACTAAGAAGTGATCAATTCTCATGCCATTATTTTTTTGCCAAGCACCTCTCATGTAATCCCAAAACGTATATTCTTCTTTGGTTTCATTAAAATGTCTATAAACATCATTAAAACCAAGATTAATTATTTCTCTTAATTTTTTTCTTATTTCTAATCTAAATAAAGCATCGTCCTCGAAGCCTTTTGGATTATAAACATCCTCTGCTGCTGGAATGATATTGAAATCACCTGCGAGAATGATATTTGAATTTTTTTTACTCAATGTTTTTAATTGTTTTATTAAATCATCAAGCCATTTTTTTTTATAGTCATATTTTTCAGTATCAACAGGATTACCATTAGGTGTATAAATGTTTATTAATTGAATATTTTTTTTCTTATATTCAAGTTCAGCTGAAATTATTCTTGATTGTTTTAATTTATCTTTAATTAAATCTGTTTTAATGTTTTTTAATTTTACTTTAGAAATAATAGCAACACCATTATAGCTTTTTTGACCAAATACATGACTTTCATAATTCATTGCTGAAAAATCATCATAAGGAAAGTTTACATCTTCAGTTTTAATTTCCTGCATCATTACAATATCTGGTTTATATTTTAAAAGATAACTTTTGATATTTTCAATACGAGCTCGAACAGAATTTACATTCCACGAGGAAATAATCATTAAAGTGAGAAAGAAACACCACAACCACAAGATGATTTTGTTTGTGGGTTTGTTATCTTAAATTGCTCACCAATTAATTCAGATACATAATCAACTTCTGATCCCTTTAAAAGATCTGCAGATGTTTTATCAATTAGTATGTTCTCGAAATTTAAATCATCCGCTGCTTTTTCTTTATCGAAGGTAAATTCATATTGGAAGCCTGAACAACCACCACCTTTAATAGCGATTCTAAAAAAGGATCCCTTATCCTTTTTGGACAATAAAACATTGATCTGTTTTAGTGCTTTATCAGTAAATTTAATTTCTTTAATCATAATTGATCACTGGTATTACTAATATAATACTTAAAATTTTATTTTAAAGGATGAAAAAATACTCAAAGATTGGATTATTTAAAAGCAAAGGTAGAATATTCAAAGAATCTTTATCTAAATACAGAACTCCTTTTCAAAGAGATAGAGATCGTATTATTCACTGTGCTTCATTTAGAAGGCTTAAACATAAAACACAGGTATTTGTTAATACAGAAGGGGATCATTATCGAACAAGAATAACTCACTCTATGGAAGTAGCTCAAATTGCCAGGTCTATTGCGAGATATCTTAAATTAAATGAAGATTTAGCTGAGACTTTGAGTTTAGCCCATGATTTAGGTCATACACCATTTGGTCATGCTGGGGAGGAGTCTTTAAATGAATGTATGAAATATCATGGAGGGTTTGACCATAACTTACAAACTTTGCGGATCGTTATGTTTTTAGAAAATAAATATCTAAAATTTAGTGGTTTAAATCTTTCAATTGAAACTTTAGAAGGACTACTAAAGCATAATGGACCAGTAGATGACTTGGATTTAGTTAATGATTTAATAGGTATTAAGAATTTTAAAAATAAGATCAGTTTTAATACATATCCATCGATAGAGGCACAAATATCAGCAATTTCTGATGATATAGCTTATAATAATCATGATATCCAAGATGGAATAAATGCAAATTTATTTAAACTAGAAGAATTGGTTGAAATTGATTTCTTTAAAGATATTTACAAAAAATATAAAAAAAAAATTAATAAACGTAATTATAAAATAGCAACATATCAGATTATTAGAGACTCTATAGATCATATGATAAAAGATTTGATAAACAATACAAAAAAAAATTTAAATTCTAACAATATTAAAAAATATAAAGATATTAATAAAACAAGTTTTTTAATGGTTAACTTTTCTGATAAAGTTAGAAAATCTGAAAATGAAATTAGATATTTTCTAAAGTTTAAAATGTATAATAATAAAAATGTACTAAAGAAAAATAATACAGGCAAACTAATTATAAAAAGATTATTTAATCAGATAAAACAAAACCCAAAAAAATTTATCTCTAATCAACAATTATCTAAAGGCAAATATAGAGCAATTTCAGATTTTATATCAGGTATGACAGACAGATATGCAATTAATCTTTATAATCATAACAAATGAATATTTTTGAAAATTATTTAGATAAAATTAATAAAATTTTGTTAGATATTTCTAATAAAGGTGACTTGATATTACCAGATAAACTAGATGGAATTACAACTGAGACACCTCCCTTAAAATTTAACAGTGACATATCAACAAATGTTGCAATGGTTTTATCAAAAGTAAATAAAAAACCTCCAATGGATTTAGCTAATATTTTAGCAGAAGCAATTAAAAAAAATGATAATTTAATTGAGAAAATATCAATTTTAAAACCAGGTTTTATAAATATTAAATTCAAAGCAATTTTTTGGACAAATTTTATAGAAGAGATCGCTAAAAACTCTAAAACTTTTGGAATTAATACAAAAGAAAAAAAAAATAATTATTTAGTTGAATTTGTTTCAGCTAACCCAACAGGACCTTTACACGTGGGTCATTGTAGAGGGGCAATTTTAGGAGATGTTATTGCTAACATTTTACTTTTTAATAAACATAAAGTTACAAAAGAATATTATGTAAATGATTACGGCAATCAGATAATAAATTTTACAAAATCTGTTTATTTTAGAATTAGAGAGATTATCTATAATGAAACTTTCCCCAAGGATAATGATGATTTATATCCTGGGGATTACATAATAGATTTTGCTAAAAATATAATAAATTTAAAAAAGAAAATTGATTTCACAGATTTTGAAAAAATATCTAAAGAATTAACAATTTTATCTATAGAAGAAGCTTTAAAACTAATTAAAAATAACCTTAATATTCTTGGAATTAATCATGACAATTTTTTTAGTGAAAAAAAATTAGTCAAAAATAATGAAGTAGAAAAAGTTATCGATTTTCTTCAAAAAAAAAAGTTTGTTTATAAAGGAAAAATCGAAGCACCAGCAAGTGAAGATAATAATGAGTGGATAGAGAGAGAACAGTTACTTTTTAAATCTACAGATTTTGGTGATGATAAAGATAGAGCCCTACAAAAGTCAGACGGTAGTTGGACTTATTTTGCAAGCGATGTTGCTTATCACAAAAATAAACTAGATAGAAATTTTGATTATTTGATTAATATTCTTGGTGCGGATCATTCTGGGTATATTAAAAGAATTTCTTCTTCAGTCGAGGCTCTATCAGGTAAAAAAAACAAATTAATTTGTAAAATTAGCCAACTTGTAAAACTTCTTAAAGATAAGAAACCTTTTAAAATGTCAAAAAGAAAAGGGGACTATATAACTGTTGATGATTTAATTAAAGAAGTTGGTAAAGATGCTACTCGATTTATAATGCTTAATAGAAGTAGTGATGTTCAATTAGATTTTGATTTTGACGCAGTTAAGGAAAAATCAAAAGATAACCCTCTTTATTATGTCCAATATTGTTATGCTAGAATTTCTTCAGTATTTAGACACCTCAATAAAGATTTGAATTTAGATATTAAAATAAATAGTTTTAAATTTGAATATTCAGAAGACGAAATTAAAATATTAAAAAAAATTTCCGAATGGCCAAAATGTATTGATATATCTTGCACAAAACTTGAACCACATCGTATCCCAGTTTTTCTATATGAATTAGCATCTGAATTTCATTCATATTGGAATTTAGGAAAAGAAAATCCACAAAAAAGATTTATTAATGATGAAAAAATTTCTGATGAAAAATTGATTTTTTTAAAAGTAATTTCTAATGTTATCAAATCAGGTATGCAAATAATTGGTGTAGATACACCTAATAAAATGTAATGATTAAAGAATTAAAATATTTTATTTATTCAATTATAATTATTCTTTTCATTTTTTTTATATGTAAATACTATTTTTCAGACTCGTACAAAAAAAAATCATTTAGATCTCTTTCAAATATTAACAAAAAAATAGAGGTATATTCTAACAAATTACCGATTTTAGAAGATGATACACAGAACATTATTGAATATGTAAAAAATACCCAATCAAAAAAAAAGAAAAATTATTTTTTTTGGGAACTTATTGATAAAAATGATTAACCGAAAATCATTTATTACAGGTATCAAAAGTGTAAAATTAACAGCACAAGAAATTAAATTTTTAAAAAAACATAAACCATGGGGTATTATCTTATTTTCTAGGAATTTGAGAAGTATAAAACAAATTATAAATCTAACAAAACATATTAGAAAAATTTTTAAAGATAAAAAATATCCAATTTTAATTGATCAAGAAGGTGGCCGTGTTAATCGGTTATATAAGTTTATTTCACTAAACCATTTATCATCTTATTATTTTGGAAAATTATTTTTAAAAAATAAAAGAGAATTTAATATAAATTATAAACTTTTCATTGATAATATTAGTTACTTACTTTCAATTTTGGGAATAAATATCAATACAGTGCCAGTATTAGATTTAAAATACAAAGGTTCCTCAAATATAATTGGAAATCGCTCTTTTTCTGAAAATCCGGATGTTGCCTCCAAAATTGGTGATATATGTATTGAATTTTTTAGGAAAAATTCTATCGGTACAGTTATTAAACATATACCTGGCCATGGTTTAGCTAAAGTTGATAGTCATCATTTTACTCCGATAATTAAAAAATCATTCAATTATTTAAAACAAAATGATTTTAAAGTATTCAAAAAAAAAAATTCTCTATTCGCAATGACAGCTCATGTTATTTATGAAAAAATAGATCCTAAAAATACAGCCACACATTCAAAGAAAATGATTAAGATTATTAGAAATCAAATTAGATTTAAAAACTTATTAATTTCTGATGATTTATCGATGAAAAGCTTAAAATACTCATTAAAACAAAATACAATTAAAGCATTTGACGCTGGTTGTAATTTAGCTTTACATTGTAATGGAGATATAAAAGAAATGTTTATTGTAGCTAATAATTCGCCTAAACTTAATTCATTTATAATCAAAAAAACATCGGAATTTTATAAAAATTTAAGTTAATATTGATTAATGATCGAATCTAAAACCTCTTTATTTGAAGTTAATATAGACAATTATAATGGCCCACTTGATGTTCTACTAGAGCTAGCCAAAGCTCAGAAACTTAATCTTGAAGAAATTTCAATCACAAAACTAGCAGATCAATTTCATGATTATATATCTAATAAAAAAGAACTTAACTTAGAAGTTGCATCTGAATATCTTTTAATGGCAACTTGGTTAGCTTATTTAAAGTCTAAATTATTATTGCCTGGAACTATTGAAGAAGAGTTTAAAGTTCAAGAAGTTGCAAATAAACTTAAGCTTCAATTAAAAAAATTAGAATTAATAAGATTACTATCTGATCAAATGTTAAAAAGAAAAAGACTTGGTAGGGAAATAAGAACAAGAGGAATGAAAGGTAGCATTAGATCTATTTATAGTTCTGAATACAAACTAAATTTATTTGAACTTCTTAAAGCTTATTCAACTATAATAATGACTAAAGATTTTCAAAAAATGAATATTCCAAAATTACCAGTATTTACAACAGAAGATGGAATTAAAACTATAAAGAATTTTTTTGGTAAATTAATTGAATGGAAAAATTTAGATGAATTAATTCCAAGTAATTTTAAAATTGAAAAAAGATATCAAAAAACTGGAAAGGCAGGAATTTTTGCAGGTTCTTTAGAATTAGTAAAAGAAGGAAATTTAAAAATTAAACAAGATAAAATGTTTGATAATATTTATGTCAAAGAAAATATATGAATAAAAAAAAGTTAGAAAAAAATGATAATGTAGTTAATTTTCCTGCAAAATTAACATCTATTGAAAAAGAAATTGAAGCAATAATTTTTGCTGCTGCTGAACCTTTAGATACAGATACTATAGAAAATAAACTTTCAAAAAAAATTAATATTCAAAAATCTTTAGAAAAGTTACAAAAAGAATATTCAAATCGTGGAATTAATTTAGTTTGTATTTCAAAAAAATGGTCTTTTAGAACATCCCCTCATTTATCAAATTTAATGAAACAAGAAAAAATAGTTGAAAAAAAATTATCAAGAGCTGCTATAGAAACTTTAGCTATAATTGTTTATCATCAACCAGTTACAAGGGCCGAAATCGAGGAAATTAGAGGTGTTGCGTTTGGTACAAATACGTTGGAAATATTAATGGAACTTAACTGGGTTAAACCAGGAGGCAGAAAAGATGTACCAGGTAAACCAATACAATACGTTTCAACTGAGGATTTTTTAAGTCATTTTAATTTGCAAAAATTGTCTGATTTACCCACTGTAGATGAACTTGGTGCTGCTGGTATGATAGATACAACAAGTGTTGATAATGCTATATTTGGCACTGGAAAATTCTATAAAGAAAAACAAGATGAAAAAAAAGAGGATATTTATTCAAATATTGATGAAATAATAAATAGTACTTTAAGTGATGAAGATAATGAATAAAAAGTCACTTTCAAAATATTATTAAAAAGGTTATAAACTTAATATGAGTATTGGAATTTGGCAAATAGCAATAGTTGTAATCCTTGTAGTATTACTATTCGGTAGAGGTAAGATATCAAGTCTGATGGGTGATGTTGCTAAAGGCATTAAAAGTTTTAAAAAGGGTATGGCATCAGATGTAACTGATGATGTTGATCCTAAAAACATTTCTGACGAAAATCAAGATTCAAACAATAAAGAATAAACCACATGCCTACTATTGGTTGGTTTGAGATTTTAATTATAGTTGCGGTCTCTATAATTGTTCTAGGACCAAAAGATTTCCCAATACTATTGAAAAAAATTGGATCTTGGATTGGTACAGCAAAAAAATATATCAATAATATTCAAAATGAAGTTACAAATATAGATATTGAAGATAACCATATCGAAAAAAAAGAAGATAAAAAAGATGAGTCATGAAGATAAAGATACTGGCTTCATTAGTCATTTAACAGAATTAAGGAGAAGATTAATCCATAGTTTTATATTTTTATTAATTTTTTTTGTAATTTGTTATCTTTTTGCTGATCATTTATATGGGTTTTTAGTTGAACCTTTTGCTCAAGCTGTAAAAGAAGACGGTTCTGATAGAAGATTAATTTTTACAGCATTACAAGAAACATTTTTAACATATTTAAAAGTTTCTTTTTTTGTTGCTTTTTTTGTGACTTGTCCATTTATATTAATGCAAATCTGGAAGTTTATTGCACCAGGTCTTTATAAACATGAAAAAATAGCAATCTTACCATATTTAGTTTTAACACCAATCTTATTTTTTTTAGGAGGAATGTTAGTGTATTATTTAATAATGCCACTAGCGATTAAATTTTTTTTATCATTTGAGAGTACAGGTTTATCAACAAATTTACCAATTCAACTTGAAGCTAAAGTAAATGAATATCTTTCGTTAGTGATGAAACTTATTTTTGCATTTGGAATAAGTTTTCAACTACCTGTTGTTTTAAGTTTATTAGCAAGAGTCGGCATAGTTGATTCTGATTTTTTAAAAAAAAGAAGAAAATATGTTGTAGTAATGATATTTGCAGCAGCAGCATTATTAACTCCACCAGATCCAATAACACAAATTGGCTTAGCTATACCATTATTAATTTTATATGAATTATCAATATTTTCAGTAAAATTTATCGAAAATAAAAATTTAAAAGATCCAGATGTATAATTTAAAAGAAATTAGAAAAAATTTTGGTGCTTTTAAAAAAGCTCTTGAAAAAAGAGCAGTAGATGTAGATTTCAAAAAACTTGAAACTTTAGATGTAGAAAATAGAGAATTAATTCAAAAAAAAGAGGCATTAGAAAAAGAAAAAAAAGATATTTCAAAAACTAAAGATAAATCCTTGTTTGTAAAATCAAAAGAAATCTCAGTAAATATTGAAAAAATTTCTAATCAACAAACAATCATAAGTGAAAAATTAAAAAAAATTTTATCTAATATCCCAAATATCCCTCACACTGATGTTCCAAACGGTAGAGATGAAAACGATAATGTTGAAGTTAAAAAATCAGGCAATATACCAAAGTTTGATTTTAAATCTAAGTCTCACTATGAATTAGGTGAAAATTTAGGAATGTTAGATTTTGATTTGGCAACTAAAACTACTGGTTCAAGATTTGTTTTTGTTAAAGGTGCATTGGCATTACTAGAAAGAGCTCTTTCTAACTTTATGTTAGACACACATATTTATAAAAATGGTTATCAAGAGGTCTCACCGCCATTATTAGCTTCTGAAAATACAATGTTTGGGACAGGACAACTTCCAAAATTTGAAAAGGATCAGTTTGAAATAAAACTTGAGGAGGGTACAGACAGGAAATTTCTTATACCTACAGCTGAGGTAATTTTAACAAATATTGTTAAAGATAAGATTATAGACCTTAAATCTCTACCATTGAGATTTGTTGCATCTACACCTTGCTTTAGAAAAGAAGCTGGTAGTTATGGAAAAGATACTAAAGGAATGATCAGACAACATCAATTTTACAAAGTTGAAATGGTAAGTATTGTTGAACAAGAAAAATGTTTAGATGAGTTAGAGAGAATGACTAATTGTGCAACAGATATCCTAGACCTTTTAGAATTACCTTATAGAAAAATGATTTTATGTAGTGGTGATATGGGTTTTAGTGCAGAAAAAACTTATGACATTGAAGTTTGGCTACCATCTGAAAATAAGTATAGGGAGATTTCATCGTGTTCTTCATGCTCTACATTTCAAGCTGTTAGAATGAAAGCTAGGTATAAGAATATTAATAAGGAAACTATAAATGTTGGTACATTGAATGGAAGTGGTTTGGCAATTGGAAGAACTTTAATAGCTGTTATGGAAAACTATCAACAAAAAGATGGGTCTATTGTTATTCCAGAAAAATTAAGACCCTACATGAATAATTTGGAAAAAATTTCATTGAAATAAAGTTGTTTTAATTTGACAAGTAGTATAATAAATCAGCTTAAATAAAGGAGTTTTATGGAAGGTTCAGGAATAGGTCAATTTATACCTCTAATTTTAATATTTGTTATTTTTTATTTTTTTCTAATACGTCCTCAACAAAAAAAAGTTAAGGAACATAAGGCTATGGTTGAAGGATTAAAAAGAGGAGATAAGGTAATTACATCTGGTGGTATTATAGGAACTGTTGAAAGAATTATTGATAATGATAAAGTTGAAGTTGAAATTGCTGAAAACATTAAAGTTGAAATTGTTAAAGCAACAGGTATTCAAGGTCTCTTAAATACAGCAGAAACTAAAAAATAATTAAATCATTTTGAGAAATGTTATATTTTTCTAAATTAAGAATTATATTAATTTCTCTGATATGTATATTTTTTATTTTTATTGCATCTAACAATTTATTCAGTCCAAACAATAGATTTATTGAGAAAAAGATTAATCTTGGGTTAGATTTACAAGGTGGATCATATCTTCTTTTAGAAATTGATAATAGTCCAGTAATTGATCAAAAACTTCAAAATACCACATCTTTAATTAAAACTTTTTTTAAAAGTAAAAATATTAAAATTGGTAATTTAAATATAAAAAATCAGAAAATTATTTTTACAGTTGAGGATCAATTTAAAAAAAATGTAATTGATGAATTTAATGATGAAAATAGCGAAATTAATCCATATTATCCGAGATTTAAATCGCATAAATTTGATATTAAAGATTTAGGTAATTCTTTAGAGTTAAGTTTTTCAAATCAAGGACTTGTTGAATTAAAAACCTCTTCTCAAGATCAAGCATTAGAGATTGTTAGAAGAAGAATTGATGAAATAGGTACTAATGAACCTAATATATTGAAAAGAGGTAACGATCGTATTTTAGTTGAGTTACCTGGTTTAGATGATCCAAAAAGAATAAAATCTTTGCTTGGTAAAACTGCTAATTTAACTTTTAGATTTGTATCTAATAATAACGAAGATTCATTTGGTGTCGAAAAATTAAAGTATGAAAATGACTTAGATGAAGACTTTGTAAGCAAAAGAATCATTTTGAGTGGAGATAATTTATTGGATGCTCAACCTAGGATGGACAATCAAACTAATGAAACTGTTGTATCTTTTACTTTAGACAGGGTAGGCGCTAAAAGATTTGGTAAGGCAACTTCAGTTAATATTGGGAGACAATTAGCAATAGTTTTAGATGGCAAAATAATAAGCGCACCTGTTATTAGAGATACTATTCCAAGTGGCAATGGTCAAATTAGTGGTGGTTTTACATTCCAATCAGCAACAGATTTAGCATTACTTTTAAGATCTGGTGCATTACCCGCACCTTTGGAAATTATTGAAGAGAGAACAGTTGGACCTGATTTAGGGCAAGACTCAATTAACGCTGGGATGATTGCATTAATTATAGGTTTCTTACTTGTCATAGTCTTTATTTTTATAAAATATAAAATATTTGGACTTATAACTAATACGGCTTTAGTTTTGAATTTGTTTCTATTAATAGGTATTTTAACAATATTTGAAGCTACACTCACTTTGCCTGGAATAGCAGGTATAATTTTAACTGTAGGCATGGCAGTAGACGCAAATGTTTTAATATTTGAGAGAATTAAAGAAGAATTAAAAAATGAAAAAAATAATTTAATAGCATTTGATAGCGGTTATACAAAATCAAGAACTGCTATTCTTGATGCAAATATAACCACTTTATTGGCAGCGATAATTTTGTTTTTTATGGGATCAGGTCCAATTAAAGGTTTTTCTTTAACATTAGGAATTGGAATTTTTACTACTCTTTTTTCAGTATATTTTATAGCAAGACTATTGACCGCTTTATATGTTTCAAAAAATAAGGAAAAGGAAGAGTTGATTTAAATGATAGCATTCAATAAATACTACAATAAATTTAACATTCTCTCAATTTCGTTAGTGGTAATTTCTTTATTTTTTTTAGTTTTTAAAGGCTTAAACTTTGGAATAGATTTTAAGGGTGGAACCTTAATTGAATTGAGATCGAATGATAATAAAATTAATGTTACTTCTTTAAGAGATAACCTTAAACAAATGAACTTAGGAGATGTTTCAGTTAAAAATTTTGGTAATGAAACAGATTTTTTAATTAAGTTTGAAAATGATAATAATAAAAATATTATTGAAGAAATTAAAATAAACTTAGACAAATCTTTTGGAAATAATTTTAATTTTAGAAGAGTAGAAAACGTTGGACCAAAAGTCAGTGCAGAACTGTTAAAATCAGGAATTATTGCTATATCTGTAGCTTTGTTCTTAATGCTTATTTATATTTGGATTAGATTTGAATGGCAGTTTAGTCTTGGTGCTATTTTAGCTTTGTTTCACGACGTTATAGTTACTCTTGGTTTATTCTCCTTACTTGGCCTTGAAATTAATTTATCAATTATTGCAGCAGTACTAACAATAGTTGGTTATTCAATGAATGATACAGTCGTTATATTTGATAGAGTAAGAGAAAACTTAAGAAAATATTCTGATATTAAAATATTTGAATTAACTAATATTTCAATAAATGAAACTTTATCTCGGACTTTAATTACCTCCATAACAACTTTGTTAGCACTATTATCAATTTTCTTTTTTGGAGGAGAAATTTTAAAAGGATTCTCTTTAGCAATGATTTTTGGTGTAGTATTTGGAACTTATTCTTCAATATATATTGCTAATACAGTATTAGTTAGATTAAATGTTTCCCAAAAAACAATCTTAAAAGAAGACGAAAAAGTTTAATAAAGATTTTGTGCCATTACCATCGCTAAAAGCATTGGGAGAGAAAGTAAAGTATTTGTTCTAGAAAATAACATTGCAGTTTTAGCTGATTTAGCTTTTAAATCAGGATCACATTCTACTATGCCCAAAGCTCTTTTTTGATTTGGCCAAATTACAAACCAAACATTAAAAGCCATTATAACGCCAAGCCACATACCAATACCAATGGCTGTATGTTTTGGAATGCCTGATCCAATACTTAAAGTCATAGCATCATGCAAGTAACCATTTAATAATGCCAAAATTAATCCAGACAAAACTGTTAGGGCTGCAGCCCATCTGAAATAAAATAATGCTGCAGGTGCTATTACCTTACCTATAGCTGGTTTTTGATCATCAGGAATTTTACTCATATTTGGTATTTGAACAAAATTAAAATACCATAATAAACCTATCCACATTATTGCAACAATCACATGAATATATCTAAATAACCAACTCCAAAAAATGGTATCAAAAGCAAACCCATCATTCTGATAAAATAACCCTACAAATAAAAGTACAGCAATTATTAAAGAGAAATGAATAGTTTTTGATAAAGAGGTTAATAAATTGATCATGATTCTAATTATTATACACTATTTTTTAAATATATTTAAGTTATTAGACTAATAAAGATCTTAAAAATTGACCGGTATAACTATCTTTAATATTACAAACTTCTTCGGGTTTACCTTCGGCGACAATATTTCCGCCCTTTACACCTCCCTCAGGTCCCATATCGACTATGTAATCTGCTGTTTTAATTACATCTAAATTGTGCTCAATAACAACTACGGTATTTCCAAGCTTAACAAATGTGTGAAGTATTTCTAATAACTTTTTAATGTCATGTTGATGTAAACCTGTTGTTGGTTCATCTAATATATACATTGTTCTTCCAGTTGATCTCTTTGATAGTTCTTTTGCAAGTTTTATTCTTTGTGCTTCACCGCCCGAAAGTGTTGTTGCTTGCTGACCAATTTTTATATAGCCCAATCCAACTTTTTTTAAAGTTAATAACTTTGATTTTATATTTGATATATTTTCAAAATATTCACATCCTTCATCAACTGACATATCTAAAACATCGGCAATACTTTTACCTTTAAATTTGATTTCTAAAGTTTCTCTATTATATCTAGTTCCTTTACACTCATCACACTGAATATAAACATCAGGTAAAAAATGCATTTCATAAGTAATTACGCCATCCCCCTCACAAGCTTCACATCTACCTCCTTTAACATTAAAAGAAAAGCGCCCAGGCTTATATCCCCTAGTTTTAGACTCGGGTAAACTTGTAAACCAGTCTCTAATCGGTCCAAATGCTCCAGTATATGTTGCAGGGTTAGATCGAGGTGTTCTACCAATAGGAGATTGGTCTATATCAATTATCTTATCAATTAATTCTACACCCTTATAACTCTTAAAAGATTTAGGTGTTTTTTTTGCTTTATTATTTAAAGTTAAATTTAAGGCATGAAATAATGTTTGTAATATTAAAGTAGACTTCCCACTTCCAGATACACCCGTAACACATGTAAATGTTCCAGTCGGTATTTTTAGATTAACATTATTTAAATTGTTTCCACTGGCACCATTAATTTCAACAAACTTTCCATTTTTAGCTAATCGTCTAGTTTTAGGAATTTCGATTGTTTTTTTATTAGCAAGATATTGACCTGTAATACTATTTTTATCTTTTTTAATATCTTCATATGAACCTTGTGCTGTTATCTGTCCACCATGACTTCCAGCTTCTGGGCCTAAATCAATTATATGATCTGCATTTTCCATAGTTTCAGTGTCATGTTCAACAACAATTACAGTATTACCTAGATCTCTTAATCTCTTTAAAGCATTTATTAATTTAACATTATCTTTTTGATGTAAGCCAATTGAAGGTTCATCTAAAACATATAAAACTCCTGTTAATCCAGATCCAATTTGTGAGGCTAATCTTATTCTTTGAGCTTCACCTCCAGATAATGTTCCTGATTCTCTTGATAAAGTTAAATAATCTAGACCAACATTTAAAAGGAAATTAAGTCTTTCGTTAATTTCTTTTAAAACATGTTCTGCTATTTTAAATTGTCTTTTATCAAGATTCTTTTCTAAATTTTTAAACCATTCTGCTGCATCTAAAATAGACTTTTTTGTAACTTCGCTAATATTAAGATCATTGACTCTCACACATAATGCTTCTTCTTTTAATCTATCACCATTACATGCTTCACATGCTGTATCAGACTGATATTCAGATATAGCTTCTCTTTTCCACTCACTATCAGATTCTAAAAATCTTCTTTCTAGATTATTAATCACACCCTCAAAAGTTTTTTTATACGAATATTTTTCATAACCATCGTCATAATTAAATTTGATTTCATCCTCATCTGAACCATAAAGAATTATATCTTTAATTTTTTTTGGTAATTTTTTCCATTTTTCATCTAAAGAAAAATCATAATGTTTAGCTAAAGATGCTAAAGTTTGAGCATAATATAGTGTTGTAGATTTAGACCAAGGTTCTATTGCACCATCTGCTAAGCTTTTTCTTTCATCCGGTACAACTAAATTAGGATCAACATTTAACTTCATGCCAATTCCTTCACATTCCTCACATGCACCATATGGACTGTTAAAAGAAAATAGTCTCGGTTCAATTTCTTCAATTGTAAAACCACTTTCAGGACAAGCAAATTTGGTTGAGTAAATTAATTTTTCAATTTTTCTAAATTTTTGTGGTAGAGTTTCATCTTCGTATTCAACAAAAACTAAACCATTAGCTAAATTTACTGCTGTTTCTACACTTTCCGCTAATCTATTCCCAAGTTTTGAATTTAAAACTATTCTGTCAATAAGAACAGAAATATCGTGCTTAAGTTTTTTGTCTAGATTAGGAGATTTCTCAATGTCATAAATAATATTATCAATTTTTATTTTTCTAAAACCTCTTCTTTTATAACTTAAAATATCTTTTTTATATTCGCCTTTTCGACCTCTTACCACAGGAGCATAAATATATATGGTGGATTTTTTTGGTAATTTTTTGATTAAATCAACTATCTGTGTAATTGTTTGAGATGTTATAGGTTTGCCAGTAAAGGGTGAATAGGGTATTCCAGCTCTTGCATATAATACCCTCATGTAATCATATATTTCTGTAACAGTTGCAACTGTTGATCTTGGATTTTTTGATGTATTTTTTTGTTCTATTGCGATTGCAGGACTTAATCCCTCTATTAAATCGACATTAGGTTTCTTCATCTTGTCCAAAAATTGTCTTGCATAAGCAGATAAACTTTCAACATATCTTCTTTGACCTTCGGCATAGATAGTATCAAAAGCTAATGACGATTTTCCAGACCCTGAGAGGCCAGTTATGACGACAAATTTGTCTTTTGGAATCTCAACTGATAGGTTCTTCAAATTGTGTTCTTTAGCGCCCTTAATAACTATCTTTTTCATCATAATTTTAGTTGCTTTGAGTTAATAAAATTAATATTCAGAAGAATTGTGATATAATTCTAATTAACTAATTTAACAAATATTAAATATTATGGCTGGAAGTTTAAATAAAGTATTATTAATTGGTCGTTTAGGCGCAGATCCTGAAGTTAAGCAGATGGTAAATGGTAAAAGTGTAGCTAGATTAAGTCTTGCAACTAGTCAATCTTGGAAAGATAAAAATACAGGTGAAAAAAAAGAAAAAACAGAATGGCACCGTATAGTTGTATTTAATGAGGGCTTGGTAAATGTAGTTCAACAATATTTAAAAAAAGGTGCTCAAGTTTATATTGAAGGACAACTAGTTACTAGAAAATGGAAAGATGAACAATCAGGTCAGGATAAATATTCAACTGAAGTTGTTATTCAGGGATACAACTCATCACTTACAATGTTGGGTGGCGGAAACTCTGGTGGCGGTATTCAAAATGACACTACACAACAAGGCAATATTGAAGATTCATCACAAGTTTCAGATATGGATGATGAAATTCCATTTTAGTTTCTATGAAAAACACTGAAGAGTTTAAAGACAAAAACATAAAATTAATTTCAATGCATGATGAGATGAGTTCATCTTATCTTTCTTATGCAATGAGTGTAATTGTTAGTCGTGCTCTTCCTGATGTTAGAGATGGTCTAAAACCAGTTCACAGAAGAATTTTATATGCAATGTACAAAGGTGGATACGACTGGTCAAAACAATTTAGAAAATCAGCGAGAATTGTTGGAGATGTAATAGGTAAATATCACCCTCATGGAGATCAATCAGTATATGATGCTTTAGTAAGAATGGTTCAAGATTTTTCTATGAGTTTACCCTTAGTTGATGGGCAAGGTAACTTTGGTTCTATTGATGGAGATCCTGCTGCTGCTATGAGATACACAGAAACCAGACTATCAAAAGTATCTCAATATTTAATTGATGATATTGAAAAAAATACAATTGAATTTAAAAGTAATTACGACGAAACTGAAAAAGAACCAACTGTCTTACCTGCTCAATATCCAAATTTATTAGTTAATGGAGCAGGGGGAATAGCTGTAGGAATGGCTACAAGTATACCACCACATAATTTAGGTGAAGTAATAAGTGGAACTTTGGCATTAATTGAAAACAAAGACATCAAGATTAAAGAGTTAATGAAGCATATTCCTGGTCCAGATTTTCCTACTGGTGGAGTTATAATTGGTAAAGATATAATTAAGCAAGGTTATAATAAAGGAAGGGGATCATTCAAGATAAGAGGTGAGATCGTAATTGAAAATCGAAAAAATGGAAGAGAAAGATTGGTGATAAATTCAATACCTTACCAAGTTAATAAATCAGTTTTAAATGAAAGAATAGCTCAATTAGTTAGAGAAAAAAAAATTGAGGGAATAAAAGATATTCGAGATGAGTCAAATAGAGAAGGCATAAGAGTATCTATTGATTTACGTAACGGTGTTGAGCCCGAAACAATTAAAAGACAATTGTATAAAAATACACAAATTGAAAGTTCTTTTGGATTTAATACTTTAGCAATAGTAGATGGTAAACCTAAAACTTGTAATCTAAAAGAATTTCTAGAAAATTTTCTTTCTTTTAGAGAAAAGGTTGTAATAAATAAAACTAAATTTGATTTAGAAAAAGCTGAGGAAAGAGCTCATATATTAATTGGACTTTCAGTATCTGTAGAAAATTTAGAAAAAGTTATTAAGATTATTAGAAGTTCTAAAACTCCAACTGATGCTAAAAAGTCTTTATTGAATATAAAATGGAAAATTAATAAATCTCAAAAGATGATTTCTATTATAGAAGGAAAAAAAATAAAAAAAGTTTATAATTTATCTGAGCCTCAAGTTGAAGCAATTCTTGAATTAAGATTACAAAAATTAACTGCTTTAGGAATAAGTGAAATAGAGATAGAAATTAAAAAATTATCTGAGTTAATAGCTAAGTACAAAAAAATTATTTCATCTAAAAAAGAATTACTAAAAGTGATTAGTAATGAATTGAAAAATATCAAAGACAAATATTCCGTTCCAAGAAGAACAAAGATAATTGATGCAATTCTTAATTACGATATTGAAGAAACAATACAAAAAGAGTCAGTTTTAATTACTGTTACTCTTCAAGGATATATAAAAAGAGGTTCTTTAAATAGCGTAAAAACTCAAAAACGAGGTGGTAAAGGTAAAACTGGTATTACAACAAGAAATGAAGATTCAGTTGTACAGACTCTATCTGTAGACACTCACACATCTGTACTATTCTTTTCTACCGAGGGTCTTGTTTATAGAGTTAAAGCTTGGAAAATTCCTGAAGGCTCGGCATCTTCTAAAGGTAAATCGCTTTTTAATATTCTTCCACTAAAAAACCATCAATCTATAAGCTCAATTATGCCTTATCCAGATAAGGATGAAAATTTGAATAATTATCAAATTATTTTTGCGACATCTATGGGTAAAGTAAGAAAAAATAGTCTAGAGGATTTTTCTTCAATAAATAACTCTGGTAAAATTGCAATGAAGTTAGATAACAACGATAAAATAGTTGGGGTTAAAATATGTAAGGATGATCAAGATGTAATTTTAAGCACAAAATTTGGGAAATGTATAAGATTTGAGTCAAAAAAACTTCGTATATTTAAAGGGAGATCTTCTAAAGGAATTAAAGGCATAAATCTTGCTTCAAATGATGAAATTGTTTCATTATCGATTATCAATAACGATAAAATTAAAAAAAATGGGCAAAAATCTAAAGATGAAAAATCTGAATTTAAGGCTGGAGAAAAATTTATACTATCAATAACTGAAAATGGCTATGGAAAAAAAACATCACATTATGATTACCGAGTCACTAATAGAGGAGGTAAGGGAATAATTGGTATTATCAATTCTCCAAGGAATGGAAATGTTTCATCTTCATTCCCAGTTTATGAAGGAGATGAGATTATGATTTCAACAAATAAAGGCAGAGTTATAAGGATTGCTGTAAAAGAAATTAGAACTGCAGGAAGAAACACCCAGGGTGTTAGAATAATTAAATTATCAGGAGATGAAAAAGTAGTATCTGCAATAAAAATAGAAGATAACCTAATCTAATGTCTAAAATAGCAATATATCCTGGTACATTTGATCCAATAACATTTGGACATATCGATGTAATAAAAAAATCATTGAAACTTTTTGAGAAAATTGTTGTTGCAGTATCAGACGGAGAAAACAAAAAATATTTATTTGATGTAGATGAAAGAATTAAGATAGTTCAAAAAGCATTATTTTTTGATTTAAAACTAAACAAAAAAAAAATTGAGGTAATACCTTTTACATCTTTAACAACTGATTTATGCAAAAAATATAAATCTAACATTATACTTAGGGGACTAAGAGCAGTTTCTGACTTTGAATATGAGTTTCAACTTGCAGGAATGAATAGAAAGTTAAATAATAATATTGAAACCATTTTTTTAATGTCTGATGTAGAAAATCAAATAATTTCGTCTAAATTTGTAAAAGAAATTGTAAAATTAGGCGGTGATATTAAAAAATTTACCACAAAAAGTACAATTCATTCACTAAAACAAAAATTATGAATAAATATTTATTAAAGATAATATTTTTAATATTATTAATTACCAACCAATCAATGTCAGAGGAGAATATAATGATTTTAAAATTAAAAGACGGCGATGTTAAGATTGAATTATTTAAAGACGTTGCCCCAAATCATGTAAAAAGGATAAAAGAATTAGCAGATAGTGGAAAATATGATAATGTTGTTTTTCATAGAGTTATCGATGGTTTTATGGCTCAAACTGGTGATGTAAAATTTGGAAATTCAAGTTCAGATGAATTTGATCTCAGAAGAGCAGGAATGGGAGGATCTAATCTACCTGATTTAAATCAAGAATTTAATAGTCTTCCTCATGAAAGAGGAACTTTATCAATGGCCAGATCATCGGACCCTAATAGTGCAAATAGTCAATTTTTTATTTGTTTTAAAGCAGCACCATTTTTAGATAGACAATACACAGTTTTTGGAAAAGTTATTTCAGGGATGGAATTTGTTGATAATATTAAAAGAGGTGATGAAAATAATAACGGCGCTGTATCAGAACCAGATAAAATAATAAGCTTTAAATCACTGTAATTTTTTAAATGGCATTAAAAGATTTTGCCTTTGAAGTTTTAAAGAATAATAATTTTGCAAGATGTGGGTTAATTAAAACTCACAGAGGAAATATTCAAACCCCAGCATTTATGCCAGTTGGGACTCAAGCTACAGTTAAAGCTTGTACTATTGAAGATATAAAAAAAACTGGATCAGAAATCATTTTGTCAAATACATATCATCTAATGATTAGACCAGGAGTTGATCGTATTGAGGGTGCTGGTGGGCTACATAAGTTTATGAACTGTGATTTGCCAATTTTGACTGACTCTGGAGGATTTCAAGTCATGTCCCTTTCAAAACTCAATAAAATTGATAAGGAAAAGGGTGCTATATTTAATTCACATGTTGATGGTAAAAAATTTTATTTAAGTCCAGAGGAAAGTATTCGGATACAAAAAGGGTTAAATTCGGACATTGTAATGATTATGGATGAGTGTCCAAAAAAAACAACAGATTATAAAATTATAAAAGAATCCATGGAACTGTCGTTATATTGGGCAGAAAGGTCAAAAAAAGCTTTTGGTAAAAATCCCCACAAAGCATTATTTGGTATAGTGCAAGGCGGTCTTTTTAAAGAATTAAGATTAAAATCTTTAGAAGGACTTATTAAGATTGATTTTGATGGTTATGCTTTAGGTGGTCTTGCTGTTGGTGAGAGTCAGAGAGAAATGTTCGAAGTTTTAGATAATATTAAAGAAATTCTTCCGAACGAAAAACCTCGTTATTTAATGGGAGTTGGAACGCCATCAGATATTTTAGGTGCTGTTAAAAGAGGTATTGATATGTTTGATTGTGTTTTACCAACTCGATCAGGTCGAACTGGTTTAGCATTTACATGGAATGGAAGAATTAATATAAAAAATAATAAATATCAAAATGATAATTCTCCTATTGATCATGAATGTGACAATTTAAACTTAAATAAATACTCTAAAAATTATTTAAATCATTTGTTTAACACGAATGAAATATTAGCTTCTATGATATTATCACTTCACAATATCAATTTTTATCAAGAATTAATGAGTGCTATACGTATTAATATAAAAAATGGTACATTTGATGAATTTCATGATAAATACATAAATAAGTTGTAAATCACTATATATACAAAATTTCGTGTTTGAATTATTCAAATAATTATGTATACACGTTTTTCATTCGTTCAAATAATGTGGGCCGTTAGCTCAGTTGGTAGAGCAATTCCCTTTTAAGGAATGGGTCGTTGGTTCGAGTCCAACACGGCTCACCACTTGATTTTAAGCTTCATTAGGTGGGTAATCTAAAATTATTTCGTTTGTCCATTCCGTGATCTTTTTAATCCTATTTTCTGCAGAAGGATGTGTGCTCATAAATTCTGGTGGAGCCTTGCCTTTATTAACTTCTTTCATTCTTTCCCATATTTTTATCGTTTCTCTAATATCATATCCTGATAAAGAAGAAAAAATCATTCCTAAATAGTCAGCTTCACTTTCTTGTTTTCTATTAAACGGATTCATAATGCCAAGTTGTGAAAGCAAGCCAACAGTGTTCATCCCCGTTGTTCTATTAACTTGAGATAATTTACCTCCACTTGCAACATCTATTATTTGAGTACCAATATTAAGAAGTGTTCCTCGACTAGCTCTTTCAACAGAATGTTTTGCTACTGCATGGGCTATTTCATGACCCATTACTGCTGCAAGACCGTCAGTATTTTTTGTTACCTCTAACATCCCAGTATAAACAGCAATTTTTCCACCTGGCATACACCATGCATTTTTCACTTTATTGTTATCAATTAGTATATATTCCCAATCAAAATTAACTGTTGGATCTTCTAAATTTTCTTTATAAAAATAGTGCTGAATTGCATCTACCATTTTATTTCCGATTTGTTTGATTTCATTTAGTTTTTTTGTATCTTTGCTCAATTTTTCTTTTTCTTTAATTTTTTCATAAATTTGTGCTGCTTGAGCGTTTAATTTAGCTTCGGGAATGATTTTTAATTGACGTCTTTCGGTAATAGGTGCTGTTGAGCAAGAATTTAAAACAAATCCACAACAGCCACAACCCACATATGTCAAGAATTTTCTTCTATCCATTTTTAAATAACATTGATATTATATTAATAATTCATGAATCTAAATAATAAAATTTTAATCGTTCTTTTTATTATTGCGATTTTTTTTGTTATATACTCAAGTTTTAATTAAATGGCAAAGAAAACTAAAAAAAAAGCATTAGCTCTTGTTTTGAGAAACTATTTTATAACAGGTGTAGTAGTTTTAATTCCCATTGGTTTTACACTTTATTTAAGTAAATTCTTAATTTCTCTTTCATCAAAAATTATACCTGAAAATATTAATCCAAACAGTTATTTACCATATGCTATACCAGGAATAGAGATTATTATTTCTATTTTATTTATAACATTTGTTGGGGGTCTATCTTTATCCTTTTTCGGCAAGAAAATACTAAAGATCATTGATGATCTTTTTAAAAGAATTCCATTATTAAGAACAATTTATTCAGCCATTTCTCAAATGACTGAAACTTTTTCAAATAAAGATAGTGAAAAAAAGAGTGTTGTATTAATAGAGTATCCTAGAAAAGGTGTTTGGGCAGTAGGTTTTGCAACTAAAGAAAATACAGGAGAAATGGCTCTTAAAACTAAGCACAAACTTATAAATGTATTTGTTCCAACTACACCTAATCCGACAAGTGGTTTTTTATTAATGTTTCCTATAGATGAAGTAATTTATTTGAATATGACTTTTGAAGAAGCGTCAAAATTTATTGTTTCTGCTGGTACATCTTCTGGTAAAAATTAAACAATATCGTTAATTACATCAGCTTGATCATATAATTTCATCAACGTTTTATATTTACTAATATCTATATTATTTTTTTCCATTTGTTTAATTTGTTTTTCTGCAAGTTCAAAAAGATCACTATTATGTACTGGATCTGCTAATTTAAACATTTTCATACCACTTTGTTTAAAACCAAGTATGTCACCAAATCCCCTTAATTTCATATCTTCTTCAGAAATTTTAAATCCATCTGTTGAGTCTTTTAATATGTTAATTCTTTTTTTTGCATTTTCTGATAAAGAAGATTTGAACATTAATATGCATGTTGATTGTTTTTGACCTCTTCCAACTCTACCTCTTAATTGATGAAGTTGAGAAATACCAAATTTATTTGCATTTTCAATAATTATTACATTCGCATTTGGAAAATCAATTCCAACTTCTATGATAGTTGTTGATACTAATATTTTAATTTCTTGATTTAAAAACTTACCTAAAATTATCTCTTTATCATAAGGATCCGTTTTTCCATGTAATAAAGCGACCTGATTAGGAAATTTTTTTTCTAAAAATTCATATTTTTTAATAGCTGATGAATGATCGATTTTTTTTGACTCTTCTATTAAAGGACAAACCCAAAATACTTGATTATCATTATTAATTTCTTTTTTGATAAATTTTAAAATATCATTAATTTTACTTTCGAGTTTACTATAAGTTTTTACTTCTTTTCGAGATTTAGGTTTTTCTCTAATTATAGATAAGTCCATATCACCATAAATCGTCATTGTTAAAGTTCTCGGTATTGGTGTAGCAGACATTAATAATACATCACAATTATCACCACCTTTATCTGAAAGTTTTTTTCTTTGGTTTACTCCAAATTTATGTTGTTCATCAATAATGATTAAACCAAGTTTATTGAATGTAATTTTTTTTTGAAAAATAGCATGTGTACCAAAAATAACATCAATCTTATTATCAATTAATTTTTTTGTAATTATTTTTTTTTCTTTATATTCAGATTTACTTGAAAGAATTTCTATTCTGATATTTTTATCAAAAATTTTTTTTGCAAGCTTAAAGTGTTGTTTTGCAAGAATTTCTGTGGGAGCCATTACAGCAACTTGGAACCCTGACTTAATTACATTATAAGCAGCTAATAAAGATACAATAGTCTTACCACTCCCAACATCACCTTGTAATAATCTAAACATTTTTTGATTAGATTTAAGATCTTGGTTTATTTCATTTAAAGATTTTTTTTGATCCTTAGTTAATTTAAAATCCAACTTAGAGATTATGTTATTTTCGTAATTTGAATTAAAAACTTTATTTTGTTTCTTTATTTTTTTTATTTTTTTTCTGATTTCTGAATGTACAAGAAATGATGCAAGAATCTCATCATAAGCTAGTCTTTCATAAAAATTTGATTTGTATTTTCCAATATTATCAGGTTTATGAAGTTCAATTATCGAGTCATTCCAAGAAATATTTTTAAATCTTTTTAGTATTTCACTTTCATGCCATTCATCGAGTCTAGGAATATTCATTAATATTTGATTTATTATTTTATTATAAACTTTTTCAGAAATTCCATCTGTCAAAGAATATCTATTATGTTTATCCTTAATTAATGAAACATCATCAGATATGTATTTGGGATTTGTTATTTGATATTTATTTTTGTAAAGTCCAATTTTTCCACTTATTGTAACTTCTTTATTTAAAGGTAAAACTTTTTTGATATATCCTTCATAACTATTAAAGAATACACAATCCATTTCACCAGTGTCATCTTTACATAATATTCGATTAGGTAAATTTCTAATTCTTGGAAAATTATATTTATAGGGCACTAATGTAATTGTTTGAATTTCACCAATTCTTAAATCTTTAATTTTAGTAGATTTAGTTCTATCGGTATAAGATTTTGGCAATTTCCATATTATATCAAATATATTATTAATTTTTTTTCTTTTAAGAAGATTTGCAGTCTTTGACCCAACACCTTTAAGATTTTTTAGATCCGATAATAAATATTTGTATGTATTATTAGCCATTACATATTATTATAAATAATTAATGAATAACGATATAGATAATTTAAAAAAAAGATTAATTTATAGATCTCAGTACAGGGGCACAAAAGAAATGGATAAATTAATAGGTACTTTTGTTCAACAAAATATTAATAATTTTAGTAATACTCAATTAAAAGAATTAGAAAAATTTTTAGAAAATGATGATGATACATTATATAAATTTTATAATGATCAATTAAATGAGTCAGATCTAATAAAATCTGAAATCTTTGAATTGTTTAAAAATTTTCATTATAATGAATAATGGCGGAGAGACTGGGATTCGAACCCAGGAAAGAGTTGCCCCTTTGCCGGTTTTCAAGACCGGTGCTTTCAACCGCTCAGCCATCTCTCCGTGAGCAACGTTTTATAATTATAATTATTTAATTCAACTATAAAATAGTCTAATAGAACTTTAATTAATTAATATCAGATATAAATGAATCAACAGTTTAACAAAGGTCTTATATTAACTTCTTTAGGATCTTTTTGGTGGGGATTTATTGGGGTTATATATTTTAAATATTTAGACTTTATTGGTTATATAGAAGTTGTTATTCATCGTTGTGTTTGGACTGCAATGACATTAATTATCACAACTTTCTTGTTTTCAAAATGGAATATTTTTTTTTCGATAATTTCAAGCAAAAAAAATTTAGTAGGTCTTTTTTTTTCTGGTTTATTGATTTTTATAAATTGGGGGGTTTGGATTTATGCTGTAGCTACAGAAAGAATTATCGATGCAAGTTTTGGTTATTTTATAATGCCAATTTTAAGTGTTTTTCTTGGATATATTTTTTTTAGAGAAAAATTAAATAAAAAAAGAATTTTTTCAATAATCTTGGTTATGATTTCAATAATTATTTTATTATTTTTTAATTTAAAATCTCTACCATGGGTTGGATTAGTTGTAGGTTTTAGTTGGGGATTTTACAACTTGATTAGAAAAAAAATTAATGTCGATACAGATATAGGTCTATTAATTGAAAGTTTATTTATATTACCATTTGCATTATTTGCATTCTATTTAATATACAAAAGTGGGACTAATGATTTTTCTTTTAATAATCCAAAATTATCATTATTTATTTTACTTGCAGGGCCGATGACAGTTATACCATTATTTTTATATGTACGAGGTGTTGAATTAAGTGGTTTAGGACCAGCTGGTATGATATTTTATATTACTCCTACGCTTCAATTTTTGTTGGGATATTTCTATTATAATGAAGTCTTTTCTTTAGCAAAATTACTAAGTTTTATTTTCATCTGGATTGCTGTAATTATATATCTCAAAGATCTTTATGAAACTAATTAAATTTTTTTTTATAGTATTATTAATCCATACTACAAGTAGTTTTGCAGAAAATTCTAAAGAATTTAGTAATTGGAAATTAAAATTTAAAAAAAGAGCACTTGCAAATAATATATCTGAAAAAACATTTGATATTACAATGTCAAAAGTAAAATTTTTACCAAAAGTTATTGAATATGATCGATTTCAACCTGAATTTTATGAAGATACAAATACTTATATCGGGAAAAGAGCTTCAAAACAAAAACTAAATAAAGGAATAAATTATTACACAAATAATAAAAAATTATTAGATAAAGTAGAGCATGAATTCAATATTGAAAAAGAATTACTTCTTGCGCTTATGGGTATAGAAACAAACTATGGTACTTATGTCGGTAAAATGGATATTTTATCCTCACTAGCAACATTAAGTTTTGATCAAAGAAGATCTGAGTTTTTTAGTAATGAATTAATTACTTTATTAAAATTAATTGAAAATAAAAAAATTGATTACAAAACTCTATATGGATCTTGGGCTGGTGCATTTGGATTTTTTCAATTTATGCCAACTACAATTACAAATTACGCATTAGATCATAATAATGATAAATATATTGATTTAAAAAATAAAGAGGATGCATATCCATCAGCAGCAAACTATCTTAAGAAAATTGGTTGGAAAAAAAATAGTCCTTGTTTTTATAAAATTGAGCTAAATAGCGATATTCCAAAAAAATATCTCAATATATCAGCTAAAAAAATTCACAGCAAAAAAAAACTCAAATTTTATAAAAAATATATCAACAATTTATCTGAATTAAACTTTTTAGATGAAAATTTAAAAACTGCCATTATAACTCCAGATAAAGATATAATTCCTAATGCCGAAACACTTAATCCAGCCTATATTGTGTTTGATAATTATGAAATAATTTTAAAATGGAACAGATCATTAAGGTTTGCTTTAGCCGTATGCACTTTAAAAGATAAATTTAAAAATGAGATTTAAAAATTTATTTATTATAATAAGCTTAATTTTATTTGTTGGGTGTGA
>CACJEC010000010.1 GCA_902592325.1 uncultured Pelagibacteraceae bacterium
TATTAATATGCTACTCTTTAGGACTTACGATACCATTTGTTTTATCAGGATATCTAATACAAAAATTTTTATTATTATCTAAAAACTTTAAAAAAAATATTGATTTAATATCAAAAATTGGGGGGATAATTTTATTGATTACGGGTATATTAATTCTTACAAATCAATTACAGATAATAGGTTTTTATATAATTGAGATCTTTCCTTTTATGCAAAAATTTGGTTAAAAGAAATTAATGAAAATTTATCAAATAGATTCAAGTGCAAGAAAAAAAGGCTCATCTTCTAGAGAGTTAGCAAAAAAACTTTTAGATAAAATTAAAAAACCTGGTGACGAAGTAATTTATAGAGACCTAGATAATGAAATGCTTTTTGTAAGTGGATTAACTGAATCAGGAATGAATATTGAAGAGAAAGATCAAACTGAACATCATAAAAAGATGTTTGAATTGTCTGATAAGCTTGTACAAGAACTCAAGGATAGTGATATTATTATAATTTCTGCACCAATTTACAATTATGGGCCTCCTGCAACTTTAAAAGCTTGGTCAGATCTAGCCGCAAGAGTAGGTGAAACGTTTAGATTCAAACCCGATGGAAGAAGAGAGGGGCTTTTAAAAAATAAATGCGCTTATCTAGTAATTACTTCTGGTGGTACAAAACTTAATAGTAATGAAGATTTTTTAACTCCTTGGCTTAAATTTATTTTAAATTTTTTTGGGATAGAAAAAGTTGAAGTAGTGAGCGCTGATCAAATGGCGCTTAATTATGAAAAATCAATTAAAGAAGCAGAAAGACAGATTGAAAAAATCTCTACTAGCTAAATTTTAGCTTTATTCAATACTAATAAAATAGTAATAGGAACATGTGTTTAAAATAAAATCTTCAGATTATAAAATTTATTCTAAGTTTATTGAAAATTTAGCAAAAAAATTAACTAAATTTTATTATCTAAAATTAAATAAGCCTTTTAAAATATCTAATAAACTTAGGGGAAAAGGATACGATCCTGTTACCAGTGCTGATAAAGCATTCGAAAAATTTATAATAAAAGAAATTTCAAAAAGATTCCCTAGCCACCAAGTAATAGGTGAGGAATTTGGCTACAAAAAAACTAAAAGTGAATATTCTTGGGTGATTGATCCAATTGATGGGACTAGATCTTTTGTTATAGGTAACCCAAGCTGGAGTAATTTAGTATCTTTAAATTACAAGGGAAACCCAATACTGGGTCTTGCCAATTTTCCAATACTTAAAAAATACTATTTTAATACTTCCCTTAACTCAGCATATGTTTCTGAAAATGGAAAAAAAAGAAGAATTAGAATTAATAGTAAGTCAACTTTTTCAAATATTAAATTATCTGCAGCTTTTCATGGAAGTTTATCTTTAAGTCAACAAAAAAAAATACCTCAAATATTAAAACGAATGCAATTTCCTTGTGCAGACGCTTTAAGTTATTCACATTTTGCAGAAGGTAAACTTGATACTGTTATTCAATGTGGAAATAAAATTTGGGACATTCATCCTTTGATTCCAATAATTAAAGCTGCAGGAGGTATAGTTACAACTTGGAAAAATGATGATGCTAAAAAGGCTGGAAACATAATTTGTTCCGCAAATAAAAGTATTCATAACAAAATGCTTAAAATTTTAAAACCTGTCTCTAAGTAGTTTTGCCAAGCAAATTGACTACTAATACACCTGAAATTATTAAAGCTAAACCAATGATGGTATAAAGATCTGGCATTTGATCAAATTTATATATTCCAACAAGTGTTGTAGCTATTATACATAAGCCTGCAAAAGAAGCGTAAGTGATGCCAACAGGAATAGTTTTCATAACAATAGACAATGTAAACATGCAACCAACTATTGTTATTGCTGTTAACAAGCTTGGCATTAATAATGTAAAACCATTAGCTCCCTTGGCAAAACCATTTGCTGCAGTACCTAAAATTACTGCAAGTATAAGAAATATGTATGCAATTATATTACTCACAAATTGAAGAATATTCTTATTTAGTAATTTTATCTACAAATTTTTCTACTATTGGAGCTACAATTGTTGTTACTATCATTGCTACTGGTAAGCTTACAGACCATGCTTTAAGAAATCTTTTATAATAAAGATTATCGTAACCAGTGTTTATATAGGTAATTATAAGTGTCATGAGCAAACTCATGCTAAGGCCCATAAAAAATATAAATAATAACTTTGAATATTTTTTAGGAAACATTATTTAGACATAGGAGTAGCACCTGTCTCCAAACTAACAATTTTTCCATCTTTGTATCTGTAAACAGCCATTACAGCTTCAACATTTCCATCATTAAAAGTTACAAATGAATGGTGTATGCCAACTTCATCGTTTTCATAAACTACTCGTGTCTTATCTTGATTGATATCACCACTCATTGCCCATTTAATTACATCAGCTTTTCCTAAAGAATTTCCAGATTTATGCATTGTGAATTTAAAATCATCATGCAAAAGCTCTTTCATCGTTGCTTCATCTTTATTTTTTATAGCGTCAGTGTATCTTTTTAATATCGGCATTTTTTCTCTTATTAAATATAAATTTTATCAGCAAGACCGTAACATAATACAGCACTTAAAATAGTCAAAACTAAAGGAGCGTAAATCCCTTCGTCAGAAGTTTTATCTGTGTGACCAAGTTTATTTATTTTTGTATTATAAAATCCAACTATAAATGCAGACAGGTTTTGTAAAAAAATAAGATTAAAGAATCCCCAAGTTGCTTCTAAACCGTTAGGTCTTATGAAACCTACATAAATAGCCATAGCCACTGAACCAAAAAATATTGATCCAAAAAATCTAACCATTCCTGCACCAGTATCATCAATACCATACTGATCTAAAAAGGATTTAGTTTGAAAAACACACCTAAATCCGTAATAAGCAAAACCTATAAAATGAATAATAAAAACTGCTAAATAAAATATACCATTGAATTTTTCTATCATTTTGTCTCCTTAATCGTTAAATACCATCCTCATCTCGTCTTGAATTGTACCTTCTTTAAAAACACCTTTCATCTTTTTTTGAAGTTCAATAAATTCAGGATCAGCTGACATTTTTGTGTCATTTTCAAATGCTTTATCAGTAAATTGTTCACCCACAAGTGTTTCTCTCACTGTTCTAGGATTTCCACCAATTTGAAAAGAAAAGTAAACTTCATGATCAGGATAATGTTTTTTTCTTACTTCAGCTAAACCTTTAGAAATTTCCATTGCCTCACCAAGCTTGTCATCATAAACTCCAATAGTTCTTGTGTAGATTGCTTTCATTTTTACTCCTTTGTGCTTAGCTTTTAAATAAAGCAAGAGCTTCATTCAAAAGTTTTTCAGACTTAGCATGATCACCATTATTATGGGCATCCATACCTTGATCTTTAAGTTCTTGAGCTTTTTTAATTTTTTCATCAATATTTTTAGCTAACATCGGACATGAACCTGCATATGCTGAGCTAACAAATAAGACCAAACAAAGCGTTAACATTATTTTTTTCATTTTCTCTCCTTTTTTTGGTTAATATAAAGTTTGAGCTACTTTTTTTACTCTTTCAGCTCCATTAGGAATTGAATTAGCTATAAATGAGTGACAATCTTCAGTTTTAGTTTTGTCATATTTAGATCCATAGTATTTATCTACAGCTTTATTTACCCCTTCATCCCACTCTTTCTCAGAGATACCTACTTCAAGAGCGTATGTTTTCATAACTTTCACTGACGCCATAGATTTTTCCTTCATACTATATTCAAATTGTTCACCAGAAGGTAAAAAATAGTTAGCCATATAAATTCCACTGCACTCCCAGGCTTTTGTTTTATCGCTGTTACTCATTCCTGCATGAGCAAAATTAAAAATTAATAAAGATAAAATTATTAAAATATATTTTTTCATATGATTGATGTTAATTAATAATAATATAAAAATGTAACCGTTTTGTTACATGGCTGCTATGCGTTATTATAGCCAACTAGGAATAGGTAGGTCTTTTTCCTTTAAAAATGTTTTGTTAAACATCTTTGAGTTGTATTTATCTGATTTATCACAAAGAATTGTAACAATTGTTTTTCCTGGACCAAGTTCTTTTCCAAGTCTAATTGCTCCTGCAATATTTACTCCACAACTAGTTCCTAAACTTAAACCTTCATTTTGAATCAAATCATAAAGTATTGGTAACGACTCTTGATCATTGATTGAAAAAGCTCCGTCTATTTGTGCTTCAGCAAAATTTTTTGTTATTCTACTTGAGCCAATACCTTCTGTAATTGAGCCACCTTCTGCTTTTAATTCTCCATTAACTATATGATTATATAGAGCTGAGCCAGTTGGATCCGATAGATAAATTTTTATATCTTTATTTTTTTCCTTTAAGAATTTACTAACACCACCTATAGTTCCTCCTGTTCCAGATGCACAAACAAATCCATCTATTTTACCTTCTGTTTGTTCCCAAATCTCAGGACCAGTAGTTTCGTAATGTCCTTTAGCATTAGCAGTGTTATCAAATTGATTAGCCCAAACAACACCGTTGTTGTTAGTACTTTTTAATTCTTGGGCAAGTCTTCCTGCAACTTTTACGTAGTTTCCATCATCTTTATAAGGTTTAGGTGGTACTAATCTTAGATCAGCACCAATATTTTTTAATGTATCTTTCTTTTCTTGGGTTTGATTATCGTTCATTACAATTATAGTTTTATAACCAAGAGAATTTCCTAAAAGACATAATCCTATTCCAGTGTTACCAGCAGTTCCTTCGACTACAATACCACCCTCAGATATTAGTTTCTTTTCTTGTGCGTCTTTAATTAAAGCTAAAGCTGCTCTATCTTTTACTGATCCACCTGGGTTTAAATATTCAGCTTTACCATAAATGTTACATCCAGTAATTTCAGAAGCTGCTTTTAATTTTATTAAGGGAGTATTTCCAATTGAATCAATAAAATTATTTTTAGTATTTTTCATTATTTTTTATCTTCATCGGTTACAGCATAAGGTTTAAATCCTTTAGTAGCGTCTCCAACTCTTCTAGCAGGAATACCTGCCATTACTGATTTTTCAGGTACATCCTTTGTTACTACTGAATTTGAACCTATCAAAGAATTTTTACCAATATTAATTGGACCAAGTATTTGAGCACCAGATCCTACAACAACATTATCTTCTAAAGTTGGGTGTCTCTTTGTATTTCTTTGGTTAATTGAATCTATACTAGGTGCAATTCCTCCTAAAGTTACATTATGATAGATTGTAACATTGTTTCCAATTTCCGAAGTTTCTCCAATAACAACACCCATACCATGATCTATAAACAAGTTATTTCCAATTTTAGCTTTGGGATGAATTTCTATACCTGTTAAGAATCTTGAGAATTGAGAAATGATTCTTGCAACTAAATGAAACTTTGCAAGGGCAAAAAAATTTGCAATTCTATGAAAAAAAATTGCCTTAACACCTGGATAAGTTAAGATTAAACTTAACTTCGATTTTGCCGCAGGATCACGATCAATTATAGATTGCAAAAAGTTATTCATAAAATTTGTTAGCTTGATAAAAATATGTGTGAGTTATATAATGATTATATTCAGTTTTTAAAGGAGATAATAATATGTATAAAAATACCAACTGTTTTCACCTAGCAATACCTTGCGGAGACTTGGAAATAGCAAAAAAATTTTATAGCGAAACTTTGGGATGCAGGCTTGATAATTCAGCTCAAGAATGGGCTGATGTTGATTTTTGGGGAAATGAATTAACTCTTCATGCAAGCGAGCATAAATTAGATAATGAAAGACATGATGTCGACATGGGCAATGTTTCAGTACCACATTTTGGTGTACATTTATCTAGAAAAGATTTTGACACTCTTAAAAAAAGATTAAAAGAAAAAGGCGCTAAATACTATGATGAACCTTATTTAAGATTTAAAGGTACAAAGTATGAGCAAGAAACTTTTTTTGTAAAAGATCCTAATGAAAACATTTTAGAAATTAAAACATTAACTGCTAACGCTGAGTAATCTTAGCATTAGATGGAATACCTAATATTAGGATTCTTTAGTGGACTTAGTTTAATTTTAGCTATTGGTGCACAAAATATTTTTGTAATAGAGCAAGGATTAAAAAAACAACATATCTTTTTAGTCTGTTCTATTTGTTCAGCATCTGACTTACTTTTAATATTTTTTGGAATATTTCTTTTTCACCATTTTATTCAATATTTTAATCCTTTAATTGAATTAATATTTAACTTTCTTCTATTAATTTTTTTGATTCATTTTATTTATTCAAAAATTAAATCGTTTAAATCTAAAGTAAATTTAAAGGATGGAGTTCCAGATATTTCTAAATTTAATATATTTTTAAAAACTCTTGGTTTTACTTATCTAAATCCACATGTTTACTCAGATACAGTATTTTTTTTAGGCAACTTTTCAAAAAATTTTATTCTTAATCAAAAATTATTTTTTGGAGCAGGAGCCTCTATTGCATCTTTTATGTTTTTTTTTGCTATTGGTTATTTATCTAAATATTTATCTCAATATGCTCAAAACGAAACAGTGTGGAAAATAATCAATATATTAATTATTGGCTTTATGAGCTTACTTGCAATATTTGTTATTTTGGAAACAATTAATTAGAATATCCGTATTTTCTTAATCTTACATCTCCAGTTCTAGCGTGCGCTTCCATACCCTCATATCTTGAAATTCTTGCACAAGCAGCACCCACTGATTTGGTGGACTCTTTGGTCATTCTTTGAAAACTTAAAGTTTTAATAAATTTTCCTACAAATAAACCTCCAGTGTAACGTCCAGCTCCTTTAGTTGGTAAAATATGATTTGTGCCAGAACATTTATCTCCATATGCAACAGTTGTTTCCTCTCCAATAAATAGTGATCCATAATTTTTTAATCTTTTATGAAACCACTCAAGATTTTGAGTTTGAACTTCAAGGTGTTCAGGCGCATATTCATCACTGATAGTTGCCATTTCTTCATCTGTATCACATAGAATAACTTCACCGTAATCTCTCCAAGCAGCTTCAGCGCTAGTTCTTGGAACTTCAGGTAATTCTGCAATTAATTCTGGAACTCTTTTTATTACTTCTTCAGCTAGTTTTTTACTTGTTGTATATAACCAAGCTGGAGAGTTATAGCCATGCTCTGCTTGACCAACTAGATCAACAGCTACCATTTCTGCATCTGCTTTATCATCTGCAATAACAGCAATCTCAGTTGGACCTGCAAATAAATCTATACCAACTTTTCCAAATAAAATTCTTTTTGCTTCAGCAACAAATTGATTTCCTGGTCCTACAAGAATATCTGCTGGAGGATTTTTGAATAAACCATTAGTCATAGCAGCAATTCCCGGAACACCACCTAAATTTAAAATAACATCAGCGCCACACAAATCAGCAGTATAAACAATTGCTGGATGAGCACCCACACCTTCTTTAGGAGGGCTGCAAGCGATAATGTTTTTAACTCCTGCAACTTTAGCTGTAGTAACACTCATCACAGCAGATGCAATATGAGCATACCTTCCACCAGGTATATAACAACCAGCTGTATTGACAGGTATTAATTTTTGACCAGCATATAGGCCTGGAGAAAGTTCTACTTCAAAATCTTGGCCATAATTTTTTAATTGTGCTTCTGCAAATTTCCTTACTCTTTCATGAGAAAATTGAATATCATCCTTCGTTTTTTGATCTAATTCTTTTTTAATTTTTTCAATTCTTTCTTTGGAAACAATTATTTCACCATCATATTTATCAAATTTTTTTGTTAAATTAATACAAGCCTCTTCTTTTGAAGTTTCAATTTCTTTTAAAAGATTTTTTACAATTTCTGTAGTTTTAGTGTCGTCTGTAGACGATGTCTTAGGAGATTTTTTTAAGTATTGAATTGCCATTTAATGATTGTGTTAATTTATTGTAAACTATTTAATGTAAATGTTCTTTATTTGCAATGAAGAATTTAAATTATTTATTATTTATTACTAATCTAAAGCTACTACTGCAGCTGCAATTGAAGCTAATCTTGCTTGAGCCTCATCAGAACGACTGGTGATAACAACAGGAACTTTGCCACCAACAACAACACCTGCAGCACATGCGCCTGAAAAATAGATTAACATTTTTACTAGACCATTTCCTGTCTCAACGCTTGGTACCAACAAAACATCTGCCATTCCTGCAACATCATTTTTAATACCTTTGATTGCTGCAGATTTTTTTGAAATACTATTATCAAAAGCAAGAGGACCAAATACATCTGCACTTAAATTTTCTATTTTTGAAAGCTTTGTTAATTCTTCTGCATCTTTTGAGCTTGGAACACTATCTAAAACTTCTTCTGTAGCAGAAAGTATGGCTACTTTTGGTCTTTCAATACCAATTCTATTTGAAAAATTAATAACATTTTTTAAAATATGCATTTTTGTTTTTAAATTAGGTAAAACGTTTAAAGCACCATCAGTTATGATTAATGGCCTATCATCCTTCTCAACAGTCATATGCCAAATATGACTCAGTCTAGTTTTTCCTAATAAATTATATTCTCTTTTTAAAACTTCTTTCATAAGAACATCAGTATGAATATGGCCTTTAACAATAATTCTAATTTTTTTTTCATTTGCTAATTTGGCTGCAATAGCTGCAGTGTTATTTTCTATTGGTTCATGTATGATTTCATAATTAGAGATATCCCATTTTAAATCTCCAGCACATTTTAAAATTTCTTTTTCATCACCAATAAAAATTGGCTCAATCAAATTTTCATTCACTGCGTCTTGTACAGATAACATTGGTAAAGGTTTACCAGCATTTACTATTCCAGCTTTAACAGCTTTTTTTTTATGTGCTACATTCAAAAGGTTAACTGGACAAACAATTTCTTTACTTGAAAGCATAAATTCTAATTTTTAAGAATTTCTAAATCCTTTTTAATTATTTCTGTGATATTAATATCTTTTTTAGAATTCATTTTTAATCTTTTATATTTATTTTGGCCAGGATACATTATTTCTTTTATTCCCTTAATTTTTGGTAATCTTTTTATTGTTCTTATATTATCTTTAATTCTTTTATTAAAATTATTTACAAATAAATTTGTTTTAAATGTGATAAATAAATGACCAATATTTTGAGGACCTGAGAAATCATCAAATGGATCTTTAACTTTTCCAGCATGGTTTCCACCAGTTAATACACCACTTAAAATATCAACCATCCATGCCAATCCAGATCCTCTAAATCCAGCAATAGGTAATTGAACTCCTTCGAGAGCTTTTTTAGCATCAGTTGTTGGTTTACCAAATTTATCTAAAGCAACATCTTTGGGAATTTTGAGATTATTTCTCGCTGCCACTCTAATTTTTCCTCTATTGATCATAGAAATCGATGTATCTAAAATAAAAGGAATTTTTGATCCTGTTGGTGTTCCAAAACAAATCGGATTAGTTCCAAACAAACTCTTTAATGCTCCAAAAGGTGCTACTGCTGGTGGAGCACTTGTGTAAATCATTGTTATTAGATTTTTTTTAACTGCCTGTTCAGCATAATATCCTGAAAGACCATAATGACCACTGTTTTTAACAGCAACCATTCCAATACCAGTTTTTTTCGCATTTTTGATTGCTATTTTAATTGCAATATCAGCTGCTACAAATCCTATACTATTATTAGCATCTACATGTGAAATAGACTGTGAAATTTTTTTAATTTTTATATTAGGCCTAGGATTAATAAGCTTTTTTTTAATTCGATCACAATACATTTTTAATCGGGATAAACCATGTCCGTATGCGCCAACTAACTCAGCATTGATTATTGCATCTGTAGCTATTTTAGCATGCTTAGAACTTAATTTGTTTTTTTTAAAAATTTCAAAAACTATTTTTTGGATTTTTTTATTTTTTGTTTTCAATTAATTCCTTAATTATTTTTTTAGTATTATAATTTTGTTTCCAATTTGGATAATGTTTTTTAAACTTAGATGTATCAGATATATACCATATATGATCTCCAACTCTTGGAATTTTCAATATTCTTTTTTTTATTTTAATTTTTGCAATTTCTTCAACTAAATTTAAAGCTTCGATAATAGAACAGTTTGAAAATCTTCCTCCTCCGATATTGTAAATTTCACCATATCTAGGTTTTTTATAAAATTCCCAAAAACATTTTACTAAGTCATTACTATGTAAATTGTCTCTAACTTGTTTTCCTTTATAACCTATTAAATGATATTTTTTTCTACTTAAACTAACCTTAACTAAATATGATAAAAAACCATGGAGACTTGCACCACTATGATTTGGCCCAGTTATACACCCACCTCTAAAGCAAACTGTTTTTAAACCAACATTTTTTCCGTATTCTTGGACAATAAGATCTGCATAAGTTTTTGATACCCCAAAAAAACTGTGAGTGGAGTTATCTATAGAAAAATCTTCTTTAATACCTCTAAAATTTTTATCTCTTTTTTGTAATTCCCATCTAGTGTCTTTTTCTAAAATTTTAAGCTTATTAGGACCGTCACCATATACTTTATTAGTAGACATAAAAATGAATGGTGCGTTAGGAGAATATATTTTTGTTAATTCTAATAAATTTAATGTACCAGTGGCGTTCACATGAAAATCTAAAAATGGAAATTTTTTTCCATAGTCATGAGATGGTTGAGCAGCACAATGAATTATTACTGAGATTTTTTTTGAATATTTCTTAAATATATTCTCTAATTTTGAGTAATTTCTGATATCAATATCTATATTTTTAAAATTTTTATTCCTTTTTATTAAGTTTTTTTTAATTGAGGTTGTTGATCCTTCAATTCCAAAAAAAAATTTTCTTAAATTATTATCTATTCCAATTACATCAAAACCTTTATCATGAAAAAAATTGACTGACTCTGACCCAACTAAACCTGAAGATCCTGTTATAATTGCTATTGACATTAAAAATATCTAGTTAAATTTTTTTTATTATTTAATAACCATAAGTAAGTATCGTTAACAATATCATGGATATTTTTTCTAGGTCTCCATTTATATGTTTTTGATATTAAATAATTATCAGACATATAATATGGAATATCGTAAATAGATGTCTTAGCAATTTTTTTAAATTTAATCTTATTTTTTGTTAATTTTTCACAAATTTTTGTTAACTTTTTTAATGTTGTTGAACTTTTGGTTGATCCACCAACCGTAAAGAGCATGTTATTAACTTTGTTAATTTTTTTTATTTGAGAATAAATTAAATTACATAAATCGTTAATATGCAAAACATCTCTCATTTGATTTCCATGTCCACCAAAGCCTATGTAACTCATATTTTTGTTATTTAAATGATTCCAAATCCATAAGCTTACAAAACCTTGATCTTGTTTTCCAAATTGTAGTGGTCCCGAAATAACACCACATCTGTTAATTAAATATTTTATTTTGAAAGCATAAGAAAATTCTTCAATCAACATTTCAGACGCAAGCTTTGTAAATCCATATAATGTTTTTGCTCCAATTATATTATCTTTTTCATTAAACTTTTTAATATTAAATTTTGAAGGTATTTTTTTGAAATTTTTAAGAGGATAAACTCTGCTCGAAGAAAGAAAAATTATTTTAGCTTTATCTGTTTTAACTTTTTTAAGAACATTAAGCGTTCCAACTAAATTAGTATTAAAAACTTTATCAATTTGATTTTTAGAAACTTCGACAGCCGCCTCTGCACAACAATCAATGATTAAATCATATTTTTTTAGTTTTTGAATTTTTTTAAAATCACAAATATTAATTTTATAATTTCTAATCTTATTTTTTTTAAGTAGTCTCAAGTTATACAATCCACCTTTTCTAGACAGATTATCTAGAGTTTCAATTTGGTAATTTTTTTTTTTTAAAAATAAGGCAATATTTGTACCTACAAAACCACAACCGCCAGTAATTAAGATTTTCATTTTTTTAATTTCTTTTATTAAGTAGAATTTTTTCTAAAAAACAATGTAAAAAAGTAAAAATATACATTGAGCCTATTTCTTTTATCTTAAATTTAGATGAACCAGTTTTTCTGCCTTTCCAATTAATTGGTACTATTTGATATTTAAATTTTCTGAATATTATTTTTAAAGGCAGTTCTAAGAAGACATTAAAATTTTCAGAAATTATTGGCATTATTTTATAAAGCGATTCTTTTTTATATATCTTGAATGCATTAGTAAAGTCGTTGTAATCGGAAAGAGTGATAAACTTTATAAAATTATTGGCAAGTCTATTTAATATTAACTTTATTAATGGATAATTTTCAATTTTTGAGTATTTTGAAAATCTAGTTCCAAACACTGCGTCTAGTTTTTTGTTATTTGAAATAATTTTGAGATATTTAATGAGATCATTTATATCATCTGATAAATCACACATAAATATACATACGTATTTACAAGAAGATTTTTTTATACCAAGATTAATTGCTGGACCAAGGCCTTTTGTTTTGTTTTTAAAAACTTTGATGAATTTGTTTTTTTTTCTTATATTTAAAAGAATTTTATGAGATTGATCCGTACTAAAATCATCAATAAATAATATTTCAAAATTTATTTTGTTCCTTAATTTTGATAATTTTTTAACCGTATAATTAATTTGTTCACTCTCATTGTGAACTGGGATAATAATTGATAAATTTTGCATAATAACTTATTCAATAAAATTAAATGAAAATTAAAAAACAACAAATAATATTATTTTTTAGCACTTTTGGATCTTTTTTAATATCTGTTTTTTTATGGGACAAAATATATTTAAAATATAGTGACCCTGGAATAGTTGGTATTTATTCAGAAAATAATTACAATAGTTTAAATGATTTTATTAGATATTTAATCGTAATTATCTTACCAACTTTAGCTTACCTTATTACTAAATTTTATACAGATAAAAAATTTTTAGAAAAAATTAAATTCTTTTTTGAAAATTCTAAAGAATTAGAAATTACAAAAAATTCAAAAATATTGATAGTTATATTTTCAATTTCTATAATTTTATTTTTACTTGAGTTTTTTTCAATAAATTTTCCTTATCATAACTTAGATAGTTACCATGAAGGACAAAGAATTAGTTCTGCGTATAAAAACTTAACTGACAAGTCTCTTTGGTCAGGGTCTTTTGTTACAGTAGGTATTTTTTATGAAACATTATCATCAACTTTAATTTGGAGATTAATAGATCATATTTCAATCGGTTCTGCCAGGTACATTGAATTAGTCTATGTTTTGATATTAAAAAGCTTACTTATTATTTTCATATATAATTTGATACCTTTTTTGAGATTAACGAATTTTTATAAATCAATATTTTTTGTTTTTAACATCATAATAATTAATGGACTCACAGATTATAATTTAAATACTGTTGATTTGTTATCTTTTAGAGAAATACCAGTAATCATTTTAGCCATATTTTTTTTACTCTCATTAAAGTTCAGCAATAACTTCATAATTTTATTTTTAATATCTTCTGTAAGCGTTTTATCAATGTTATGGGGGATCGACAGAGGTTTAATATGTAATTTGCTTATTTTGGTAATACTTATTTATTTTTTATTATTAAAAGATAAAAAAAGTTTTTTATCTTTATTTTTTTTAATATTGATAAATTGGCTATGTCTTTATTTTTATTTAGGAGGAGAGTTTCAATTTTTTTTAGAAAATACTTTATCAATATATAAAAACATGAATTATATTCATGGTTTAATACACCCCAATTTATTTAGTTCAGATCCAGATTCATCTAGAGCAACAAAAACAATAGTTTCAATTTTAATAACTTTGATAATTTCATTAATAATAATTTTTCAAAATAATAGAAATTATAATAATCAATTAAAAAGATCTTTATTTTTTTTAAGTTTAATTTGTGTAATGAGTTATGTGTATGCATTAGGCCGATCAGATGGCCCACATATAAGACATACTTTTGGATATCCTTTACTTACATTAAGTATTTTTTTTTCTTATTATTTATGTATTTTTTTTGAAAAAAAAAAAAATTTAATGAAATTTGTTTCAAGTCTTTCTTTAATTTTTATTCTATTGATTAATAATAAAATCGACGTAGATAACTTAATTAATTATCAAATAAGATTGAAAGAACTATTATTTAAAGAAGATTACTTTTTTTTAAATGAGGAAGAAAAAAATTTTGTTAAAGAAGCAAAACCACTTTTAAAAGAATATGATTGCATTCAATTGTTTTCAAATGATGCTGCACTTTACTATCTTTTGAGAAAAAAAAGTTGTACAAAATATTACTATGTCTGGAGTGCATCGCCAAAAAAAACACAACTAGATCTTATTGAGCAAATGAGTCAAACTGTAATCATTATTAAAGGAGGTAAAAATAATTATTGGGATATAAGTTTAGAAAAAAAGCTTTTTTTGGTGGACAAATATATAAATAAAAATTTTTCAAATAAATATAAAATTTACGATTGGTATATCTACAAAAAAGGTTAATGATAATTATTTTTATATAAATTTGAAATTTATTTATGAAATTATTTGATTGCACACTTTATTATGATGAAGATTTAATTTTAGAAACTCGTTTAAATATTTTGGATAAGTATTTTGATAAATTCATAATTTGTGAGGCATCATTTACACATTCTGGAAGAAAAAAAGAACTTAATTTTGATATAGAAAAATTTTCGAAATTTAAAGATAAAATAGTTTATATTTCATTAGATGATGAACCTATTGATATTATTTATGAAGATTCTAAAAAAAAAATTGAGAATCCAAAAAATTATAGAATTAACGCAGTAAAGAGAATTGCTCATCAGAGAAATAGACTTTTAGAGAAAGCAAAATCAATTTCAAGTTCTGAAGATTATATTTTTTACAGTGATAATGACGAGATACCAAATATGTCATCTTTTGTAGAATCGAAAAAAAATAAGATTATGATTTTTGAACAAGATTTGTTTTATTATAAATTTAATTTATATTGTGACAGGATAAAATGGTACGGTACCAGAGCAATTAAAAAAAAAAATTTATTAGATTTTGAATGGTTAAGGCAAATAAAACCAAAAAAATATTCATTTTTTAGATTAGATACACTTTTTAAAAAAGATAAATATATAGATGTTAAAATTATTAAAAATGGTGGGTGGCATTTCACAAGAGTGATTAGTCCAGAAGAAATCCACATGAAAGAATTAGATGCTGAACATCATGATGAATATAGAGCTTCTAAAAAAAGCCCACAAAAAATTAGAGATTTAATAAAAAGAAGAGTCATAGATCACGATCATTTGACTGACTCTAAAAATAATAAGTATAACAGCGAATTTAAGCTTGAACTTTATGATTTTTCTAAATTACCTCACTTTATAGTTTCTAATAAAGAGAAATTTATAGACTTTATTGATGAGGATTGATCTTAAAGTATATTAATTTGAAATAAAAAATAAAGTCAGTATAAGAAATTCGTGTCACAAAAATATAAAATTTTAATCACTGGTGTTGCAGGTTTTTTAGGCTCTCATTTAGCTGAAAAACTTTATGATTTAGGCCATCAAATTGTTGGAATAGATAATATGATGGGTGGATACGAAGATAATGTATATGAGAAAATAGAATTTCATAAAATTGATTGTTGTGATTTATTAAAAGTTCAAAAAATCATGAAAGATGTTGATATTGTGTACCATTGTGCAGCAACTGCACATGAAGGTTTATCTGTATTTTCTCCATATGAAATTACAAAAAATAATTATTTAGCCTCTGTTTCAATTTTTACAGCAGCTATAAACAATAAAGTAAAAAGAATAGTTTATTGTTCATCGATGGCGAGATATGGAAATTCCAAAACTCCGTTTACAGAAGATATGGAACCAAATCCTATTGATCCATATGCTATTTCAAAAGTTGCGTCAGAAAAGGTATTAGCCAATCTTTGTGAGTTAAATAACATTGAATATGTAATAGCTGTTCCACATAATATAATTGGTCCTAGACAAAGATATGACGACCCTTTTAGAAATGTAGTATCAATTATGTTAAATAGAATGATGCAAAAAAAGGCACCAATTATTTATGGAGATGGTGAACAGAAAAGATGTTTCTCTTATATTGATGATTGTATAAGTTGTTTAATTCCAATGATGGATCAAAAAAATCTTCATAGAGAAATCATTAACATTGGTCCAGATGAGGAATTTGTTACTGTAAATCATGTAGCTGAAATTTGCTCAAACATCTCTGGATTCAATGCTGAACCTATTCATAAAAAAGATAGGCCGCAAGAGGTTAAACATGCACTTTGTTCTGCAGACAAAGCAAGGAAACTATTGAATTATAAAACAACAACCTCATTAAGAGAGGGAATTATCAAAACATATGAATATATTAAAAAAAGAGGTACAAAGGATTTTGATTATAATATTAATTTAGAAATAATTAACGATTTAACTCCAGAAACTTGGAAAAAAAAGCAAATTTAACCTTTTCCTCTCCAGGGAATAGTTTTATCAATAATTTTTCTTAGCGTAACATCAAATAAAAGACCAAGCATTCCCATTATAAATATTGTTATCCAAATTACTTCGTATTGAAAATATTTCTTAGCAACATTTTCAACAAAACCAATACCGGTAGTGCCTGCTAAAAATTCAGCTGCTACTAAAGTTCCCCAACACATTCCAACTGCAACTCTAATCCCTGTAAGAATTTCTGGTAAAGAATTGGGAAATATCACATACCTTAATATTTGATGTTTTGAAGCTCCTAAAGAGTGAGCAGCATGGATTTTTGATAATTGCGTTCCAGATGCACCAGCTCTAGCCGAAATAATCATAATAGATAACGAAACCATAAATAATAGGAATACTTTTCCTGTATTATCAATTCCTAAAACAGAAATTATAAGTGGAGCCCAAGCCAAAGGAGGAACAGGCCTATAAAGTTCAATCAAAGGGTCAAAAAAACCCTTTGCAAATCTATTTAATCCCATAAATAAACCAAGAGGAACACCAATTAATATTCCAAATACTAAACCAAGAAAAACTCTTAAAAAAGAGTCCCATATATGTCCATAAGGGACAGGCACTTTAAATAAATTAAAATCACCTGTTACAATTTTTAGAACTCCACCTTTAAAATTTTGTTCTACTATTCCATCTTTAGTGTGAACAGGATATTCACCTGGTAAAATATCCGCTATCCAATCTGGTAAAATGAAGCCAATCATTTTACTTACGTCAACCATCTGTATCCATAAGAGAGGAATATCTTTATAACCAACACTAGGTTTTGACATTAAAATGAATTTATTAAAAGTATCAGATGGTTTTGGTAGCCATCTTCCCGAACCTTGTTCTGAACAACTCGGGCCACTTGCAATTATCGTCCCAGCTGGAAATAAGAATATATCTATAAATCTGAGTCCTCCCTGAGCTTCTTTTTGTGCATTATCAAATTTGATAATTGCTGCTTGCATCTTATCCAGTGCGTTTGGAGGATATATACTTGCAAATTCAATTCTTCTTGCAATCTTAACAATGTTCTTAGCATATGTTGAAGCTATTTCTTCATTATCATTTAAATCTTTTCTATAAGATTTTACTTCATCTTTTATTTCTTTAATCTTACTTTTGAATTGGGGGTTATGATTTCTTAACTTAAAAAATTCATCACTTATCAGATTTAGTTCTTGTGCTGCAGTGTGAAACTTTAAACCTCTATATGTTGCAGGAATTAAAGGTACTTCTAAAGTATTTTCTATAGATCCTGAACCTGCATCTACTTTAGTGATACCCCAACCACCTTCTTCTTCCACAGCTTTACGTCTTTCATTGAGTTCTTGCTCAGTTTCAAATGGATAATCAGGTTTTTGAAAATCTTCTGTTAAAAGGATAATTTTTCCAGTGATATCATTTATTTTTTCTTTAGTTTCATTCTCAAGAAAATCTTCATTTGTAAGTAACGGGATAAGTTGATTAGTCTTACTTATAAAACTTAATAGTACTGTTTTTTGCTGATTATTCAGTTCTTTAGTATTTTGAATTTCGTTTTGTATTAATTTTAAATTTTTATTTTCTTTTTTTATTTGAGAAGTACTTTTAAACTCCCTTTCCTCTATTGGAAATTGATATTTTAATCCAAGCAAGGAGTCATTTACTTTTGCTACCTGGCATAGCTCATTAGCAGATTTTGGATAAAATCCTTTTGCAATATCCCAAGAATAATATAGCCAAATCAAAAGTAAAAAACTACTTCCGACAATAACCCAGTGAGTACCACCTAATGCTCTCTCAGGGTTTCCGAATACTGCATCTACTTTTTCAGTCCTTATTAATCTTCTTCCGTATAAAATACAGCCAATTACAGCAAAAAAGATTAGAAAAGTTACTATTTGAGTTAACATTTAATTTTCTTTACCCATAATTTCTTCTTCCATGTTCCAAATCATTTCAAGAATTTCCTCTCGTTTTTGAGAAAACTCTTTATTTTTTTTTATTTCTCTTAAATCTTCTTTTAGTCCCATAGAAGCAAAAGGAAGATTATATTCTTTATGTATTCTTCCTGGTCTTGGAGCCATTACGTATAGCCTTTCACCCAACAAAAGGGCTTCTTCAACTGAGTGAGTAATCAAGATAATTGTTTTTCCAGTTTCTTTCCAAATTTTTAAAACTAATGACTGCATTTTTTCTCTTGTAAGAGCATCAAGAGCCCCTAAGGGTTCATCCATCAAAATTAAGTCTGGATTATTTATTAAACATCTTGCAAGAGCAACCCTTTGCTGCATTCCTCCAGATAATTGATAAGTTGGAGTATTTCCAAAACCTTTTAGTCCAACAATTTCTAACCATTCTTCAACTTTTTTTTGAGTTTTGATTGGATCTTCTTTTTTCATTCTTAATCCAAAGTTGACATTTTCAGCTACAGTCAACCACTCAAATAAAGCTCCTTGTTGAAAAACCATTCCTCTTTCAACACCAGGTCCATCAATTTCTTTATCATTTAAAGTGATAGTTCCAGAAGTAGGTCTGATAAAACCAGCAGTGATATTAAGTAAGGTCGTTTTTCCACAACCTGATGGGCCTAGAACTGTTAATAATTCTCCTTTTTTTAATGTAAAATTTAAATCTTTTAAAGCGTGAACTGTTTCTCCTTTAGGAGTTTTGAATATCATATTCAAATTTTGAGAAACTAAATCACTCATAAAACTTTATATTTGAATTTCTATTAAAAAAATAGGCACCAATTTATTAAATTGGCGCCTATTAAATTTTCTTTCTCTATAAAAAATTATAGAGGTAAGAAACTAGTGTCTACATTTCCTCTTGGTGTTCCCATTCCTTTTAAGAATGCATCAAGATTTCCACTTTCCATAGATTGCTTAGTTTCTTCTGGAGTTAGAAATTTAAAGCCACTTAAAGTTTCTTTCATATCTCCAACTTTCATTTCAGAAGCTTTAGCCATAACATTCATGTTGCTTTTACCAGCTTTATATCTAGCATTAGCCTCATGAGTTACTTCTATAAAAGTTCTTAGCATACCAGGGTTTTCCTTCATAAACTTTGTAGTTACAGAAGTAATATCTATTCCTAGGATACCTGCAGCTCTAGCCTCATCAACAGTAAGTAATCTTGAACCTACAGCAGTTGCAGCTTTAATAGAGTTACCTCCAAATAAACATGCCATTACAACATCACCACTTACTAATGCAGCAGCTCCTTCTTCAGGGTCCATTTGAATTATGTCCATTTTATTTCTGTCAGCTCCAACAACTTTCATACTTTCATCAAAAACATACTCAGCCATTGTTCCAAGTGGAACAGCAACTTTTTTACCTTCTAATTCAGTAGCATTTGCTTTTGTAATCCCAGAAGCATTAGAAGTAACACAAGTTGTTCCTCCCATTCCGTATTCCATGGCAATATCAACTAATTTAATTGGTGCTTTAGATTTAACCGCGTTAATAAATGGTACTAATCCTTGTGAGTAAGAGATATCAATATCTCCTGCTAACATTGCATCAGTCATTGCTCCACCATTGGTGAAGTTTGTCCATTTTACTGGTACTCCAAGAGCTTTAGCAAAATTCTTTTTTTGCATATCCTCTAAATTTGGACTTGGCCATTCTAGAAAGTAAGCAACTCTAACTTCGTTCGCAGCAGAATTTGCTGCAGTAATACTTAAGTTTAGAGCCACAAAACATCCTAAAAGAAAACTAATTATTTTTTTCATTTATTCCTCTTCGTTGATTTATAATTCCACAAGTAAAAATTAAATTTAACTAGATGTAAAACAAAAAAGTGTTTATTTTGATACAACTTTAAGTTGCGTCAATAATTTTGGTGGTTAATTATACCTATTTAGTCTAAAGAAACTTTTAATTAAGGTATAATAAAATAATAATTAAAAAAGAAATTATGAGCTCAGAAAACCGTACGTCAGTACCAAATTCACTAAATGAACACTGGATGCCATTCACATCCAATAAAGATTTTAAACAAAACCCTAGATTAATTACTGAGGCAAAAGGGGTTTATTTAAAAAATCACCACGGAAAAACTATGATTGACGGAAGTTCAGGTTTATTTTGTAATCCTTTAGGACATGGCAGAAAAGAAATAACTGAAGCCGTAACTAAGCAATTAGAAACCCTTGATTATGCACAACCATTTCAACAAGGTTTTGGTGGTTCATTTGAATTAGCTACAAAAATTTCGAAACATACGCCTGGTGATTTAAACAAAATGTTTTTTACTATATGTGGATCTACTGCTGTTGAGACTGCAATTAAAATTTCAGTTGCATATCATAGAGCAAAAGGAGATGCACATAGATTTAGATTTGTAGGTAGAGAACGAGGTTATCATGGAATGAATATTGGATGTGTTTCTGTAGGAGGAATGGTCAATAATGTAAAAACATTTGCTAGCATTCTTATGCCAGGTGTTCAGCACATGAGACATACACATTTACCAGAACATAAATTTATAAGTGGTCAACCAGAAACAGGTGGAGATTTAGCAATGGATCTTGAAAGAATAGCAACAAATTTTGGTCCAGAAAATATTGCAGCATGTATTGTTGAGCCAATAGCTGGATCAACTGGAACATTAGTTCCACCTAAAGGGTATCTACAAAAATTAAGAGAGATTTGTGATAAACATGGAATACTTTTAATTTTTGACGAAGTCATAACAGGATGGGGTAGAACAGGTTCAAAATTTGGAGCACAAGAATTTGGAGTTACACCTGATATTATGACAATGGCAAAAGCCACAACAAATGGTGTTGTACCAATGGGCGTTGTTGCATGTAAAGATGAAATTTATGATGCTGTAATGGATGCATCACCAATGGGATCAGTTGAATTATTTCATGGATATACTTATTCTGGAATTCCAGTTGCTGTTGCAGCTGCATTAGCAGTTCAAGATATTTTTGAAAAAGATGATATATTTAACAGGGCCAAAAATTTATCTCCTTATTTCCAGAAAGGCTTATTTTCTCTTCAGGACTTAGAGTCAATAGAAAATATAAGAGGATACGGAATGATGGGTGGTATTGATATGAAAATGAAAAATAAACCTGGTAAAGCAGGTTATGAATGTTTTAAAGCTTGTTACGAGGCAGGAGTAAATTTCAAAGCAACTGGTGATTGCTTAATTATTGCTCCACAGTTTATTTGTGAGGAAAAACATATTGATGAGATTATTGATAAGCTTAGAGCAGGTATTACTAACTATCAAAAAAACCAAAAAAATTAATTAATAAATTTTTATATCTATAATTAATTTAAATATAAATTATGCGAATTGGTGTACCTAAAGAAATAAAACCACAAGAAAATAGAATTGGATTAACTCCTGAAAGTGTAAAAATACTAGTTTCTGAAGGCCATGAAGTTTTAGTAGAAAATAATGGTGGCTTTGAAGCTGGTTTTGAAAATGATCAATATACAAATGCTGGTGCAAAGATTTTAGATAAAGCATCTGATATATTTAATGATGCTGAAATAATTGTTAAAGTAAAAGAACCTCAACAGGTTGAAGTAGACATGATTAAAGAAAATCAAATCATTTATACTTATCTTCATTTAGCTGCTGCAAAAGAATTAACAAAAGGTTTAATTAAATCTAAAAGCATTAATATAGCATATGAAACAGTAACAGATGATAACGGTAGACTTCCTCTGCTTGCACCAATGAGTGCTGTTGCAGGCCGAATGTCTGTTCAAGCTGGAGCTCATTGTCTAGAAAAAAATCAAAAAGGTAGGGGAGTTTTATTGGGTGGAGCACCGGGAGGTGAGCCAGCGAACGTGCTAATTTTAGGAGGAGGAGTAGTAGGAGAGAATGCAGCAGAGATTGCTACTGGAATGCAAGCAAAAGTTCATATTGTTGATAAATCTGAATCAAGATTAAAACAATTAGTAGAAATATTTGGAAATAAAATTATTCCAGAACAAAGTGATAAAATAGATTTGAATAAATTAGTTGCTGAAGCAGATTTATTAATTGGTGGTGTTCTGATACCTGGAGCTGAAGCCCCAAAACTGGTAACTAAAGATATGTTAAAATTTATGAAAAGAGGTTCAGTTATTGTTGATGTTGCAATCGATCAAGGAGGATGTGTTGAAACAAGTAAACCCACAACTCATGGAGATCCAACTTATATAGTTGATGATGTTGTACATTACTGTGTTGCAAACATGCCTGGTGGAGTTCCTAGAACTTCTACTTTTGCATTAAATCAAGCAACTCTTCCTTATTTAGTAAAACTAGCAAATAAAGGATATCAAAAAGCTTTAAAAGAAGATAAAAATTTTTTAGCAGGACTGAATGTTTTCAAAGGCCAAGTAACCTATAAGGCTGTAGCTGATGTATTTGGTCATGAGTATTTAAATCCAAATGATATTATTTGATATTATTTAATATTTCGAAATATTTCATATTTGAATTTTTCTCTGTATATTTTTTAAGATGATTCAATCTAATATCATTTTTTAATTTCAAATTTTTCTTTAAATAAAAAACAACTTTTGTCTTAAGATCATTAACATCCCCAGTTTTAAATGATAAACCAAGTTTACCAAATTTAATTACTTCCATATTTCCACCTGGAGAATCGCTACATATAGGGTAAACGTTATGATTTATTGATTGGACTAATGCATTTGGCAAACCCTCAAAACTAGAGGCATTTATAAAAAGATTAGCGTTTTTAAAAATTAAATTTTTATTTTTTTGATAACCTTTTAATAAAAAAATTTTACCAAGTTTATTTAAATGAATAAATCTTTTAATTTCATTTTTTTGATCACCTTCACCATATATCTCAAAAATAAAGTTATATTTATCTTTAATAATATTTAGTGCCTTTAAAATTGTAAAAACACCTTTTTCTGCAGATAATCTACCAACATAGATTATTTTTTTTTTACTTTTAAACTTATTATTATTGTTATTTATTTTTTTTATATTTGGTATTGATGGTGGAAAAATACATTTAATATTTTTGATATAAAGATTTTTTTTAATAAATTTTTTTTCATATATTGAATTTGTAACAATTAAATCAGAGTATTTATAAAGATATCTTGCAAGATTATATATTATCTTATTTTTTAAAAAAAAAGTTGGGTTTTTAAAAATCTTTAATTCAGATAATGAACTTCTTTCAGTTAAAATTATCTTAATACCCTTTAATTTAAAACATGAGATTAAAGCAATAATGTTTGCATAGTGAATGTTTGAAATCAGTAATGTTTGAGAATATTTTTTATTTATTTCATGTCTAATTATATCTCTCAATTTAAATATAGAAAAAAGTGCTCTACTTGATTTTATTTCATGTAAATCGCAACCAAGCTTTTTAAGCTGATGTTTATAACTATTTTTTCCGATTGAAATTACTAATATAGAAAAATTCTTTTTGATTAAAAATTTAGACAATTTAAAAATTGACTCAGATGCACCACCGTGGACAAAAAAGGGTAGAAAAAAAATTATTCTTTTTTTCATTAATTAAAGTATATTTTTTTATATTAAATTATATTATTATCAATTAACATTTTCTTTATAATGAGCGATATTCTTTACTGGTCTCCATTTACATCAAAGGTGGCTACAGTAAAATCAGTTATTAATTCTGCAGAAATTATAAATAGATTTTCAAATAAAAATCATTTTAAGCCCTATATTATTAATGCTGTTAATGAATGGGATGATTATTTTAGCATCTTAAATGAAAAAAAAATTAGCGTAATTAATCTTAATAAAAAATCTATATTCACATCATTAAAAAAAGATGGTTTTTTTAGAAGTCGAATTGCATATTGGTATGTTTTTCTTAAATGTTTTTTTCCATTAAATAATTTACTAAAAAAGAATAAGCCTAAATTTTTAATAATTCACCTGATTACATCTTTACCTTTAATTTTATTTTCAATTAAAAAATTTGAAACAAAATTAATTCTTAGAATTTCTGGCTTTCCTAAAATGAATATACTTAGAAAAACAATTTGGAAAATTGCCAGTAAAAATATTTATAAAATTACATGCCCAACGGAAGATACTTATAAAGATCTTTCTAAGTATTCTTTTTTGAAAGACAAATTAGAAGTTTTGAGTGATCCAATTTTAAATATTAAAGATACTCAGAAATCAAGATCTAAAGAGGTCAAAATTAATAAAGATATTGATAATATTGTAAAAAACAAAAAATTTTTATTATCTATTGGCAGATTAACAAAGCAAAAAAATTTTTTATTTTATCTAAAATGTATTCCAGAAATTTTAAAAATTAACTCTGAATTATATTTTTTAATTATAGGTCAAGGAGAGGATAAAATAAAAATACTTGAACTTTCAAAAAGATTAAATCTTTCTGAAAGAGTTTTTATAATAAATGAAACAGATAATGTTCATTATTTTATGAAAAAAGCAGAAGCTTTAATTTTAACATCATTATGGGAAGATCCTGGGTTTGTACTAGCTGAAGCTGGGTACAATAATTGTCAGGTAATCTCAAGTAATTGTCCAAATGGGCCTTCAGAAATTGTAGGAAAAGATGGTGGGTATTTGTTCAAATCAAATTCAAAAGATAGTTTGATTGACTCAGTTAAAGATTTTTATAATGACACAAAAAAAAATAAAACTAATAAAAAAATAATTTTAAAAAAAAGAGTAAAAAAATTTACTTCGTTTCAACATAAATTAAAATTATTTGATAGAATTTTAAATATTGACTAATTTTTATTATAATATTTTTTATACCAAGAAATAAAATTTTTAATACCAGTTCTTAAGTTAGTTTTTGATTTATAACCAGTTATATCTTTTAAAAGATTAGTATTAGATAAAGTTTGTTTAACATCTCCCTTTTGTAGTGGCATATAATTTCTTATAGCTTTTTTGCCTAATGCTTTCTCGATTTCTTTTATAAAATCTAACAAAAAAACTTTCTTTGTATTTCCAATATTTAAGATTCTGAAAGGAGCTACAGGAGAAAGACTATCATTTTTATATCTTCCTACATTTTTATGATTTGGAATTTTATTAATTAATAATCTAATACCATCAACAATGTCATCCACATAAGTAAAGTCTCTGTACATTTTACCGTTATTGTAGATATCAATTTTTTTATTTGCCAATATACCTTTAGTAAATTTAAATAATGCCATATCTGGACGTCCCCATGGTCCATAAACTGTAAAAAATCTTAGCATTGTAATTGGTATTTTCCAAATATTTGAATATGAGTGCGCCATACTTTCATTTGATTTTTTTGTTGCTGAATAAATACTTAATTGTGTTTCTGTTTTATCCGTCTCTTTAAAGGGAATTTTATTATTTGCACCATAAACAGATGAGCTTGACGCCATAATCAAATGTTTTACATTCATTTTTTTTGAAATTTCAATGATATTGTAGGTTCCAGTAATATTTGAGTCTAGGTACACTCTTGGTTTTTCAATACTATACCTAACCCCAGCTTGAGCAGCCAAATGGATTACTATATTTGGCCTAAATCTCTTGAAAATTTTTTCTAAAGCTTCCTTATTTTCCAGCTTATTTTTTGTGAAAGAAAAATTTTTATATTCTTTTAAAATTTTACATCGTGCTTTTTTAAGATTTACATCATAATAATTATTCATAGAGTCAAACCCGTGGACTTTAATTCCTTTTCCAAGAAGTTTTTTACTTAAATGAAATCCGATGAAACCAGATGATCCTGTAATTAATATTTTTGTTTTCATTTTAATATATTATTTAATATAACATCAAGATGGATAAAGAAATTCCAAAATCAACTAAAGTTGTTGTAATTGGTGGGGGAGTAGTTGGATGTTCTGTAGCTTATCATTTAGCTAAATTTGGCTGGAAAGACACTATTCTTTTAGAAAGAGATCAATTAACATCAGGCACAACTTGGCATGCTGCAGGTCTAGTTAGTCAATTGGGTCCATCAGCAGCAATAACTAAGATAAGAAAATATACTTTAGATTTATATAAAGAACTCGAAAAGAAAGTTGATCACTCAGCCGGATTAAGATTAAATGGTGCTCTTTCAATTGCTCAAAATAAAGGTAGGTGGCAAGAACTTCAAAGACAAGCAACAACTGCGCAACTTTACGATGTTGATGTAAAAATTCTAGATAAAGATCGAATTAAAAAAGATTATCCAATCATAAATACAGATGAGGTTATTGGTGGAATTTTAATGCCAGGAGACGGTGCAGCTGATCCATCAGGTGTTACTCACATGCTTGCTAAAGGTGCAAGAATGTATGGAGCACAAATTTTTGAAAAATCACCTGTAGAAGAAATTTTAACAAAAGATGGAAAAATTTCAGGAGTTAAAGTTAATGGCCAAAAAGTTGATTGTGAATATATTGTTTTAGCTTCAGGCATGTGGTCAAGACAAATTGGAGAGAAAGCCGGGGTAAGCATCCCTCTTTATCCAGCAGAACACTTTTATATTATAACTGAACCAATAGAAAATCTTTCAAAGACTTTACCGGTAATTAGAGATTTTGATAATCGAACTTATATTAAAGAGGATGCTGGTAAAATATTAGTGGGTATATTTGAAGGTAATTCTATTCCAGCTTGGAATAAAACAAATAAAGTACCTGATGATTTTTCTTTTGGTGAATTTCAAGAAAATTTTGAACATTTTGAACCTTATTTGGCGTCTGCTATAAAAAGATTTCCAGTTTTAGAAACTGTAGGCATTAGAAAATTTTTCTCTGGACCAGAATCTTTCACTCCAGATACAAATACTTTATTAGGCGAAGTACCCGAAGTTAAAAACTTTTTTGTATGCTGTGGATTAAATAGTATTGGAATAGGAAGTGGAGGTGGTGTTGGTAAAGTTACAGCAGAATGGTTGATGACTGGCCATATTAATGAAGATATTTTCAGTTATGATATAAAAAGATTTCAAAAGTTTCATTCAGAATTAGGATTTATTAAACCAAGAATTACAGAGTCTTTAGGAGATCTGTATGGAATGCACTGGCCATTTAAACAACATAAAACTTCTAGAAATGTCAAAACTCTTCCCCATCATGATAATTTAAAAAGTTTTGGTGCTTGTTTTGGTGTTTCAGGGGGATATGAAAGACCTATGTGGTTTGCATTAGATGGT
>CACJEC010000011.1 GCA_902592325.1 uncultured Pelagibacteraceae bacterium
TAAAGAAGACATTCAGAATAATAGAAATCACTTAAACAGTCTTAAAGGTAAAAGTTCTTCAGAATGGCGCGAGTATGCAACTACATGCATGATTGAAATTATTGATAATAAAGTATAAGAATGTATCAAAGGGGTGTCTTTACAGACTGAGATTAAACCCTAAGAACCTGTCCGGTAATTCAGAAAGGGAGAATAATGGATAAATCATACTTTATAAATCAATCAACATCACTAACACTAGTAATTTTCATAAGTTTAATCTTTGCATTTTTAGGTTTCTATTATTCAAAAAAATATCAAGGACTAAATAATTATTTAACAGCAAATAGGAATATTGGATTATTTTCTTTAACAACGAGTTTAACTGCTTCAGCTTTAGGAGCATGGATCTTATTTGGCCCAGCCTCAGCTGCAACATGGGGAGGAATGGGAGCAATTATAGGTTATGCATTGGGAACAGCATTTCCGATGATCTTTTTGATTTACTTAGGTAAAAAAATCAGAAATGAATTTCCTAAAGGATCATCTTTAATTGAATTTATGAGAAAAAAGTTTGGAAAAAGTTTATTCAAACTTATTTTACTTATGACTGTTTTCTATATGTTTATTTTTTTATGTGCAGAAGTTACAGCAGTAGCTGTTTTAATTAATTTTATTTCAGGCACAGATCTATGGATTACAGCTCTGATTGTTTTATTATCTACCTTAGCTTACACCTTATATGGAGGGTTAAGAGCCTCAATATTTACAGATAATATTCAAATGGTTGTGATTGGAGTTTTATTGTTGATTTCTTTATCGTATATCAACTCCTTCAATGGATCTGAATTTTCTTTTGAGTACATAAAAAGAAAGAATCCTCAACTTTTAAGCTCATCTTACATACCTAGTTATACAGCTGGTTTGACTTTCTTTATTGCGGTTGCTGCTACAAACTTATTTCACCAAGGTAATTGGCAAAGAGTATATGCTGCAAAAAATTTTGAAATTTTGAGAAAAAGCTTAGTTATATCTTTCTTTATAATTGTACCAATAGTTTTTTTTATGGGTTTTACTGGAATGGTTGCTTTTTCAATAAATCCAACTTCAAGACCTGATCTAGGATTTTTTACATTATTACTTAAAGAACAAACCAAGTTATTGTCTTTATTTATAATTGTACTGGGTTTAGCATTAACAATTTCTACTGTTGATACTTTAATTAATGCAATATCAAGCTTAATTGTAGTAGATGGCAAAGCTGTGTTTAATTCTAAAAAAAAAATAGATTATCTTAAATTTTCTAAATATATAATTTTATTTTTATCTATTATTTCTTTTATTATTGCCTCTAGAGGATTTGATATTTTATATTTATTTTTATTAGCAGACTTATTTTGTTGTGCTTTTGTATTAACTGTTTTCTACAGTTTTTATAATAAGAATATTAATGAAAAAACTGCCTATATATCAATTATTGTTGGGTTAATTGGTGGTTTATTAATGTTTCCATCTCCAGATTTTTCAAAAAGTTTACTGGTTGGAGTCCTGATGCCCAAAGAACTGTTTGGACCTTTTGTAGCACAATCATTATTATTTTTGTCTTTTGTAATTGCAACCTTTTTACCAATTGTAGTTTTTAAAGCAAAAAAGTTTTAATATTACTCGATTGTATTAATGAAATTTATAGTTATAAATCTGTCTCGATGACAGACAATCAGATAATTATCAATGAACTTTCAAAAGTTTATGATAATGGTTTTGATGCACTTAAAAAAATTAGTCTTAAGGTTAAACAGGGCGAAATTCTCGCAATGCTTGGACCAAATGGTGCAGGAAAGACAACTTTAATTAGTATAATTTGTGGGATTGTTACTCCCTCGTCTGGTTCTGTTACTGTAGACGGTTTTGATATAATAAAAAATTACCGTGAGACTAGATCTAGAATAGGAATGGTTCCTCAAGAATTAAGTTTAGAGAATTTTGAGACAGTTTTTGACACTGTTTCGTATTCCAGAGGTCTGTATGGAAAATCTCCAAAACCAGAGCATATAGAAAAAATTTTAAAAGATTTGAGTTTATGGGACAAAAAAGATCAAAAATTAAGACAATTATCAGGCGGAATGAAAAGAAGAGTTCTAATTGCTAAAGCTTTATCTCATGAACCAAAAATATTATTTTTAGATGAGCCAACAGCAGGAGTGGATGTAGAATTAAGAAAAGAAATGTGGAAAGTAGTAGACTCTCTAAGACAAACAGGAGTAACAATTATTTTAACAACTCATTATATTGAAGAGGCTGAAGCAATAGCAGACAGGGTAGGAGTTATTAATCAAGGTGAAATTATACTTGTCGAAGAAAAAAAAGAATTATTAAAAAAGATGGGTCAAAAGACTCTTACAATTGAATTACAAGAAAGAATAGATGAAATCCCAAAATCATTAGAAAAATATAATTTAAATATTGGAGACAATAAAATGTATTTAAATTACACATATAGTCTCAAAGAAAAACAAACAGGTATAACAAATTTACTGCAAGACTTAAAAGATACTGGCTTAAAATTAAGAGATTTAAAAACAGAGCAAAGCAATCTAGAGAAAATTTTTGTGAATTTAGTAAAGGAGAATAATGAAATTTAATTATTATGGTTTTAAAGCAATATATGTGCATGAGATGAATAGGTTTTTGAGAACTGTAGGCCAGTCTCTTCTTTCACCAGTAATATCTACATCTTTATATTTTGTAGTTTTTGGTTCAGTGATTGGTGGATATATTCAAAAAATTGATGGCGTAAGCTATGGCTCATATATCGTTCCGGGTTTATTAATGTTAACATTACTTACCCAATCTATTAGTAACACTTCTTTTGGAATATTTTTCCCAAAATTTAATGGTACTATTAACGAGATTTTAGCAGCACCTATTTCAACTCTTGAAACAGTTTTAGCTTTTGTTGGGGCAGGAGCTACCAAAACCTTAATTGTTGGAGCTGTGATTTATTTCACTGCTACATTTTTTGCTGATGTGACTGTTAAATATCCATTGTTGATGATTTTTTTGTTAGTTTTAGTTTCTTTTACTTTTGCATTATTTGGTTTTTTAATTGGTGTTGTCAGTAAAGACTTCGAACAAATGTCTATAATTCCATCATTAGTTATTACACCAATGGTATTTTTAGGAGGTAGTTTATATAGTTTGGATATGTTGCCTCCATTCTGGCAAACTATCTCTTATTTTAATCCAGTAGTTTATTTAATTGATAGTTTGAGATTTTCATTTTATGGAATAGCAGATTTTAATATTTGGATAAGTATAGGATCGATGATGTCATTTTTAGTTATATGTGTGATGTCAGTCTCAAAATTGTTGAAAAAAGGTTACAATATTAAATCTTAATAATACGTATTAAATAACCAACCCATTTCTGGGTTAGTTATTTATAGATCTACAATAAAGAGGAATTATTTTATTAGAACTGTTCAGACTCTGTTGAGCCATCCATTGCTGTGGTTGAACTTTTTCCACTACTTATAGTATTAGAAACAGCATCGAAATAAGAAGTACCAACTTCTCTTTGATGTTTAACACTAGTATAACCATCTTTTTCACGAGCAAATTCTTGTTCTTGAATTCTTGAATAAGCTGACATGCCTTCCTTTTTATATTTTTCTGCTAATTCAAAAATAGCAATGTTTTGAGTATGAAAACCAGCAAGTGTTATGAATTGAAACTTATAGCCCATTTTGCTGATTTCTTGTTGAAATGATGCAATCTCTTCGTCAGATAAATGTTTTTTCCAATTGAATGAAGGTGAACAATTATATGCTAAAAGTTTACCTGGAAACTTTTTATGAATAGCATCAGCAAATTTTTTAGCTTCTTCAAGATTAGGTGTTGCAGTTTCACACCAAATTAAGTCTGAATAAGGTGCGTAAGCAAGACCTCTAGATATCGCTTGATCTATTCCAGCCTTAACATAATAAAAACCTTCTGGAGATCTTTCTCCAGTTAAGAAAGGTTTATCGTTATCGTCATGATCGTTAGTAATTAGTTTTGCTGCATTTGCATCTGTTCTGGCTAATATAATCAAAGGTACGTTTGCTATGTCTGCTGCTAATCTTGCAGCCTTTAAATTTTTTATCATCGTTCCAGTTGGTACTAGAACTTTACCACCCATATGACCACATTTTTTTTCACTTGCTAGTTGGTCTTCAAAGTGAACACCAGCAGCACCTGCTTTAATAAATTTTTTTGCAAGCTCAAATACATTTAATGGACCACCAAAACCTGCTTCACCATCCGCAATAATTGGTAACATATAATCAACTTTTTTGTCTTCTTTCATGTCCCCATCTTTAATTTCCATATGTTGAATTTGATCCGCTCTAATTAATGCATTGTTCATTGACTCAACTAGTTTAGGTGCACTATCATAAGGATATAAAGACTGGTCAGGATACATTTCTCCTGCACTATTAGCATCAGCTGCAACTTGCCATCCACTTAAGTAAATTGCTTTTAACCCTGCTTTTGCATGTTGAACTGCATGATTTCCTGAAAGAGAACCGAGTGTATTAACATAAGGTTCTGAATTTAATAAGTTCCATAATTTTGTAGACTGATTTTTGCACATGGAATATTCAATTTTAACCGAGCCTCTCAATCTATCTACTTCCTCTGGAGTATAATCTCTTTTTATTCCTGCAAATCTTTTTAAGTCGTATGAGATGTTTTCTGCGCTCATGTAATTGTCCTGTGCTGTTATAATGTTATTAGTAAGAAATGAATGAAGTTGAACGAATAAGAATTAGTTTTAGTTAGAGTCGTTTAGGGTCTCAACTAGATCTTTCATTCCACTTGAACCCCAATCACAATGATCATCTCTCATGTAGATCCCTCTGCTATTATGCTTAGCAAGATCCTCATGTCTTATGATTTGAGCCTCATTTTCACTGTTTTTTAATTTTTCTTCCATGTAAATTTTATAATTTACAGGATTTACAAAATCTATAAAAAAGTATAAAAGTATTGTAAATTAAGGAAAAATTTTGTAAAAATAAATTTACAAAATTTACTAATAGAAAATATGAGTCAATTAGATCTAAAAATAGGACCAAAAATCAAGGCTTTTAGAAGACAATTAGGACTTCAAGCTAATAAATTAGCTGAAGATCTTAATATTTCACCAAGTTATTTAAATTTAATTGAAGGCGGAAAAAGAAAGATAGATGGAGATCTTCTTTTAAAAATTTGTGAAAAACTTAATATTGAACTTTCTCAATTAACGTCAAAATCTGACATCAATTTAGAAAACACTTTATCTGAAATTTTAGACGATAAGTTATTTGAAGACCTAGACATTTTAGGCCCAGAAGTGAGAGATTTGGTAGGTACAAATCCTAAAATTGGCAAAGCAATTGTAAGATTAGGAGATATTTTAAAAAAAAAAGATCATGAGATGATTAATAAAATTGAGACAATATCTGGTAAAATTGTCGATAATAGAAAAAATTCATTTCCTGGCGAAGTTATTTCAGATTTTTTGCAAGAAAATAAGAATTATTTTCCAAAACTAGAAGAGTTTGCAAACAAAGTTTTCGAAAAAGTACAAAAAAATAATCGAACAAGATATATTGCTTTGTGTGATTATTTGAATTCAGAGTACGGCATAACTGTGAAAGATGTAATTCCAGAAGAGAATAAACCTTTTTCAAAAATATTTAAAAAAAATAAAAAAGAACTTTTGCTAAGTGATTATAGTTCTTTAGAAACTAAAAAACTTCATGCCGCAGCACAAATTGCTCAAGAAGGTGCCAATAAAGAAATAGAAGAATATCTGTCTAAATTTACATTCCCATCTGAGGAGTCAAAAAAATTAACAAAAGTAGCTTTATTAAATTATTGTGGTGCAGCAATTTTAATGCCCTACAAACTATTCCATACTGAATGTAAAAAACTCAAATATGATCTTGAACTTCTGCAAAATACTTTTGCTACTTCTTTTGAACAGGTAGCACACAGAGTAACATGTTTACAAGATCCAAAATTACCAGGTATACCTTTTCATTTTTTAAGAGTCGATATGGCTGGAAACATTTCAAAAAGATTTTCATTATCTGGGATTGAAATACCCAGATACGGAGGTGCATGTCCAAGATGGAATGTTTATTCAGCTCTGACTAGACCAGGAGTTATTCAAGCAGCAGTGAGTAAAATGAGTAATGGTGAAAAATATGTTTGTATTGCAAGAACTGTGGAAAAGGGCATAGGTAGGTTTGGCCAATCAAAAAGCATCTTATCAATTGGGTTAGGCTGTGAGGCAAAATATGCAAAAGATTTTGTTTATACAGAAAATATTAATATTAATGACAAGTCTACAGAAATACCAATCGGTGTATCATGTAGAACTTGTGATAGATTAGATTGTTCTCAAAGAGCTTTTCCTCCATTACACAAAAAGTTTGATGTAGATATTAATTCAAGAGGTGTTTCAGTTTATGTTGGTGACAAAAACTAAAAATTTTAAAAATAATGATTAAGTTTATTATTCCAGCTGTCATCATTTTTTTAATAGTTTTGTTTTGGGAAAAAATTAATCAATTTATTTTTAATAAATTTAAAGTTAAAATTAATTATTTATTAATAATTGTTTTTACTTTGATAGTAGTTAGCATCATTTTATTACTTAATTATTAAGAGTAAAAGTATTTTTAATTTATTTTTTTTTATTTTTTGATTGAATACCTAGTTTTGAACTATGTCTTAATCTCATTACAACTATTGCAATAGCAATTAATAAAATTGCACCAGACTGATAGACTAATGCTGAAGGATCCATTTCTTTACCTTGCATAATAATAAATCTAGATAATGCTGTGATTGCAATTAATAAAGGTAGTGTTATTCGAATTGATTGCTCGTCCCAAAATACTCTCACCATCGCCATTACCTCTAAGTAAAGAAACATCAGCAATAAGTCTGCTAAAGTTACAGATTTTGTATGGTACATGTTAACAACTTCGATAAATACTGCAATGATTGTGCTAACTAAAATTATAATCAGCAGACCAAGTTGTAAATTTTTAATTAAATTTTTCATTATCATTAATTTTTCTTTTGGGTGAAAGGTAGCCATTTTTCCCAAGGTGTTTTATCTGGACCATCATATTTTATATCATAGGAATTATTTGAATTAAGCACTTCTATACCTTTTGAAAAAACAAACATAAAAACTATAATAAATACTATAGACATGATTTTAAAAGGATCAAAGTTTTTAGTTTTAAAAACACTTGCAGTCTTTTCCTCTGCTCTATGAAACTGTTTAAAAGTCATATAGACTGCAAAAATTAAACCAATATGTGCTATATATAAACCAGCCCAACCAAATGCAAAAGTAGTGTATGAAAAAATATAAAGGCTAAAAACAGTTGTCCAAATAAAACTTAAAACTAATAAAATTTGTAATCTCACAGATTTTGGAAGTGCTCTTAAATCATTTTTGCTATCATCAAACAAAATATTTGCACTTTCCGTCATCCAATTTTTAAATTTACCCATTAAGTCATTTTAAATATTTATTAGATAAATTAAATAATCATTATTATTAAATAGCTTAACTGATGTGTCAAAAATGATTGCCTGCGACAAAATATAAATGATAAATTATTAGAATGATTAAGATTTTAAATAAAAAATTCAAACCACGAATCAAAGCTAGGATTAGAAAAAATCGACAAACTTTGTCTAAAAATATTGATAGTTTTTTTGATTGGGTAAAAGGAGCTGAATTAGTTGAATTAAAAGAATGTAATATTGAAGAAGATCCAGTAAGACCTGAATTAGATAATGTCTTTAGAAGAAGTTACGGAAGAAAAATATATGGTGTAAAATATGGTGGTGAAATTCATGCTGTAATGTGTTTTGCTTATACTAATCAAATTCCTAGAAATGTTGATGAATTAGACAAATTGAGTCACGATGCATACTTACAAAGCGCACAAAGAGATCAAAATATTGGTCAAATTGCCATTGCGTACACAGTTTGGTCTAAAAAAAAAGGTGGTGGAAAACTGATTGTTAAAGAAGTTTTTAAAAAGATAAAAAAATCAAATCATTTAAATAGACTTGTGACACTTTCTCCTCTAACAGATATGGCAACTAAATTTCATAGTAGAAATGGGGCTAAACTTTTACAAATCAATGAAACAACTCAAAATTTTGAATACAAAGTCTTCTAAATTAATTTTTTTTTTATTCTTAATTTGTATCTTAAGTTATAAATCTACAGCTATGGAAAAAAATTTATATCATCATCTTCCAGATGGAACTTTCAGGAATCCTGAAGGATCTCCGGTAAGATCTAAAAATGTAAAATTTTCCTACAGAACATTTACTAAAGAAAAAAAGAAAATAGATATTACTGTCCCAAAAGATCATGTCATCGATAAAAAAATTGTAAAAGAAAATTTAGAGAAATTCAAAGATGATGATTATATTGTTTGGATAGGTCATGCTACATTCTTAATTAAATTAGGTGAGACAACAATTATTACAGATCCAGTTTTTTCAAAAAATGCAGGGCCTTTAATTTTTGGACCAAAGAGATACGTTAAACCAGCTCTTGATTTAAAAGAAATTCCTAAAACAGATGTCTTTTTACTTACTCACAATCATTATGATCATCAAGATATGTCAACTATTAGAGGTTTTCCTTATAAAGATGCAAAGGTTTTACTTCCTCTTAAACTTGGTAAATATTTTAAAAGATACAAAGATGTTAACGAAATGGACTGGTATGATGAAATTCAGATCAATAATGATTTAAAGATTACATTATTACCTGCAGTTCATTGGTCAAAAAGAAGTTTGACTGATACAAATAAAACTCTTTGGGGTAATTTCTTAATTGAATATAAAAATAAAAAGATACTTTTTGCATGTGATACTGGATATGGAAACATATATAAAGAACTTGGAAAAAAATACGGTCCAATTGATTTATCAATGATTAATATTGGAGCATATGATTTTAGACCTATGTTTGAAAAATCAATTTATCATACTACTCCAGAAGAAGCCTTAAATATTGCACAAGATTTAAAAAGTAAAAAAGTTTTAGGAACACACTGGGGGACATTTGTGCTATCCTTAGAACCTATAATGGAACCACCAGTTAGATTTAAAAACAGTGCAGAAAAATATGGTTTTAAAAAAGAAGATGTTTTAATTTTTAAGATTGGTCAGATTTCTCCATTAAAAGATATCATTAATTAATTTCTTTAATATACCAATATATACTGAAGCTTTAAACTATGTTTAAAATGAGCTATTTAACAATATTTAAAAGGTTTAATGAAAATTTTATACATTCCTGTAACTAAAAAAATTAAAGAAAAAAATTTTAAAAATTATTTAAAATGTTTTTTGTATGACATTAAGATTATTTTTAAAAATTTTTCTTTTCGGAGAAAAGCTTCAAAAAGCACTTCTGGGTATATAGACTCGGCTATTCACTCAAATGCTTTTACTTTTGAACTTCCATATAATTATTGTATATTTTTTTCAAAAATCCTCAATTCTATATTTGATGGTATTTTTATTAATTGGAAGTTTACAAACTATCGAAGTGATTTAGATAATATAGAATTGAAATTAATTAAACTCTCTCAAAAGTTTAAGATAAAAAAGGTTATTGTCGATGGTACTGATAAAAGTATTAACATAATAAAAAAAGAAATACTTGATGGTTTCGACTATGTAATTAAGAGAGAAAAGAACAAATCCATATCTGATAAAAGGTATTTAACTACAATGCTCCCTTGTAGATTGATAGATTATAAATGCTTGAAAAATAAAGAGAATATAAATTGGAGTAAAATTGGAAATTCTAAACCAAATAATAATCCTGAATATGATATTTTTTTTTCAGGCCAAACAACTTCAAAATATAGAAAAGAATTTACCGAATTTTTACACACTAAAAACTATAATTTTTTTGGAAGAGCTGAAAATTTTAAAATACCGTATGATGAGTATTTGTCAGCAATATACAATTCGACGATTAACCTTGCATTTGAAGGTAAAGGTGAATTTACTTTTAGACATTTAGAGATACTTGCAAGTTGTTCTTTTATGATATGTCAAAGTTCTATTAATAATATAGAGCTACCGTTACCGTTAACTGATGGTAAACATTTTGTCACTTTTAAAAATAAAGAAGACTTATTAGAAAAAATAAATTTTTATCTTAAAAATGATATATTAAGAAATGAAATTGCTTTAAATGGAAGAAGGATATTAGAAGAATACTATTCACCAAAAAAACATGGGAATACTCTTTTAAAGAAAATTTTTGATGAAAAAATATAATTGGAATTACCCAACAACGATATGGGTAGGAGAAAATAGAATTAAAGATCTTAGATCTGCATGTAAAAATTTAAATATTAAAAAACCTCTTCTTGTAACAGACGACGGTCTTGCACAATCAGATATTGTTAAAAGCACGTTATCTGATCTAAAAAAAAATGGAATTCCTGTTGAATTATATTCAAATGTAATTGGCAATCCTACAGGTACTAACGTTAGTGAGGGTGTTGAATATTATAAAAAAAATAATTGTGATGGAATAATTGCTTTTGGTGGAGGAAGTGCGTTAGATGTTGGGAAAGCTGTTGCCTTTATGTCTTGTCAAACCTTACCAATATGGGAATTTGAAGATGTTGGTGATAATTGGACTAAAGCTAACTCAAACAAAATTGCTCCAATTATTGCTGTTCCAACGACTGCAGGAACAGGATCTGAAACTGGGAGAGCTTCAGTCATTTTAAATGAGGAAACAGGAGTTAAAAATATTATTTTTCATCCAAAATTTTTACCATCTATTGTTATCTTAGATCCTTTATTGACTGTAAAACTTCCCTCGAAAATTACAGCATCAACCGGTATGGATGCTTTAGCTCATTGTCTTGAGGCATATTGTTCATTTGGTTATCATCCAATGGCAGATGGTATTGCTCTTGAGGGAATTAGGATTATTGATAAATGGTTGTTGAGAGCTGTAGAAAATGGCTCAGATATTAGAGCCAGAATGAATATGCTTACAGCTGCAAGTATGGGATCCACTGCATTTCAAAAAGGTCTAGGAGCCATTCATTCATTAAGTCATCCTGTAAATGCTTTGAACAATATTCATCACGGTTTATCGAATGCTATTTTTATGCCATATGTTTTAACTTTTAATAAAGATGTTATAGAGGAGAGGATAATTAAAATTTGTAAATACATAGAATTAAAAAACCATACATTTGATGGATTTATCGAATGGGTTTTAGATTTAAGAAAAAAATTGAATATTCCACATAAATTATCTGAAGTGATTAAGGAGGAAGATTTTAATATTGAGAGATTGTCAAAAATGGCTTTAAATGATCCATCAACCACAACAAATCCAAAGGAATTGTCTATTGACGATATGAAAATTTTATACGAACATAGTATGATCGGAAAACTGTTTTAATGAAAAATTTAAATCTACTAGTGGTAGAAGGAAATTTACAAGAAGAAAATGATAGTTTTAAAAAAAACGGCATTCCTACTCATGCAGAAAGTTTAAAGGAAAGTCTTTCATATTATACAAAAGATTTAAATATAGATGTTTTTAACCCATGTTCAGAAAAAAGTTTTGATAAGATATTACCAGAAATAAAAAAATATCATGGACTAATATGGGGAGGAAGTAGTTTAAATATCTATAATGATTGTATAGAGATACGTAGACAAATCTCCTTCATGAAAGAATGTTTTAAAAATATAAATAAAATTTTAGCAATTTGTTGGGGCATGCAAGTAGCAGTTACCGCTGCTGGTGGATCAGTAAAGAAATCATCTAATGGAGCACATATTGGTATAGCAAACAACATAGAAATTAATGAAAACGGAATTAATCACCCCTTATATAAGTCAAAAAGTAAGAAGTTTAATTCACCTGCATTCAATTTTGATGAAGTTGTAACTTTACCTGAAGGTGCTATTCATTTAGCTTCAAATAAAATTAATAAGATACAAAGTCTGAATTTCAAATCGGGTGTTAGTGATGTATGGGGCCTTCAATACCATCCAGAAATTACTTATCATAAAATGATTTCATTAATTAAGTTTAGGAAAGATAGATTAATTAAATCAAGAAAATGTTTTAAAGATGAAAAAGAAATTGAAGAACATATTAATTTTATTGAAAAAGAGATTAAGATTTCTGAGAGAGAGTCTAGAATGTTAGAGATAAAAAATTGGCTTAATTATTTAAAAGCTGCATAATCTAATCTTTATTGTTATTATTGTGTTTTTCAGTTAAAATATCTAATAATGATTTCATATATATTACCTTTTATTGTGCTGATTTTAATAGTTGTCTTTATTCATGAATATGGACATTATTATTTTGCAAAACGTTACGGTGTGGGTGTTACAGATTTTTCTATAGGTTTTGGTAAGGAAATTTTTGGTTGGAATGATAAATCAGGCACAAGATGGAAAATTTGTTGGATACCGCTTGGTGGATATGTAAAGTTTTTCGGAGACCGTAATGTGTATTCACAAACTGATCATAAAGAAATATTAGAAAAATATAGTGAAGAAGAACAAAAAAAATTATTTACTTTAAAACCATTATATCAAAGATCTTTAATAGTTTTTGGAGGGCCTTTAGCCAATTTCTTATTAGCATTGGTTATATTTTTTTCAATTTATACCTTTATAGGAAAAGATTTTACTCCAGCAGTTATTAATGAAGTCCAAAAAGATAGTCCAGCAATGGTTGGAGGATTAAAGCAAGACGATATTATTTTAGAAATCGATGGAAATAAAGTTCAAAGTATCATGGATGTTTCAAAATATATCACAATGTCTTCGGATGAATTTATCGATTTTAAAGTTAAACGTTCATATGATGAAATTTTATTAAAGATTAAACCTGATATGGTATTGAGTGAGGATAATTTAGGAAATTCTTTAAAAAAAAGGATGGTTGGAATAAAGCTTGGAGCTTATAATAATGAAATAAATCATATTAAACTAGGGCCCGCTCAGTCTTTATTGCATGCAGTCAATGAAGTTTATTATGTAAGCACCTCAAGCCTTAAATATATTGGTGGAATGATTACTGGGAAAGCTGACACTTCACAGTTAGGAGGTCCAATAAGAATTGCTAAGATATCAGGGCAAGTAGCTGAATTTGGCATTTTGGCTTTTATTAGCATGATGGCTTATATTTCGATAAGTCTTGGATTGGTTAACTTGTTTCCAATCCCTTTGCTAGATGGGGGTCATTTGATGTTTTATGCATTTGAAAAAGTTCTTGGTCGTCCTTTATCTCAAAAAACACAAGAAGGTTTTTTTCGAATCGGTATGTTTTTATTGATAACTTTGATGTTTTTTACAACTTTTAATGACTTAAAAGATCTAGGTTTATTCAGATAAAAATAATTTATAAGAATTAAAAAACTCAATTAAATCAATGCTAATTTAACATTATACAATATATTGTGTATAAATTTTTGTTACCTACTAAAAAAAAGGTTGATTTATATGGCTTTTTTTGAAAGATAGAAAATAACCAATAAAACCGGAGCTAAAATGAATAAGAAACAACTAATCGTTAAACTTTCAGGAGCTTTGAATCTAAGTAAAGCAGATGCTGAAAGAACTTTCGATACTATTACCAACACTATTTTGGATGCTTTAAAAGGTGATGACTCAGTAAAAATTGCTGGTTTTGGAACCTATAAAGTAGCTAAAAGAAAAGCGAGAGTTGGAAGAAACCCTAGAACTGGTGAGCAAATTCAAATTGCTGCATCTCAAAAGGTTAAATTTTTACCAGCTAAAGCTTTAAAAGAAGTATTTAATAAATAACACTTTTTAAACAGCCTTAATGTTTTTAAAATAAGCATTAAGGCTGTTTCTATATGCAAATTCTGCATACCCATTTTTCATAATCAGCGTTAGTTTAAAATAATTAAAAAAATATAACTCCTTCTTTAACAGGGAGGTCTTATGACTAAATTAATAAAAAAAATAAGTGCACCGCTTATTAGTTTAATTTTTTTATTAAACATGAGTAGTGCGGGGATGGCGGAAACAACAGTGTCTGCCGAAGTAGGTTTTATATTTAACACCTTGCTATTTCTAATTTGTGGATTCTTGGTTATGTTTATGGCAGCTGGGTTTGCAATGTTGGAATCAGGTATGGTTACATCTAAAAGTGTATCAGTTATCTGTGCAAAAAATATAGGTTTATTTTCAATCGCAGGAATTATGTTCTGGATGGTAGGTTATAACTTAGCTTACGGTATTCCAGAGGGTGGATATATAGGAAAATTCATACCATGGTCTGATTCAAGTGCAGTAGACACAGGTTATTCGGACGGTTCGGATTGGTATTTTCAAATGGTATTCTGTGCAACAACAGTTTCCATTGTATCTGGAACAATGGCAGAAAGAATAAAGTTATGGCCATTCTTCGTATTCGCTGCAATCCTTTCAGGAATTATTTATCCAATCGTAATGGGTTGGCAGTGGGGTGGAGGCTGGTTAGCAGAATTAGGTTTTTCTGATTTTGCTGGTTCGACTTTAGTACACTCAACTGGAGGTGCAGCTGCTTTAGCTGGTGCTATGATTATTGGTCCTAGACTTGGAAGATTTACAAAGTCTGGTGCTCCAGCTCCACTTAAACCATTTGCTGCTTCATCAATACCATTAGTTACAATTGGAGTATTCATTTTATGGCTAGGTTGGTTTGGTTTCAACGGTGGTTCACAATTAGCTATGGGAACTGCTGATGATGCAATCGCTGTATCAACAATTTTCATAAATACATTTTTAGCAGGTGCTGGTGGTGTAATGGGTGCTGCTATCATTACAAGATTACATTTTGGTAAAACAGATGTAATTCAAATGTTAAATGGATGTATTGGTGGATTAGTTGCAGTTACAGCTGAACCATTAGCTCCATCACCTTTTGCAGCTATATTAATTGGTGCAGTAGGTGGTTTAATCGTAGTTTATGGTACGAAACTATTATTCTCATTAAAAATTGATGATGTAGTAGGTGCAATTCCGGCACACTTGTTTGCAGGGATTTGGGGAACACTAATAGTTCCGGCTACAAATTCTGATGCAGCTTTTAGTTCACAATTAATTGGAGTGCTTTCAGTTAACATATTTGTATTTGTAGTTGCTTACATTGTGTTTAGTACTTTGAAAGCTACTATCGGTTTAAGGTTAAGTAAAGAAGGTGAAACTAAAGGTACTGATGTTACTGAGACTGGTGTAATTGCTTATGCAATTCGAGACTAATTGTTAACAATATAGAGATCCTTCGACCTCTTGGTTATCTCCGCGATTACTATCGGAGGATCTCTAAAAAACTCTCCTACGTTTAGTTAAAAATAAGGCCCTTAATAAAGGGCCTTTTTTACAATTTGTTTTCATCCCAAAGTTTTTTGTAGTCTATAAATGGAGACAAGCCATAACTAGAATTAACATTTGTTATATGCAATGAAAGACTTTTTAAAGGGGATATACAAAGTTCTTTAGTATAGATTTCATTCAAATATTTTTCAAAAGGTTCGTGTCTATCTAAACAGTTATTATAAAAATTATTCCAATATTTTTCTAATAAAGATTTTGTAGTCATAAAAGTACATAAAGATCGATTAATTGTTCTCCAATGTCTTTTATTTCCAATTAAAATATTAGTTTTTTCATTATTCATATAAAGGTATGGATAATCAGCAGGACACATAAAAATATCTTTATTTATCTGAGAAGCTATTCTTTGGTATGATGCAATCATTTCTTCCATCATTGGTTCAAAATGTAAATAATCATCTTCAACAAAAAAAATCAAATCTTCTCCATTATCTTTACCCAACTCGAAAGATTTTAGGAGACTTGCTAAATTTGAGAAGGTCTGTTCATTTTTTTGTTGTTTTATAATATTTTTATATTTTTCATGGTCTAAAGATATAATATCTATGTCTAAATTACTTTTATCTATTAATTTTTTGATCTTATCTAAATTTTCATTTTTTGATTTATCATCAACAACCAATGTTTTAAATTTAATATTTTGATATTTTGTTTTACTAAAAATAATCGATTTCATAAGTGAGTTTAAGGCCCTCAAAGAATATTCAATTTTTGGTCTTTCAAATAATCTTTTTTTATTTTGATCCCATATCTCTACATCAGTATTTGTTCTGAATATAATTAATATTGAATTTATTTTTTTTGTAATTTTTACTTCTCCTAAGGGCAAAACAATAGATTTGTCATTAATAATAGAAAGATCTTCATTTAAATCTTTGCCTAAGGTTGGTGAAATAAAATTATTTTGATCAATAATTTCATATCCTAAAAGTTTTGCAAATTTTATAAAAAGTTTTTTCATCCTTTTTTTTTACTCAATTTTTTAACTCATCTATTGCATACTCCAAACGATCTTGTCCCCAAAAAATTTTATCATTCACTAAAAAAGTAGGGGCACCAAAAATATCTAATTCAAATGCTTTATTTGTTAGATCTTTAAGTTTATCCTTAATTTTTTGTTCTTTGATACCTTTCTCAAAAAAGGCATAGTCTATTCCACAATCAGATAAAATTTTTTGTATATTTTTCTCAATTGAAATATCCATGTTATCTTTCCAATAAGCGTCGAAACATAAATCAATGAATTTACTTTTTTTATTATCATTAATAATTAAATAACCTCTCATTAAATGTAATGAATTTATAGGAAATTTTTCATTCCATTTAAATGGAATTTCATTTTTTTTTGATATTAAAATGCAATCATTTTTCATGTTTTTCATTTTTCTTTCATTAAATGCAGGTGCAGTAACTCCACCTAAATTATGTAACCCACCTAGTAAAATAGCTTTGTAATTAAAAATATTTCTTTGATTTAAATTAATTATTTTTTTATGAGCCAAATATGAGTAAGGACTTATAAAATCAAAATAAAAATCTATATATTTATTCATACAGACTTAGGCGTTTTGCATAAAAAATTCTAATTATCCAATAAATAAACAAACCTATCGGTCCGATTAGATAGGTGATAATTAATGGCAGCGCCAGAAGAAATTTGTTAATAAGGAATTTTTGAGAGTCCTTTAAAATCCATCCACCAATAAATAAGTTTATTGATACAAAATGTATCCAAAATAATAATAAGAAGTATTCGTTTTTAAATAAATCAGCCACATAAGTTATACCGAGATATAAATCGAAGTTTCCTAAAAAATCGTATGCACTTAAATAAGATTTATAGAGAACAAAACCATAGGCGGTGCCAAGCAAGAATATTGGAAATATAGATGTAGCTATAAATTTGCATAATTGTGATTGAGGGAAGAATATAATTAAAAACCAAAATGGCAGTACTCCAAGGTTTATCCAGAAGTAAAGAATTTCAATGGTAAAGTAGTTATAAATTGGTTCGATCATTTTTAAATATATTATATTAATCATATTATGATTCCTAGAAGAAGCAAAAAAAAATCTCTAAAGCTAACTGTTGAAGAGATGCGAAATTTTGCATTTAGTTATATTGAAAAATATGCACCATCAAAACAACAGCTAAAAACCTATCTTTTAAAAAAATATTTAAAGACTTATGTTTTAAAAGCTAAAAAACAAGATGTAACTGATTTAGTTGATGTAGTTTTATCTGATTTAGAAAAAAATAAGTTTATAAATGATAAATTTTATTCTGAAAGTAAGGCTAAGAGTATGATTAATAGAGGTAGCTCAATTAATAAAATTAGAAATTATTTAATTGGAAAAGGAATTGGTGACGAATTTATTAAAGAAACAGTTGATAAAATAAATGATGAAAATTCAGACCAGGATTTTTTCTCAGCAATTAAATTATGTAAAAAAAAAAGAATAGGACCCGCGAGAACTCAAGACAATAGACCTTTATTTTATAAAAAAGATATTTCATTGTTAGCGCGTAATGGTTTTGATTTTGAAACATCAAAAAAAGTAATGGATATTGAAAAAGATGATTATTTAAAAATAGTAAATTTACTTTAATTTTTTTTTTTCATTTTTAAGAAGCTGAGTGATTTTATTTTTCATATAGTTTCGAACAAAAACAAATATTAGTAATCCAAAAATTGAAACTGATACAATAATAATCAATATTATTCTTAATTGTTCATCCATTAAACTAAATTTTTACTCTTTAATATTAAACTAGGATTTTTAAAATCGTTTTTTCCATAAAATATTTCTTTATTTTCAAAATCTGAGACTGATCCACCAGAATGTTTTAAAATAGCATGTCCAGCAGCAATATCCCACTCGCATGCTCTTGGTTCAGCAACATAACCGTCATACTCACCAGATGCAACTACACAAAATTTTAATGAACTTTTCATTTTTTTATGCTCTTTAACATTTAGTTTATCAAAAATTTTTTGAATTTCTGGTTTGATTTTATTTGAATAAGATACAAATTTTATTCTATCTTTGTTATAATTTCTAGAACCATCAAGTTTAATTTCTTTTCCATTTTCAAGCTCATAAGCATGATCTCTACCATACGAATAAAACATTCTTTTTTTAGCAGGAGCATTGATTAATCCTGCTACGGGTTTTCTATTCAAAATTAAACCTGCATTAATCGTAAATTCATCTAAATCATTGATATAATCATATGTACCATCAATAGGATCAACTAACCAAAAATCTTTAAGATTTTTATTAGATTTATTTTCAGAGGTCTCTTCAGAAATTATAGGAATCTCCGGTGTTAGTTCCTTTAACTTTTTACTAATAATTTTATTAATCTCTAAATCACCATTACTCACTGGAGTATTATCTGATTTTATCTGTTTTATAAGACCTTCTTTTCTTAAATTAATGGAAATTTTACCTGCATTTAAAAAAGTATCTACTAAGTCCATTACTAAATTTTTGATACTAATTTCCATCATTAACAATAACTTTTTTGAGATTAATATTATTTGAATTGATTACTTTTTTTCCGACATTTTGAAAGTTAACAGTAATCTTTTCTTTAATTATTGATTGAACTTGTCCAATCCCCCATTCTTTTGCTGATGGATTGTAAACTTTGTCACCTGGTTCAAAATCAAATATCATTTATTTAACTTATATTAGAAATAAGTATAAATACCAGATAATGAACACTCAATTAAACTCTATAGGTATACCAAAAAAACCATCTGAAACTACAGTTGTAGTAGCTATGTCTGGAGGAGTAGACTCATCTACTGTCGCAGGAATGATGAAAAGAGATGGTTATAATGTAATTGGAATTACTTTAAAATTATATGATAGTGGAAAAGAAGTTGTTTCTTCAAAACAATGTTGTTCTGGTCAAGATATAATGGATGCAAAAAGAGTTGCTCAGAAACTCGGAATTGAACATAAAATTTTATATTACCAAAATAAATTTAAACAAGGAGTGATTGATAACTTTGTAGAAAGTTATTTAAAAGGAGAGACTCCAATACCATGTGTGCAATGTAATCAGACCGTAAAGTTCAAAGATTTATTTGAAGTTTCTAAAAATTTAAATGCAGATGCTTTAATAACAGGACACTATGTAAAAAGTATTACCCTCGGTAATGAAACTAATATGTATCGTGCAATTGATGAAAATAGAGACCAAAGTTATTTTTTATTTAATACTACAAGAGAACAATTAAATTATTTAAGATTCCCATTAGGAGGAATGTTAAAAGATGAAACAAGGTTAATTGCTAAAGAATTAGATTTAAATGTTGCCGATAAACCAGATAGTCAAGATATATGTTTTGTGCCAAGTGGTGATTATGCGTCTGTGATTAGAAAGTTTAAACCAGAGTCTTTTAAAAAAGGAAATATTAAAAACGTTAAAGGAAAAGTAATTGGTGTACATGATGGAATAATCAATTTTACAATTGGTCAAAGAAAAGGAATTAAAGTTTCGGATGTTGAACCATTATATGTTTTAAAAATTAATTCAAAAAAAAATGAAATTATTGTTGGCCCAAAAGAAAAACTTGGAAAAAAAAATATAAATATTAATAATTTGAATTTATTAGTTGATAAAAAACAATTATCTAAAAATATCTTCGTTAAGGTAAGATCTACAGGCAAACTATTAAAAGCCAAAGTTAATCTTAAGGATAATAATTCTGCTGAAGTAAATTTAGAGAAATATGAGGATGGAATTTCTCCAGGCCAAGCTTGTGTTTTTTATGATCGTGATAAGCAAGGCCATAAAGTTTTAGGGGGTGGATGGATTATCAATTAATAGTCTTTTTCCACATAAAAAAAGTTAAAAGATAAAAGGATATCACGCCTATAAAGTAATCCCATTCTAAGGCATGCTTCAAATACTTTAAATTTATTCCATAAAAATCATCTCCAGGCAAACTAATTATTGGAATACTTATAATTGCAACAATTACTAGAGTACTGACTAAAAATAATTTTAATCTTAATATGTTTAGATTTATATAATTTAATATTTTGTATTTTGTAGAGTAAAGTGCTTTTACTAAATATATTTGAGCAACTATTTCAAAAATTATAAATACAAACATAATTATTCTTCTAAATAATTTATAAAAGTCATTGTCAATTTTTATTCCTAGAAAAATAGAATGTAGGGTTAAAGCAATTGCAGATGCTATACCAAAATAAACAAACTTATTAATATTCTCATTTTGATCATCAAAGTATTTGAATATATCTTTGTTATATAACCAATATTTGATTAATAGATAAGACGTAAAAAACATTGCGGGTTTAAATATCCAATATGTTGGAAAAAACCTTGCCGTTCTACTTATAGATGCTTTACCATCTATATATGGAAACATATCGTCTAATTTGTATTGCTGACTTTCATTTGTTCCATAATACATTTCCATTAATGAATGAAATTGTGTTGTGATTATTAAACATGCATTAACTGCAACAAAAGGCACGATAAAGATCCATATACTGATGGACTTAGCCTTATTGATTTGCTCCATGAAACTATTTTTTCTTATTTTTTCTCTTAGCTCTTCTTTTTTTAGATCCTTGCTTTCTTCGGCCTCTATGTTTTTTTGGGTAACCCATTATATCCTTTATTTATAATTTAATTGAAATTATCAGCGGGATATAGCATTGTCCCTCTAAGTTATCAATTTTTTTTATGTCTAAATCTTTCAAGACTTTTCTGAAGCATACGGCTAAAGATTTTCATAATCAATCTGTAAATCCACCAGTAGTGCGGGCCTCTACGATTATCTTCAAATCAATGAAACATATTAGAAAAACTCAAGCCAAAGCTAAAAAAAATCCTACCGGTGGTCATTATGATTATGGAAGACAAGGAACATCTACTACTTATATTTTACAAAAAATTTTGACAAAACTTGAGGAGAGCTATCATGTATTTACTACACCTACTGGTTTTGGAGCAGTCTTTTTGGCAATTTTTAGTGTAACTAGACCTGGAGATGAAATAATAGTTGCAGACCCAGTGTATAGCCCAACAAGATTACTAACAGAAAAATTTTTAAAGGAATTTGATATTAAAACAATTTTTTATGATCCAAGTGATTTAAAAACATTAGAAAAAAATATTACAAAAAAAACTAAATTAATATTTGTTGAGAATCCTGGAAGTAATACCTTCGATTTTCAAGATTTAGCCAAAATACTTTCAATTGCTAAAAAGAAAAAAATCCTAACAGCAATAGACAACACTTGGGGCACACCTTATTTTTTAAAACCTATTAAACTTGGTTTTGATATGTCAATCGTATCAGCTACCAAATATTATTCTGGTCATTCAGATGTTATGGGTGGAAGTTTGGCGGTTAATAAAAAAGTTTTTTCAAAAGTTTATAATGCTGAAAGAATTACTGGATTAAGGTTAGGACCTGATGATGCATATTTAATTACACGCGGATTAAGAACACTGGATGTTAGATTAGATCGTCATAGAGAAAATGCAAAAAAAGTAGCTTCGTTTTTGTCTAAAAATAAAAAATTTAAATTACTATATCCTTATAAAAAAGACTCTAATAATTTTAGAATGTGGAAAAAGTATTATTCAGGAGCATCTGGTCTTATGGGTTTAAAAATAAAATCAAATAATATTAATTCTGTAAAAAAATTTGTTAACTCTCTTAAATTATTTGGTTATGGTTATAGTTGGGGAGGTTTTGAAAGTTTAGCACTACATCAAGAATTTAGAGAGACAGGAAATAGAAAATATTTAAATTTAGCAAAAGATGAACACCTTGTAAGATTACATATAGGTCTTGAAGACCCTAATGACTTAATTGCAGATATTAAACAAGCATTAAGACATTTAAAATGATATCTGAAAAATTTTTTCAATCCAAAACAGCAGTAGTAACTTTATTTGCTGCATGTTTTGTTGTTTTAATCTCCTTGGGAGTAAGACAAGTTTTTGGTTTATTCTTTGTTGATTTTAATGAAAGTTTAAAAATTAGTAATACTGCATTTGGATTTGCAATTGGAATACAAATGTTAATGTGGGGAATAACTGGCCCAATTTTTGGAGCAGTTGCAGATCGTTATGGCGGACATGTAGCAATAATTTCTGCATTCATATTTTATACTCTTGGTATTTACTTTTTATATACAGGTCCAAACACTGGTATTTTTTTTCAAATTCATATGGGTTTATTGATAGGTATTGGTTTGGGTGGCACAGCAATAAGTATTCCAATGTCAGTTGTTGGTAAACATTTTCCATTATCAACAAGAACAATTGCAATGAGTATTGTTACTGCACTTGGGTCTTT
>CACJEC010000012.1 GCA_902592325.1 uncultured Pelagibacteraceae bacterium
TCAATGTCAGGTAAATGGTTTAATGCAGTAGGTTACGATGTTGACAAAAAATCAGAACTGATTGATTATGATAATGTTGAAAAACTTGCTTTAGAAAATAAACCAAAATTAATAATAGCTGGAGGAAGTGCATATTCTAGAGTAATTGATTTTAAAAGATTTAGAGAAATTGCTGATAAAGTTGGAGCATATTTAATGGTTGATATGGCTCATTTCTCTGGTTTAGTTGCGGGTAAAGGTTATCCTAATCCTTGTGATCATGCTCATGTAGTAACCTCAACTACTCATAAAGTATTTAGAAGTGCACGTGGTGGGATAATTTTAACCAATCATGAAGAGCTTGCAAAAAAATTTAATACACATGCAACTAAGTGAATTCTATTTTCTTCTCCACCATTAAAAGCATTATGGTATTTAGTATTATTAGTGATCCAAACTGATCCATCAGCAGGCATATGCTTTGCAACGTTATCAATAACCATTATTGATCCAGGGTTTGTTATTATTGGAATATGAAGTCTAGGTTCTGGATCTCTATGCCAACTTAAAGTAGATCTTGGTTCTTTTAATAAAACTCTTACTCTTCCTAATTTATATTTTGAGGATAAAACTTCAAACACTTCTTTAAAATAAGTATTTTTATAATCATCAATGAATTCTGAATAAGCTGCTTCATCTATCATTTCATCTCTAACAGCCTCTTTGCCAGATGAGTCTGGTTTTGTCCAAAAAACTCCTCTAGCTTTATTTCCTTTAATTGAGTCAGGGTCCCCAGGTATTTGAGTTAATGATATTGCTCCAAAATTTGAAATACCATCAACTCCGGTAAATCCTTTTATATCTAATATTTCTTTATAAGCTTTTTGAAGTTTATTGATATCAAACTTAATATCTTGTTTTTGGAAATCATTAAAATTTAGCGTCATTATGTTAGCTTTTAGCCTTTGTAATTGTTTAATACTCTTTTTGAGTTATATTTGTATATTACATTTGTCGCATTTTAAAAGAAAATTAAAAAAATGATTACAGGAAAATACCCAGGATTAAGACTACGAAGAAACAGGAAGGTATCTTGGGCAAGACGATTAGTCCAAGAAAACACTTTGAGTCCTAATGACTTTATTTTACCTATATTTTTAATAGATGGAAACAATAAAAAAGAATCGATAGCCACTATGCCTGGTGTTTACAGATACTCAATTAATAGAATTGCTCAGATTATAGATAAAGCCATTAAAATAGGTATACCAATGGTTGCTTTATTTCCTAAAACCAAAAATAATTTAAAAGATGAAATAGGTTCTGAGGCACTAAATGAAAATAATTTAGTTTGCAAAGCAATCATAGAAATTAAAAAAAGATATAAAAATCAAATAGGAATAATGTGTGATGTAGCTTTAGATCCTTACACTTCACATGGTCATGATGGATTGATAAAATCAAAACAAATAATTAATGATGAAACAATTGAAGTTTTAATAAATCAGTCATTACTTCAAGCTCAGATGGGTTGTGATATATTGGCCCCATCAGATATGATGGATGGTAGGATTGGAAAAATTAGAAAAGCATTAGATAAATCAAATTTCCAAAATGTACAAATTCTATCTTATGCAGCAAAATATGCTTCTAGCTTTTATGGACCATTTAGAGATGCAGTTGGCTCTAATAAATCTTTAAAAGGTGACAAAAAAACTTATCAAATGGACTATAAAAATAGTGATGAAGCATTAAGAGAGGTCGCTCTTGATATTAAAGAAGGAGCAGACATGGTAATGATCAAACCTGGAATGCCTTATCTAGATATTATAAAATCGATAAAAGATAAATTTAGGATACCAGTTTTTGCTTATCAAGTTTCTGGAGAATATAGCTTAATAGCGAATGCGATTCAAAAAAAATTAATTAATGAAGATGCAATATACGAAACTTTAATTTCTTTCAAAAGAGCTGGAGCAAATGCAATAATAAGTTATTATGCGGATAGGCTTGATAAAATTTTAACTTAGTTGTTTTAAAGAGTTTATAAAATGATTTCTGCTGATTGGAAAATTCAAATTATTAGGTTTTAAAATTGTTTTATCCATATAATCACCCACAAGTCTTAATCCATCTAATAAGGTATTAATATCTTTTACAGAGTTTTTTTTATCAATAAGAAAACTAGGAACAATTTTTTTTTCAGATGAGGATTCAGCAACATATAAAATTTCATTATCAATTATCTTCTTATTTACTATACTTTGTAAATCTAGATTATAACCAAGTATGCCTAATAATTTAAGTTCCCAAAAAATATAGTTTTTTAACCAATCATTATCAGATAAAATTAAATAAAACTCATTAATTAATTCATAGATTTTTGAATTTGATTGAGAGTCTGCAGTTAATAATTTAATTAAGTTCATAGCTGATGCTATACAATTTAATTTTTTAGAAGAATCAAAGTATGTTGGAGTATGAGCTTTTAATATTTCAATCTTAAAGTAGCCTATTTTATTTTCTGATTTCGAATTATAATTTAAAAATAATTGGTTTCCTATTTGTAAATAATTTCTAATTTTCTTAGACGTGCCACCAAATATTATTCCAGATACTTTCCCATGATTTTGAGTAAAAATTTCAGCAATTATAGAATTTTCATTATATTTATTTTTGTATAATAAAAAGCCAGTATCGTCCCAAATCATAATTTAAAATTATTGTTTAAACATAAAGTTGCAGCATTTTGTTCTGCATCTTTTTTGGAAGACCCCTCTCCTGTATAAAATCTTGAACCAGGAAGTTTAACAGCAACTTTAAAAATTGGTTTATGTCTTGGTCCTGTGTTAGATAAAATTTTATATGTAGGAAGTTCTTTAAATTTTTTTAATGAAAATTCTTGTAACTTAGTCTTAGAGTCTATCTGTGTTATAATACTTTTTTTTATATTATCTTTCCATTGGGTAAGAATAAAATTTTCTGTAATATTAAATCCTTTATCCAAATAAATTGCTCCTATTAAAGCCTCACAACAATCTGCAATTACTTTGTCTTCAATTTTTATTTTTTTATTTTTAGGATTTAATGTTAATATATATTTTTCTAGCTTAATATTTTTACCAATCTCTAAGCAAGTTTTTTTATTTACTAAAGAAGCAAACTTTTTATCCAATATTCCCTCTTTTTCATTAGGATATATTTCAAGAAGTTTTTTTGCAATTACAAGACCTAGAACTCTGTCGCCTAAAAATTCTATTTTTTCATTATTATTAATTTTATCAAAACTTTTATGAGTTAAACTTTTAATTAATAGATTTGTATCTTTGAATTTTATATTAATTCTTTTTATTAAATTTGAATAATCGATTTTCATTAATAAATTTTTTTAAAAAGTCTATTAAATCTAATTGATTTATGCCATTTCCAAAAAGCAAAAAAACTTCCAATAGATTTATCAGAGGAAAAGAAAATAAATTGCGCTTTACCTACAAGATTATCTTTATGGACATATCCAACGCTTGATAAAAATCTACTATCTTTAGAACAATCTCGATTATCTCCCAAAAAAAAATAATGATCCTTAGGGACTTCAAAGATATCAGAGTTTTGAAAAGGAAAATTTTTTAAATATACTGTTGTATGAGTTTTGCCATTAGGAAGATTCTCTTTGAATGTAAAAACATCAATGGTGGTATTTCCACAAAATATTTTATCATTTTTAGTTAATAAAGATTTTATCACCTCACTCTCATTGATATAAAGATTTGAATCTATAAATCTTACTTTATCTCCAGGCAGACCTATTAATCTTTTAATGTAGTCAGTTCTATTATCATATGGAGTCTTAAAAACTACAACATCACCTCTTTTTGGTTCTGCAAACATAATCCTTTTATTTAAAACAGGAGGACTAAATGGAAATGAATGCTTACTGTAACCATAAGAATATTTTGAAACAAATAATCTATCACCAACTAATAAAGTCGGTTCCATTGATGATGAAGGGATATAAAAAGGTTGAATTAACAATGATCTTATTATTAAGGCAATTATCAATGCATAAAACAGAGTTTTAATGTTATCTAAAATAATTTTTTTTGTAATCATGAATTATTTTGAACTATAGTAAAAGCTATTGAATATTCTTTTTCGTCAGCAATTGAAAGGAACAAATCAAAATTTTTAACTTTTTTATTTTTTTTTATTAAACTTTTAATTTTAGAATTTATTGAATAGTAGGGTTTACCTAATTCATCATTAATTATTTGTATATCTTTAAAATTCATTCCATTTCTAAAACCTGTGCCAATAGCTTTTGCAAAAGATTCTTTCGCTGCAAAACGTTTTGAAAAATATTTAGCTTTATCTTTATATTTTTTTGATATTTGAATTTCTTTTTTACTAAATATTCGATTTATAAAATTTTTATTTTTTATAGAAGATCTAAGTCTTTTATTTTCTACAATATCAACCCCAATTCCAATTGTTTTCATGATTTAATAATTTTTTTAAATTTGTTTATTACATTTCTAAATCCAAAAAATATTGATTCTCCTATAATAAAATGTCCAATATTAAATTCTTCAATTTCTTTTATTTTGGATAAAAGTTGAGTAGATTTATAATCAAGACCATGTCCAGCATGAACTTTTAAACCAATATTATCAGCTAGTTTCGCACATTTTTTAATTCTTAAAAATTCTTTTTTTATACTTTTTTTAGATTTTACTAAATTAGCAAATCTGCCAGTGTGAATTTCAACACAATCTGTTCCTAATTTTTTAGAAATTAAAATATCTTGTATTGAAGGATTAATAAAAAGACTTGTTCTTATTTTTTTTTCTTTAAATAATTTAATGATTGACTTTATATTATTATTATTTTTTTTTAAGTTCAAACCGCCTTCTGTAGTAATTTCTTTTCTATTTTCAGGTACTATACAAATATAATTAGGTTTAATTTTTAGAGCTTTTTTTACTATTTCATTTTTAATTGAGATTTCTAAATTTACAAATAAGTTTTTTATAGAACATATTTTTTTTGCATCAAAATCTTTTATATGACGTCTATCCTCTCTTAAATGAATTGTTATTGAATCAGCTCCTTTTTTTTGAGCAAATTTTGCTGCTTGAACAGGATCTGGATGAAACTCGCCCCTAGCATTTCTAAGAGTAGCAACATGATCTATGTTTACACCAAGTCTTTTCACTTGATAAATCTACTTCCTGGAGTTGTTATTGGGATCAATTTAAGATTAACAGGTAATTGTTTTGATTTATAGGTAGGTACATCAATTTTAAGATGTGAAACTATTTTTTTTTTTATTTTAAGATTTTTTTTTGTTGATCTATCTATTATTGAAGCAAAACCTACTAATTGAGCTTTTGCTTTTTTAATTAACTTTACACATTCCATGCTAGATTTTCCTGTAGTTATAACATCTTCAATTATTAATACTTTTGATTTTTTTTTAATTTTAAAACCTCTTCTTAAAACAAATTTTCCATTTACTCTTTCACAAAAAATTGTTTCTTTTCTTAAAAGTTTACCTATTTCATAACCAATTATTATTCCACCCATGGCTGGCGCTAAAATTAAATCTATATTTTTAAAATTTTTTTTGATTTTTTTGGCTAATGATTTGCAAATCAGATCAGCTTTATCGGGATAACTAAGTAACTTTGCACACTGGATATATTTTGAAGAATGTAGACCAGAAGATAATACAAAATGTCCCTCTAAAAGAGCATTAGTTCTTTTTAAAATATTTAAGGATTTTTTGTGTGAAAGCATTTCTTTTATCTTCGTGTCTAATTATCTTAAATTTTATACCTTTTTGTTTTAACTCCGCAATAAAATTAGTAAAATTCTTCAAATCTCTAATAATTAATTGGAATTTAAAATTGATATAATTTGGATTTTTTCCTGCCATTTCTAGATTTGATATATTTAATTTATGATCACCAATAAGAGAGCTGATACTCCCAAGTTGGCCTGGTTTATCAGGTAAAGATATCCAGAGTGTTGTATTGTATTTTTTTAACTTTTTTTCTTTTTCTTCACCTTTATCATGCCAATATCTTCTTATTGCAGCTCTTGCTTTTCCAGTTTTAGTGACAGGAATCCAGTGTAATGATGGAGATTGGTTTTTTGAAGTTATAATATTTACTCTATCACCATTTCTTAAAATCGTTTGGAGATCACTTTTATTCCCATTAATTTCGCATCCTATCGCTGTATTTCCAATTTTTGTATGAACAGCATATGCAAAATCAACAGGAGTAGCATCTTTAGGTAATTTAATTACAGAACCTTTTGGTGTGAAACAGAATACGTTCTCTTGAAACATTTGCAATTTTGTATACTCATACGAGTGTTCTGGATTTTCATTTTTTTCAATTATTTCAACTAAATCTTTTAACCAATCATATTCTTTCCATTGTAAAGAATTAAATTTTTCAGAAGATTTGTATTGCCAATGGGAAGCTATTCCCCTTTCGGCAAAATCGTGCATTTTTGATGTTCTAATTTGTATTTCTATTGGTTTTTTGAAAGACCCAATTACTGAAGTATGGAGAGATTTATAACCATTTATTTTTGGCGAAGATATATAATCTTTAAATTTACCTGGAATACAATTCCACCTTTTGTGTAAAATACCTAAAGTTTTATAACAGTCATCAACGTCGTTTAAGATTAATCTAAAGCCAATAATGTCAGTTATTTGCTCTAATGAAACTCTTTTTTTTTGTACTTTTCGCCAAATAGAAAAAGGGGTTTTTTCTCTACCATAAATTGAGGCATCCAGATTGTTTTCAATTAACAAATTTTTAATTTCTTGAGAAAGATTTTCAAATATATCTGCTTTATCTTTTTTAATTTCATTCAATCTTGTTTGTATTAATTTTCTTGCATCTAAATTTAATATTTCAAATGATAAATCTTCCAACTCGTCTCTTATACGATGCATACCCATTCTATCAGCGAGAGGAGCATAAATTTCCATCGTTTCTTGAGCTATTCTTTTTCTTTTTTCTTCTCGTTTAATTGATTTTAAAGTTCTCATATTGTGAAGACGATCTGCTAATTTAACTAGTAATACTCTTATATCTTTAGATGTTGCTAAAATAAGTTTTCTAAAATTTTCTGCTTTAGAATTTGCTGCTGCTGTATTCTCAAATACAGAAATTTTAGTCACTCCATCAACTAGTTCTGCCACTTCTTCACCAAATTCACCTTTAATAGTTTCATAAGTTGCAAATGTGTCTTCAATAGTGTCATGAAGTAAACCAGTAGCGATTGTTGCTGAGTCTAATTTTAAATCAGTTAATATATTTGCTACTTCAATTGGATGAACTGAATAAGGATCCCCAGATGCCCTTTTTTGATTTGAATGCGCTTTTACAGCAAAATTGTATGCTTTATTCAAACGATCTAAATTAACAAACTTATTGTAATTTTTAACCTTATTTATTAAGTCATTAGAATTAAGCATTAATCTATTATAACATTAAATTAAATTTGTTTAATAGATGTAATATCCTTGATTGGTAAGGAAAAAATTAATTTTCCTATACTATCATTTGATTTTGGGTGCACCCATTCTTTATCTAATTCATATAAAGGCAATAAGACAAAATTCCTTTTATGCATTCTTTTATGTGGAATTGTAATATCACCATACAATATTTTTTGATTGTAACAAATTAAATCAATATCACATGTACGTGGTGAATTTTTAAAGTCTTTTTTCCTACCAAGCTTTTTTTCAATAGATTCAAAGATTGTTAATAGATTTTTTGGAGATATTTTAGTGTTTGATTGAATTATTATGTTTATAAATTTTGGTTTATTCGGATCCGGCCAAGATAATGATTCATAAAAATTTGATGATTTTATAATATTAATTCCATTTAAAGATAAAAAATATTTAGCTTGTTCAATATTGATTACTCTATTTCCAAGATTAGATCCTATACCTATATAAACCATCTAACTTGATTTTCTGATGTATCGAGCTTTATCTCGATTCCAATCTCTATTTTTTTTGGCTGCTCTTTTATCATATTTCTTTTTACCTTTGGCTACAGCAATTTCTAATTTTGCCCTCCCCTTTTTAAAGTACATTTTTGTTGGTATTACTGTTAATCCATCTCTTTGCATTTTTCCAATTAATTTATTAATCTCACGTTTATTAAGTAATAATTTTCTTTCTGCTGTGGGATTATGATTTGATATATTTGCTTCTTTATACATAGCAATATGAGAATTAATTAAAATTAATTCTCCATTTTTTTCAACCGCATATGAGTCTGCTATGTTTACTTTTCCATCTCTAACAGACTTAATTTCTGAACCTTTTAAAACTATTCCAGCCTCAAGAAGATCCTCAAAAAAATAATTAAAACTAGCTTTTCTATTCAAACAAATTATTTTCAAACCAGAATTGGTTTTTTTATTCATTCAGTAATTTAGATAATTTTAAGGCTTTAGTAATTATTTCTTTAGTTTGATCAGTAACTTTTACTAAAGGCAGTCTAACTGAGTCGTCACATAAACCTAATAATTTAGCAGCATACTTTACTGGACTAGGATTGCTTTCAACAAACATAGAATGATGAAGTGGTTGTAAAATCTTATTTAACTCTTCTGCTTCTTTATATTCATTCTCATTATCAGATTTTGAAAGTTTTTGAAATGAAGAACAAAGCTTTGGAGCAATGTTTGCCGTAACACTTATTGCTCCTTCTCCACCTCTTTTGTTAAATTCAAGCGCATTATCGTCATTACCTGTTAATTGTAAAAAATCTTTACCTAGTTTTTTTAAAGTTTGATCTACTCTATTTAAATCTCCTGTAGCATCTTTTACTCCAATAATATTTTTTAATTCAAATAATCTTGCCATTGTATCTACTGTCATGTCTATAACTGATCTACCAGGTATATTATATATTATGATTGGAATTCCACATTTATCATTTATAGCTTTATAATGTTGATATAATCCTTCTTGTGTAGGTTTATTATAATAAGGTGTAACTATAAGTGCTCCATCAGCCCCTATTTTTTCAGCATGTAATGTTAAGGAAATAGCTTCTTCAGTAGAATTTGACCCTGTTCCAGCAAATACTGGTAACTTACCATTGCTTTCTTTAACACAAAGTTCGATTACTTTTTCATGCTCCTCATGACTTAATGTAGGAGATTCTCCAGTTGTACCTGCCGGAACAAGGCCATTAGTACCATTTTTGATATGAAAATGAATTAACTTGATATATGTATTTTCATCAAGTTTGTTGTTTTTAAATGGGGTAACTAAAGCTACATTTGAACCTTTAAACATAAATACTTATAACATAATTTATTGATTCATATAGCAAAGATTATGAGTAAAAAGATATTATTATCCATTAGTTATATATTTTTTTTATCGCTTAGTATTTCTTATCTAATTGCTGATGAAAAAAATTTAATACCATTAAAAAAGCCATTATTATCTGAAAAAGAAATTAAAAAAAAAATTTCATTCAATATATTAAAACCTCTACCAAAACCTGGCAAAAAGGAATTACTCCAAAAAACTGAAAAAATAGTTGAAAATCAGAAATCTGATCAAAAAATAACTTTTCTGATACCTAAAAAAAAACCAATAATAGCAGGATTAAAACAGAAGAATAAAACTATTTCTTCGAAGTTTTATAGCAAAAAAGATTTTAATATTGCCAATAAAGCAATATCTGAGATGAAAAAATCAAATTGGCCCTCAGCATTAAAAATTGCTAGAAAAGCTAAAGATAAATCTATTTATAATTTTATTCAGTGGAGACATTTATTAACTAAAGGAAATAAAGCATCTTATTATGATTACAAAATTTTTATAGATGCAAATGAAGATTATCCAAGAATAGGTCGTTTAAAATATTTAGCTGAGCATAAACTTTCTGTTGATCAAATTTCACCAAAAAAAATTATTAATTGGTTTGGAACATCTGAGCCCTTAAGTGGTTTTGGCAGGTTAATATTAGGTGAAAGTTATATTCTAACAGGAGAATATAAAAAAGGAACCGAATATATTAAAACAGGCTGGATAACTGCAGAATTGTCAAAATCAGAATTAAGATTTTATAGAAAAAAATTTAAAAAATATTTAAATACTGAAGATTATATCAATAGAGCTGATTATCTTGCTTGGAATAACAAATATTGGGATTTAAAAAGATTGTTAAGATATTTGCCAAAAGATTATGAACTATTGTATACAGCTAGACAATTGTTAATGAGTAAATCTTATGGTGTTGATAATGCAATATCAAAAGTTCCACAAAAATTTAAAAATGATGCAGGTTTAAACTATGATCGATTAAAATGGAGAAGAAAAAGAGGGAGGGTTGATAGTTCTGTTGAAATTCTAACTCAGATTAAAAACACTAAGGATTATTTAGTAAGACCAGATAAATGGTGGATTGAAAGAGAAATAATCTCTAGATCATTAATATATAAAAAGAAATATGAGTTGGCTTACAAAATATCAAGTAACCACGCGATGGTAGAAGGGCCTGAGTTTGCAGCTGCTGAATGGATGAGTGGATGGATTGCCTTAAGCTTTTTAGATGATCCTTTATTAGCTAAAGATCATTTTGAGAAGTTTTATAATAATGTTGGTTATCCCATAAGTTTAGCAAGAGGAGCTTATTGGCTGGGAAAAACCTATCAAAAACTTGGTGATAAAGAATCATCAACTAGATGGTTTAAAGAATCTTCTAAATACTTAACAACATACTATGGTCAGTTATCATTTTTAGAAATTAATCCTAATAAAAAATTTGAGCTTTCAAAACAAATGGAAATAAAAAAAGAATACCGAGAATATTTTTTTAAAAAAGAAATTGTGAAATTAACTTATCTTTTAGATGAACTTAATGAAGATAAATATTCTAAATATATACTTAGACATTTGGCTAATGATAATATTGAAAGCGGTAGTGAAGTTTTAGCGGCTGAACTTTCAACGAATATAGAACGTTTTGATTTTGCAATACAAATTTCCAAATTAGCTTCATATGAAAAAAGATTTCATAATAAATATAATTATCCAATCATAAGCACTCCAAAATATATTAATGGAAGAAAAATTCCTGAAACTGCATTTATTTTATCTATTATAAGGCAAGAAAGTGAATTCGATTTAAGTGCAAATAGTCATGCAGGGGCAAAAGGTTTAATGCAATTAATGCCCTACACTGCAAAATTAGTCGCCAAACAAGCTAAATTACCATACTCTAAATCTAGATTAACGAAGGATCCAGAATATAATATTAATTTAGGCTCTCATTACATAGCTGGTTTAATACTTGAATATGAGGGTGCATATCCATTTGCTATTGCTGCTTATAATGCGGGACCAAAAAGAGTTAGATATTGGAAAAAAATAAATAAAGATCCTCAAAAAAATCAAATAAACTATGTCGATTGGATAGAGTTAATTAAGTTCAAAGAAACTCGAAACTACGTTCAAAGAGTTCTAGAAAACTATAATGTTTATAGATATATTTTGGAACAAAAGCCAATTCTGATGAAAAATTTTTTTAAAAATAACCCTTTATTTTAAAATATGGCGGAAGAGGAGGGATTCGAACCCTCGGTACAAGTTTCCTCGCACGGTCATTTAGCAAACGACTGGTTTCAGCCTCTCACCCACTCTTCCATATATTGTTACATTTGATTGTATTGAATATTGAATATTTATAAAGTAATTATTCAGAATTCTATGAAAAAAAAGTATTCTATATTTTCGCTTATAAAAAATGCGTTTTCATATCATGAGAACTGGGAAAAAGCATGGAAAGATCCTGTTCCAAAAAAAGAATATGATGCTGTAATAGTTGGTGGTGGTGGTCATGGTTTAGCAACTGCGTACTATTTAGCAAAAAAACACAAAATGAATAATATTGCAGTTGTAGAAAAAGGATGGATTGGTGGAGGTAATACTGGGAGAAATACAACAATTATAAGATCTAATTATTTATGGGATGCAAGCGCAGGACTTTATGATCATGCTTTAAAAATTTGGGAAGGTCTATCACAAGAACTAAATTATAACATAATGTTTAGTCAAAGAGGTGTAATGAATTTAGCGCATAACCTTCAAGATGTAAGAGATTTAAAAAGAAGAACTCATGCTAACAGGTTAAATGGAATAGATGCAGTTTATCTTAACACTGAAGATGTCAAAAAATTTTGCCCTATAATAAATACGTCTCCAGATATACGTTATCCTGTGTTAGGTGGCACATTGCAAAGAAGAGCAGGAACAGCAAGACATGATGCTGTAGCATGGGGATATGCTAGAGGAGCTGATGAAATGGGTGTTGATATTATACAAAATTGTGAAGTTAAAGGGATTAAAAGAAACACTGATGGCGTTGAAGGTATTGATACTACAAAAGGATTTATAAAAACAAATAAAATAGGTGTTGTTGCAGCTGGCCATTCTAGTGTCATAGCTAATATGGCTGATTTAAAATTACCATTAGAAAGCAAACCTTTACAAGCTTTAGTATCAGAACCTGTAAAACCAATTATCGACACTGTTGTAATGTCAAACGCTGTACATGCTTATGTTAGTCAATCAGATAAAGGTGAACTAGTAATCGGAGCAGGAACAGATGATTATGTTTCTTACTCTCAAAAAGGAAGTCACGATATCGTTGAAGGTACTTTAAATGCAATTCTTGAATTATATCCTATATTTAGTCGTATGAAAATGTTGAGACAATGGGGAGGAATAGTAGATATTTGCCCTGATGCGAGTCCAATAATAAGCAAAACTTCTATTAAAGGTTTATACTTTAATTGTGGTTGGGGAACAGGTGGATTTAAAGCGACTCCAGGTTCAGGAGATTTATTTGCACATACAATAGCTAATGATGAACCTCATAAACTTAATGCAGCATTTAATATTAATAGATTTGTAAGTGGTGATCTTGTTGATGAACATGGTGCAGCAGCTGTGGCTCACTAATGTTTGTAATTAAATGCCCTTTTTGTGGTGAACGTGAACAAAGTGAATTTAAAGCTGGTGGTGAAGCACATATAATTAGACCTAAACAACCAACTGAATTAAGTGATGATCAATGGGCAGAATATTTATTTATGAGAAAAAATATAAAAGGCATTCAATTTGAAAGATGGGTACACACTCATGGATGTAGAAAATGGTTCAATGTAGTTCGAGATACATCAAGTGATAAAATTAAAGCAGTTTATAAAATGGGTGAAAAACCACCATCAGAATAAATAATGTCAAAAAATTTAAGAGTAAAATCAAGTAAGTTTATCGATGAAACATACAAAGTTTCATTTAAATTTAATGGAACAACTTACTATGGATATAAAGGAGATACTTTAGCCTCTGCACTTTTGGCAAATGATATTCATTTAGTTGGAAGAAGTTTTAAATACCACAGACCACGTGGAATAATGACAGCAGGATCAGAAGAGCCTAATGCAATTGTTCAACTTCATAATAATACTTCTAGAACAGAGCCAAATGTAAGAGCTACTGAAATAGAAATTTACGAAGGTCTTGAAGCATCAAGTCAAAATTGTTGGCCCAGTGTCAATTTTGATATAGGTGGAATAAATAATTTTTTAAGTCCAGTGTTGCCTGCAGGTTTTTATTATAAAACTTTTATGTGGCCAGCAAATTTTTGGGAAAAATATGAATATTTTATAAGAAAATCTGCAGGATTAGGTAAATCCCCCACTGAACCTGATCCTGATATTTACGAACATAAATATATTCATTGTGATGTGTTAGTTATAGGAGCAGGAATTTCAGGGATTATGGCAGCAAAAACTGCTGCAAAAAATGGATTTAAAACACTTTTGGTTGATGAAAAATCTTATTTAGGAGGTTCAACTATATATCAAAATTCAGAACAATTTAAAATTAATAATCAAATTTCAAACTCATGGTTAGAAAAAGAAATTAATGAGATTAAAAAATTTGAAAACTTAGAAATTAAAACAAGAACAAGTGTGGCAGCTTTTCATGGATACAATTTTTTATTAGCTAGAGAAAATTTAACAGATCATCTACCTTTAGATCAGAGAACAAATAAAACTAGGCAAAGGCTGTTAAAAATAAGAGCAAAAAAAGTAATCACTGCGACAGGAGCCTTAGAAAGACCATTAATTTTTGATAATAATGACCGTCCAGGTATTTTACTATCTTCAGCAATAGAAAAGTACGCAAATCTATTTGGCGTAGCTTGTGGTGAAAAAAATGTTTTATTTACTAATAACGATAGTGCTTATGAAACAGCAATTAGTTTATACCAAAAAGGAATTAATATAGAAGCTATTATTGATAATAGAGAAGAAATTGATTCAAAATTAATAAAAGAAGCAGAAAAAAATAATATTAAAATTTATAAAGGATTTACTATAGTCAATACCTTTGGCTATAAAAGAATTAATAAAATTTCAATAATGCAGCTTTCAAAAGATGGCCAAAAAGTAGTGGGATCGAAAATATCTATTTCATGTGACTGTCTTGGAATTTCTGGAGGATGGACTCCAGCCGTACATCTATTTACACAGTCAGGTGGTAAATTAAAATTTAGAGATGAAGATCAAGTTTTTATTCCTGATATTTATCCATCTGATCAAATTAGTGTAGGTTCGTGTAATGGAGATTTTACTTTAGATGAAATAATATCAAGTGTACCCAATAAACTAAAAGAATTTTTGAATATAAAAAAAACAGATTATGATAATCTTGAAATTTATTCATCGTATAATAAATCAAAAAGAAACATATGGTTATTACCATCAGACAAGGTTATTGGAAAAACAAAACCATTTGTTGATTATCAAAATGATGCTACAGCAAAAGATATTAAATTAGCATTAAGAGAAGGTTTTAGATCTATAGAACATGTAAAAAGATACACAACAACTGGTATGGGAACTGATCAAGGAAAACTAGGTAATATGCATGCCCTAGGAATTATTTCTGAAACTGCAGGTTCAAAAATGGGGGAGCTTGGTACTACAACTTTTAGACCACCCTACACTCCTCTTACTTTTGGAACAATCGTTGGGAGAAATGTTGGTGAATATTTTGATATATTTAGAAAAACTCCTATTCACGATTGGCATGTTAAAAATAAAGCTGAATTTGAAAACGTGGGTCAATGGAAGAGAGCTTGGTATTATCCAAAAGATGGTGAGAATATGCACGATGCAGTACAAAGAGAGAGTAAAGCAGCTAGAGATAGTGCAGGAATATTAGATGCATCCACTTTAGGTAAAATTGATATTCAAGGAACTGACGCTTCAGAATTTTTAAACAGAGTTTATACCAACGCTTGGTCAAAACTCGCTATTGGAAAATGCCGATATGGTTTGATGCTTAACGAGGACGGTATGGTTTACGATGATGGTGTAACAACAAGATTAGGTGAAAATCATTATATCATGACTACTACTACTGGTGGAGCTGCGACCGTTTTAGGAAAACTAGAAGATTATTTGCAAACAGAATGGCCTGAATTAGATGTTTATTTAACATCAGTAACTGACCATTATGCAACAATCAGTGTATGTGGGCCGAATAGTAAGAAAATTGTTTCTCAAGTAATTCCTGAACTTGATTTTTCAGATGAAAGTTTTCCTCATATGTCTTTTAAAAACACAAAAATTGATAAAATTAAATGTAGAGTAATGAGGATAAGTTTTACAGGTGAACATAGTTACGAAATAAATGTTCAAGCTAATTATGGTAAATCGGTGTGGGAAAAATGTATGGAAGCTGGAAAAGAATTTAATATTACACCATATGGAACTGAAACTATGCATTTATTGAGAGCTGAAAAAGGCTTTATTATTGTAGGTCAAGATACTGACGCAACTATGACACCAATCGATTTACAAATGAATTGGATAGTTAGCAAAAAGAAATATGATTTTATAGGAAAAAGATCTTTGTATAGATCTGATACAATTAGAGATGATAGAAAACAATTAGTTGGTCTACTCACAGAAAATCCAGACGAAGTTTTAGAGGAAGGTGCACAAATAGTAGCTGATATCAAAAAATCCCCAATTGAAATGTTAGGACATGTAACCTCAAGTTATTATAGTCCAAATTTGAAAAAATCTATTGCTCTTGGAGTTATAAAAGGTGGAAAAAATATGATGGGTCAAAAATTAATTATTCCAATGGAAAATAAACAAATTAATGTAACTGTTGCAGACCCAGTTTTTTTAGACAAGGAAAATAAAAGATTAAATGCTTAATTACTCAAATACAATAACTGATGAAAAATCTTATTCAGGTTTACAAATGAAAGAAATCAAACCTGTTATGAAAATAATTATTAGAGGTAAAAAAAGAGAATTTTTATCTGGAATCGGTAAATCATTAAATTTATTATTACCTACTGAAGCTAACACATCATCAAGAAGTGAAAAATTAACTGCTCTTTGGCTTAGTCCAGATGAATGGATGATTTACTCTAATGAAATATTAAACTCTGAAAGTAATGACTATGAAACTGAAAATTTATTAAATAAGAATATTTCTAAAACAAATTTAGGAGCTGTGACAGATGTTACTGATCAATTTGTTCTTATAAATGTTAAAGGTGACAAAATCTTTGACTTATTCGAAACTGGATCTCCTTTTAATTTTAATGATTTTAGAGTCAAAAAAGGTTCTGTTATTCAAACGATTCTCGCTAAAATTGATGTTATTATTCATAATCAAAACCAAAATGAAGTAAATCTTTTTGTCAGACGTTCCTTTTCACAACATTTATTCTCGTGGATGAATGATAGTGCGTCAAGATTATAGTTTCATTTATATTTTCAAATAAGTTATTAATTAGAATGAAAAAATTACTTCTTATAGCATTATTTGCTCTTTTACCCTTTTCCTTAAATGCTGAGTCTAATTTAGACAAGATTTTATCATCAGGAGTTTTAAAAGTTGGAACGACTGGTGATTGGGATCCTATGACAATGAAGGATCCAGCAACAAATAAATACAAAGGTTTTGATATCGATGTCATGAATGAACTAGCAAAAGACATGGGGGTTAAGATAGAGTTTGTTCCAGCTGAATGGAAAACAATTGTCTCAGGTATCACATCCGAAAGATATGATATTTCAACAAGTGTAACAAAAACTCCTAAAAGAGCTGAGGTAGCAGGTTTTACAGATACATATTATAAATATGGAACTGTTCCACTAGTGCTTAAAAAAAATTTAAAAAAATTCTCAACATGGGACTCTTTAAATAACTCAAATGTAACAATTGCTACTACTCTTGGTACATCACAAGAAGAAAAGGCAAAAGAATTTTTTCCAAAATCAAAATTAAACTCAGTAGAAGCTCCTGCTAGAGATTTTCAAGAAGTGTTAGCTGGAAGAGCTGATGGAAATATAACAAGTTCAACTGAAGCCAATAAATTAGTAATCAAATATCCACAACTAGCGATAGTTCCTGATGGAGAAAAAAATCCAGCATTCTTGGCTATGATGGTTCCAAAGGGTGATAATAAATGGAACAGTTATGTTAATGATTGGATAAAAAAGAAAAAATCATCAGGCTTCTTCACTAAGTTACTAGCTAAATATAATCTAAAAAGTTTATAATCAATTAGTAATTAAATTTTAATTCTTTATAAATTAAAGAGTGAGAAATTTATTTTTTTTACTTTTAATTTTACCTTTAACCTCATGTGGTAAAAGTGAACTTAATTGGTTGATTTTATCTCCCAACAATATAGAGGGATTAACCAATTTAAAATTTTTATTAAGTGGTTTAACTACAACTATTTTCATTTCTATAGTTTCAATAATCATTTCTATATTTTTAGGGCTAGTTGTTGCAATTCCCTCTTTAGCTAAGAATAAATTTTTAACTTATCTAAATATAGGTTATGTGGAAATAGTAAGAGCAATACCTTTATTAGTTCTGATTTTATGGATTTATTATGGTTTACCCATAATGACAGGTATAAGTTTTAGTCCATTTCTCTCTGGTATCATCGCTTTATCAATTAGTGAAAGTGCCTTTCAGGCTGAAATTTTTAGAGCAGGTATAAATTCAATTAAAAAGTCTCAGTGGGAAGCAGGAAGCTCTCTAGGACTAAATTTTTTCAGAAAACTTAAATTGGTTATACTTCCTCAAGCAATTAAGAATATTTTACCAGCAATAGGAAATCAATTTGTATATGTTTTGAAAATGTCGTCATTAGTTTCGATAATTGGTATTGGAGACTTAACAAGAAAAGCTAATGAATTAGTTGTCACAACTTATCGACCACTGGAAATATATACTTTTTTAATATTAGAATATTTAGTTTTAATATTAATTGTTTCCTATTTGGTGAGAAAATTGGAAAAAAAATTACAAAAAGACTAATTTTTTTTTCTCCAATCCCAGGGATATTCGAATTTCATAGACCACATACCCAAATTATTTGATCTTGCAAAATCTTCATCTACAATAAATTTTTTAGAATATTTTCTATATGCAAATGCGTATCCACTTTTAACTAGATAACTTGATAAACTCAAATCATTTACAAAACATTCAGCTAATGTTCTTTTGTATTGATCTTTACCTTCTCTTACACAATTGATTTTTTTATTTCCAATCATTTTCACCAGTAATTCTTTAGCTTGAATACCGCATTTTATAACTTCATTATTCTTAATACATGTTTGCTTTATTTCTGGAGTATCAATGCCACTAAAACGAATTTTTTCACCATTTAAATGAATAGTATCACCATCAATTATTTTTAATTCGCTTGATTTAACATCATAATAAGTAAGGAAAAAAAATATTAGACAAATACTAATAACTAAAAAGAGATTTGTTTTGTTTAAATACATTATTTAGAAAATAACCAATAAATATTAAAACAACAATCCCCATAGCCCAATTTGTAGCCATTATTGTATAAAATATATCTTCGTAATCACCACCTCTGATATTAATTACATACCATAAGCTTAAAAAAGGAAATGCGGTTAATCTTAAAATGCTTAAATAAAGACTGTAAAGAGGTTTTTTAACTGCTTGAAATACGGCAGTAGTAATAAAAAAAACTGGATAAATTGGTCCAATTAATGCTGCAACTTTTAAATAAATAGATCCACTCACAACTGCTTCTTGGTTATCAGTAAATAGAGAAACAAAAAATTCTGCACCGAAAAATATTATTATTCCAGCAATCACCATAAAAGAAGAACCAAATAATAAGGCCTTGGTGTAAAGTTCTCTAATTCTATCATAAGCTTTAGCACCAAAATTTTGTCCGCCAATAGAAAGAACCGCTGTATTTAACCCGATAACTGGAAGTAAAAAAACTTGCTCTACTCTTAATGCAGCACCATAACCAGCAGTAGCTAGATCACCGAACTGACCAATAAAATATAAAATATTAAATATACCAACCCCAATAAATAACATACTGAACATAACAGGGACTGCCTGTGTTGTTAGTGGTTTTAAATATTCAAATTTGGGAATGAAACATTGCAATTTTAAATATTCTCTAATTTTGCAATCATTAACTTTATAAGCTAGGTAAATTGTTCCAATTAGTTGTGAAATTACTGTTGCTATTGCTAGTCCAGCTATACCAAAACCAGGAATAAATCCATATCCCCATATAAAAAGAGGATTTAAAAAAATGTTTAGAAAAAAACTAAATATTAAAACATTTCTATAACTTCTTGTATCACCTTGAGCATTTAAAGTTCCGTTTAATGAAATTTGAATTAATACAATAAAAGTTCCATAAAAAATGATATCTAAATACTCTCTTGTTAATTCTATACCTGCAGCATCAGATCCCATAACTCCTAATAGATAATTTGAAGCATTCAAGCCAAATAAGGTTACAAATATTGATACAGTTAAAGCAAAAATCAGAGATTGAGCAATATACATTGAAGCAACTCTTACTTTTTTTTCACCTATTGAATTACCAATTAAAGCATTTGTTGCTGCACCTAAGCCAACACCAACTGCTATTATGGTAAAATAAATTGGAAAAGATTTTGCTATGGCCCCGATTGCTTCTGCAGAAATTCTACCAGCAAACCAAGTATCAACTAAATTATAAAAAGTTTGAAATAATGAACCAACACTTGCAGGTATAGTTACTTTTCTTAATAGAGTCCAAATTGGATCTTTAGTTAATTTTATTGATTTAGACAAAGTTATCCTTATTTAAATTCTTTTTGAAAAATATGTTTTTTTCCAGATTGTTTTGCTTTGTATATCTGACTTTGTCTCATTCTAAAACGTGATTTTTGAGTTTCTGTTAATTTATCATGGCAATTTGAACAAGAAACTCCCTCTTCATACTTATTTGATTTTTTATCTTTAGGAGATATAGGCATTCTACATCCACTACACATAGAATAAGAGCCTAACTTTAATCCATGTTTTAGACTAATTCTATTATCAAAAACAAAACACTCACCTTTCCACAAACTTTCTTTTTTCTTAATCTTATTTAGATAGTTTAAAATTCCACCACTTAGTTGATAAATATTCTTAAATCCTTTCTTTTTTAAATAAACAGAAGTTTTTTCACAACGTATTCCACCGGTACAAAACATTGCTACTGGTTTATTTTTCTTAAGTTTATTTAAATACTTAGGAAAATCTCTAAAATTATTTACATTTGGATTTACTGATTTTTTAAAAGTTCCAACCTTATATTCAAAAGGTTTTCTTGTATCAATTATGTGAGTATCTTTATGCTTAATTAGTTTATTCCAATCTTTTGGATCTAAATGAGTTTTCATATTTCTTTCTTTGGAATTTATAGTTAGATTCATTGGAACTATTTCATTTTTAATCTTAACTTTGGGTTTATGAAATGGTTGAAATTTAGATTTAGACTCGTTGCTGTTATCAAATTGTTTAAATGAAAATAAAGATTTCAATTTTTTGGTAGTTTTATCAATATCTTTGATACTACCAGAAATAGTGCCATTTAATCCTTCTTTAGCAATGATTATAGTTCCTCGAATATAATTTAAAATAAGAAACTTCTGTAAAAAATTTTTATTCTTTTTTAAAGATTTAACTTTTACGAATTTATAAAAGCCAAAAACTTTAAACATTATAGAACCCTACAAACAGTCATTCCGTCACCAAAAGGTACCATGACCTTTTCAATTCTTTTATCCCTAGAGATAAAATCATTCAAATCTCTAATACTTTTTGTAAATTTGTCATTAATATTATTCTTAACAACTTCTCCATGCC
>CACJEC010000013.1 GCA_902592325.1 uncultured Pelagibacteraceae bacterium
TGATATTTATAAATTGGGTATAGATAGCGTCAAAAAATTTATTAAAGAATATCAAGTTGATTGTGATTGGAATGAATGCGGAAAATATTTTGCATCATCAAAAAATGTAGATAAAAAAGTTTTAGTTAATTTTTCAAGTATACTAACAAAACTTGGTTTTGAAAATCAACTTTTATCAAAAAATGATCTTTCAAAAAAATTAGGAACAAAGTTTTATGAAGTTGCTTTATTTACAAAAGGTGGAATATTACTACATCCTGGAAAGCTGGTAAGAGCAATGATTGAAACATTGCCAGAAAATGTTAAATTATTTGAAAATTCATCATTACAAAATTGGCATGAAAACAAAGATTTCATTATTTGTGATTTTAATAATTTTAGAATAAAAACTAAAAAAATAATTTTTGCTACAAACGGATTTTTAAAATCATTAGGTATAAAAAAAAATTATAATTTTCCAATTACTTTAACCGCAAGTATGACAAGAATTCTAACAGATAAGGAATTCGAATTATTAAATAAGCCAAAAGAATGGGGAGTTTTACCAGTGAGATCAATGGGAGCAACTATTAGAATGACTAAAGATAGAAGGATTTTAATTAGAAATACAGCTGAGATTGGTAATCATTTCAAAATGTCTAGTTCTGATTTAGTTAAGAGATCTTTCATTCATAAAGTGGGTATACAAAAAAGATTTCCACAACTACCTAATAATATAATTGAGTCATCATGGTCAGGAGTAGTTTCAAGATCAAGAAATAGTTCACAAATTTTTGAAAAAATAAATAATAATATTTATGTAGCGGGATGCTATAACGGAGCAGGTATTGGAGTTGGAACTTTGTTTGGTGAACAAATTGCTCTAAAAGCAAGTGATCAACATTCTACAGAAATCGATATTATTGAAGCAAGAAATAAACCTACTTGGTTACCACCTCAACCATTTCTAAATTTAGGAATTTACTCTAGATTAATTTATGAACGTTATAGAGCAAGAAATGAGATTTAAAAAATTAGGATTAAAAAAGTTAATTAAATTGATAAACCTTTTGATTTTGCAAATTTTTCAAATTTAGCTGTTATAATTTTTAAATCATTTACTTTTAAGCCTTGATGACAACCTAATAATATTCCATTTTTCATTACATCATTAGCTACTTTTCCACTATTTTTATGAGATCTATATTTTAAATTTTTCATTATTGGTTGTCGTAAAATATTTCCTGTAAAAATGGTTCTAGTTTGTACATTATTTTTTTCATAAAAAATTTGTAATTGTTTTCTATTAAATTTTTTATTTTCTTTAATTACCAGCGGAAAAGCTAACCATGGAGTTTTAACATTAGGATAAGTTTCAGGTAGTTTAAAATATCTTGAATATTTTTTGAAAAAATCTTTTAAATATTTAAAATTTCTTTCTCTTAAAGAAATATTTTTATTTAATTTTTTAATTTGCTCAAGAGCAAATGCAGCAGATATTTCAGAAGGTAGAAAATTATATCCTAGTTCTGAAAATATATATTTTTTATCATACTGAATTCCGGATATTTTCACATTAAATCTATCTTCAATCTTTTCTGATTCATTAAATGTTGCTGAGGATCTTCCCCAACCTCTTAAAAGTTTGGCATGTTGATAAAGTTTGTAGTCATTAAAACATGCTATTCCTCCAGATCCTGCCCCGTTTATTATATGTGATGCATAAAAACTATTTGTTGTAATATCAGATAAATTTCCTAAGTTTTTTCTATTTACCGTGTATCCAATTGTATCTGCAGAATCTTCTATAATTTTAAGATTATATTTTTTTGCAATTCTATTAATTTTTTTCCAGTCTGCAATATTTCCTAATAAATTTGGAATTATTATTGCAACAGTTTTTTTATTAATTGATTTTTCAATTTGTTCAGGATCAGCTAAAAATTTATTTTCAACCGCTCCAATAAAATGTGGAATTAAACCAAGTTGATATATTGGAGCAACAGTAGTTGCAAATGTAAGAGAGGGCGTAATAATTTCACCTCCTTTTTTAAATCTAAAGGAGCTTAGAGCTAGTAAATTTGCTGACGAACCTGAATTAACCATTAATCCATATTTTTTACCAAACATAGCTGCAACCTTTTTCTCTAATTTTTTAACATGTGGTCCATCTATTAGGTTTAAGCTATTATTTTTTAAAACATTATTTACTGCTTTAATTTCTTTATTATTATAAACTGCTTTACCGTAATATATTTTATTCATTCTAGTTTGATATAGAATTATTAGATAAAAACAATATGGTTTTTTGTATAAGAATTAGACTTAAGAATTTGATTATAAATGAAAAAAGCAATTACAAATACTGAAATTACTGTTGTAATTGTTCTTTATAGAGAGTCTTTTGAATTAATTTCAAAAACTTTATCAACACTGAAATCTTTTAAAAAAATAATTATTGATAATGATAATAATCTTAAACTCAAAAAAAAAATTGAAAATGATTATGATATTTATAAATATATTTTAAATAAAAAAAATATTGGATTTTCGGCTGGATACAATCAAGGAATAAAATTATCAGATACTACTTTTACTCTTGTTCTAGGGCCTGATTGTATTATTTCTGAAAAAGATGTTTTGTTACTTCAAAGTAAATTATTAAGTTATAGAGATTGTTTTGTTGTTTCACCATTATCATATGATATGGAAGGTGAATTAACTTACTCAGGTGGACCCTTACCAGAAAGAGCTGAAAAAAATATAGTTTTAAACATTTCTGGAGATACATGTGTTGATAGCACTTTAGGTTTTTGTATGTTTTTTAAAACATCAAATGTTATTGAAAATGATTTATTATTCGACGAGAACTTTTTTATTTATTTTTCAGATGATGATTTATGTAGAAGAATAAAAAATTTTAATAAAACTGTTATCCAAGTACGTGATGCTAAATCAATCCATCAACACGGTGAAATTAAAGTTAAAAATAGATATCTTAAAAAATTTATTAGAGAATTTAATTTTAATAAAGATCAGTATTATTATTTTTATAAAACAAATAATCACCACAGTTTATTAAATGAATTTAAGAAAAAGATACCTAGTTTATTTATTAAGTTATTTGTAAAAATTTTGCTTTTAAAATTCTTAGATATCGTAGAAATATATTCAAGGTTATATGCATATTATAAATTTAGAATCAAATTTAAATCTTAATTTTTATAAATTTAAGACTGACATAGGATCTAGCCTAGTTTGAAACCAATTAACTCTAAAATCTAAATGTGGTCCAGTAGATCTTCCAGTTGAACCTACTGTACCTATAATATCTCCTTGATTAATTTGATCACCAACTGAGACTAAAATAGTTTCCAAGTGAGAATATATAGTTGAGATACCGTGTCCATGATCCATGATTATAGTTCCACCAGTATAATATAAATCTTTTTCTGCCATAGTTACTATCCCGCGACCTGATGATTTTATTGGTGTTCCTTTTTTTGCTGCAATATCTATTCCATAATGAGGCCATTTGGGTTTTCCATTTAAAATTCTTTGACTTCCATAAACACCACTAATTATTCCCTCAACAGGCATTATAAATTTATCTCTAAAAAATATTAGATCAGAGTTAATAGCCCTCGCTTCTCCAATTCTATTATTCTCCTCTTTAATTCTTTTATAAACTGATTCAGGGGGTGTTACTTTACTTTCTTCTAAGCCATCTATTCTTTGAATATTATATTTTCTTTTTAAAACTTTCTTAACAATTTTTTCTACTTTACCATTTTCTTTTTTAGTAATAGTAACATCAAATTTTCTATCTCGATCAATCCCAAATACAAAGTAGCCATTTTTAGAGATTTTAACTTCTTTTTTATCTATGATTATTTTTGCTGATGGATTAGTTAATCCAATTATAAAATGACCTTGAATAAATTTTCCTTTAAATTCTAAAGCATTAACTTGAGTTGAGATAAAAAAGATTATTATTGAAAATAACCTAGATATTATTTTGCAGTCCATCCACCATCAACCAATAATGAGGTTCCTGTAATCATAGATGCCGCATCAGATGCTAAAAAAACGACTGATGAGGCAATTTCTGATAATTCAGCAAATCTTCCCAAGGGAATATTGTTAAGAGTTTCTCTTTTAAACTTTTTATTTTTTAAAAACTTTTTGGTCATTGGAGTAATAACAAATGTTGGGCAAACTGTATTTACTCTTATGTTGTACTTAGCTAAATCTATAGCCATGCCTTTAGTTAATCCTTCTAACCCCCATTTGTTCATATTGTAGACGCTTCTAATAGGGCCTCCAACATGACCCATTTGTGAAGACATATTAACTATAGTGCCGCCAATTTTTTTTCTATTTTTTGATTTTATCATTTTAAGGGCACATAATTGAGCAATATTAAAAGTAGCTATTGTATTTATCTTAACAAGATATTCCATGTTTTTAGTTTTTACTTTTGTGAAGTGCTCTGGGATATTATTTCCAGCGTTATTAATTAGAATATCGATTTTGGATTGCTTATTTATTATTTTTTTAATTTCATTAAAATTTGTAATATCACATACATAAGATTTACATTTAGATTTAAATTTTTTAATTTTTTTTGATACTTCGACCAAATCTTTTTGGGTTCGGCTAATTATAACTAAATTAGCACCCGCTTCTGCTAGTGCAATAGCACAAGCTCTACCTAGTCCTTTTCCAGCACCTGTAACAATAGCTGTTTTATTTTTTAAATTATAATTTTTTAAATACATTATAAAAATAATATTTGAATATCAGTGTAAATCAATTCAATAGCAACAATTAATATCGCCAATAATCCTGCCCACGCAATCCATTTATACTTTTTTATCCAATTTGAAATTAAAGTTGCTGCAGTTGCCATCAATACTATTGATAAAATAAGCCCAAAAACTAATAGTGCATAATGATCTCCGGCTGCACCTGCTACTCCTAAAACATTATCTAAGCTCATAGTAAAGTCTGCTAATAAAATTGTCCAAATAGCTTTTAAGAAACTTGAATTATCAACTTTAATGTTACTTTCATGATCCGAACCTCTGATAACATCCACATAAAGTTTATAAACTATATAAAGTAAAAGTAGCCCACCAAGTAATCTTAAACCAGTTATTTGTAACAAATAGGCTGTTAATAAAGTGAGTATTATTCTTAAAACAACAGCACCACCAATACCCCAAAAAATAATTTTTTTTCTTTGCTCCAATGGAAATTTTGAGGCAACCATTCCAATTATAATTGCATTATCTCCTGCGAGAACAAGATCAATAAATACAATTTGAGAAAATATAATTATTTGTTCATTCATTGCTTTGTATCTTTTAGTATCATGTCTGAAGCTTTTTCTGCAATCATTATAGTAGGAGCGTTAGTATTACCTGATGTAATATTTGGCATTATAGAGGCATCTACAACTCTAAGATTCTCTATTCCATGAACTTTTAGTTTATCATCTACTACTGAATTTTCATCTTTTCCCATTTTGCAAGTTCCAACAGGATGAAATATGGTTTGAGTATGATCACTTCCAGCTTTAACCAATTCTTCGTCATCTTTAATATGTAACCCAGGCCTATACTCTTCTGGCTTATATTTTTTAAATGTTTCACTTTCTAACATTATTTTTCTAATAAGTTTTAGACCTTGAGCTGCTACATATCTATCATCATCAGTTGAAAGATAATTCATTTTAATCTTTGGGTAATCCTTAATATTATTACTAACTATATTTATTTCACCTCTACTGGTAGGTCTAATATTTGCTACTGTAGGAGTTATACCATCGAAATCATGTAATTTGGTTGCACCTAAAATATCTGTACTAATCGGCTGAACATGAAATTGTAAATTTGGAGTTTCTCTTGAACTATCACTTTTTGCAAAACCACACACTTGGCTTGCTCCCATAGTCATAGGTCCACTTTGATTAAAGATATACTCTAATGCAATTAAAAAATTTCCAAAAAGACTATTAATCTTTTTATTTAAAGATTTAAGGTTTTTAACTTTATAAACTGGTCTAAACATTAAATGATCCTGTAAATTTTTTCCAACACCTTTCAATTCATTAATAATATTTATGCTAAATTTTTTGAGCTTATTGCTATCTCCAATTCCAGAAACTTGTAATATATGTGGAGATCCAATAGAACCTGCTGATAAAATTATTTCTCTATTTGCCTTAACTTTAATTGATTTACCATCAATAAAATAATTTACACTGTCAGCTGTTTTTCCATTAAAATTTATTTTTTCTACATGTGCCTTTGTAACGATTTTAAGATTTGATCTTTTCTTAACAGGGTTTAGATATCCCTTTGCAGCACTACATCTTAATTTTAAACCTTTATGACTATGACTTGTAGTAAATTGATAGTAACCTACACCGAAATTATCACCTGTATTAAAATCATTAACTTCAGGTATTCCTTTTTCTACAGAAGCATTAATAAATTCTTCTAGCATCTTCAATTTAATCTTTTTATTGGCAACCATTATTGGACCACTATCATTGTGAAACTCACTTTTACCTAACTCGTTATTTTCTGATTTTATGAAATACGGTAATACGTCGTCCCAACCCCATCCATTATTCCCTTGTTGACGCCAATTATCATAATCATTACTTTGTCCTCTTATCCATAACAGTCCATTAATTGAAGAGCTTCCACCTAAAGTTTTACCCCTAGGATATCTTATCGATCTATTGTTCATTGTTTCATCCTTCTCGGTATGAAAACACCAATCAACTTTTGGATTATGCATTGTTTTGTAATAGCCAACAGGAATATGTATCCATGGATAGCTATCTTTTCCTCCAGCCTCCAAAAGTAAAACTTTATTTTTTGGATTTGCTGAAAGTCTATTTGCTAAAACGCATCCTGCAGATCCTGCCCCAACAATAATAAAGTCAAAATTTTCCATCTATAGTTGAATAGTTTTTTTATATATATTACTTTGCAGTTCTTTACACTCATATTACACAATTGTCACTTGTGTCAGCTAAATTTTTCTGATTGTATGCGCGCATTATAATTAACTAACAAGAGGAAAAATAATGAAAAAAATCATTTCAATGTTATTTGCAACCTTTTTAGTGTTTGGATTTATTTCTAACGCTAATGCTGCAAAGACACTTAAATGTCAGACAGTTCTTAACACTAAAGCTGATGAAGTTAAAATGTTAAAAGACTTTACTGACACTGTTACAGAGTTAACAGCTGGTTCATTAAAATTCGAAATCTTGCCTGCGGGGGCTGTTGTTGGAGTTAAAGAAACTCTTGACGCTGTTGATAAGGGTTTGATCGATTGTGGATTCGCATGGACTCACTATTGGTCAGGTGATCATCCTGCTGCTATGTTATTTGGTTCGCCAGTAGCTGGTGGTGGAGTAGGTATTGACAATATAGCCTTTCTATCTTGGTTCCAATATGGTGGTGGTAAAGAATTATACGATCAACTTTGGAAAGAAATGGGAAGAGATATCAAAGGATTTATGATTCAACCAGTTGGACCAGAAGCTTTAGGTTGGTTTCCAAAACCAATTAAAGATATGGCTGATTTTAGAAAATATAAATTCAGAACTCCTCCAGGAATTCCAGGACAAACTTACAAAGACATTGGTATAGCATCTGTTGCAATGGGTGGTGGAGATATTCTACCAGCTCTTGAAGCGGGAACTATCGATGCTGCTGAATGGTGTTGTCCAAAACCAGACTTAACATTTGGTTTTCAAAAAGTATTAAAGCATTATTATCTTCAAGGTTTACACCAAGTAGTAGTAAATGCTGACTTTTATATTACTGGAAAAACTTATAATGCTATGAGTGCTCATGAGAAAAAGTCTCTTGAAGTTGCTGCTAATGCTTCATTAGCTAAATCTTTAAGTTACAGAATCTATGAAAACGGAAAAGCTTTACAAGAGCTAACTACTAAACATGGAGTAATTTTAGAAGATACACCTTCTGATTATTTCACAGAGTATATGGCTGCAGCAAAAGCTTCTTTAAATAAAAATGCAAAAGATAATGCGTTTTTTAATGAAGTTTATAATTCAATGAAAGAATTTGCTGATATAGCTGTTCCATTCTGGAGTGGTGCTCAAATGTCTAATGCGAAGCTAGGAATGGCTCACGCAGCAACATTAAAGTAATTAGTAATTAATCTTAATTCGATTAGAGCGGACTTTTTAAGTCCGCTCTAATTTTTCTAACTAAAATTTTATGGCGGACGAACCAGGTAAACTTGATATATCAGATGAAATGATAGCCGAAAGGCGAGGTGGTTCGGGAAAAATGCCTGATGACATGCCATTATGGATGGCAAGATCTATAACAAATATAGACAAGTTTAGTAAGTGGATTGGCAACATTGTTTGTTGGATATTAATGCCACTAATTTTTGCAATGACTTATGAGGTTCTTGCAAGAAAACTTTTTTTAGCACCTACAATTTGGGCATACGATATAAGTCGTTTTTTATATGGAGCCTTATTTATGCTTGGAGCTGGTTATGCTCTTTCAAGGGGGGTTCATATAAGAGCAGATTTTTTATACAGAAATTTTAAAACTAAAAACCAAGGTCTAATAGATTTTTGGTTATATCTTTTATTTTACTTTCCAGGATTAATTGTTTTTCTTTATATGACGATTGGTTATGTAGGCGAGTCTATTCAAAGAGGTGAAAGAGGTATGGATACTACTTGGATGCCTTATATGTGGCCAATAAAGACATGTTTACTTATTGGAATAATATTTCTACTGGTCCAAGGAGTTTCTGAGTTACTCAAAAGTTATTGGGCAGCTAAAAAAGGTGAGTGGCCTGGAGAAACTAAATGATAGCTGAGTTTATAGATCCAGCAATTTTAGGTTTTATTCTTGTAGGAGTAATGCTTTTTGCAATATTTGTAGGTTTTCCAATTTCATTTACATTAATATTTCTAGGATTTGTATTTGGTTATCTTGGATTTGGAAAGTTAGTTTTCTATTTAATGACACTCCAATTCTCCATGGTCATGACGGAACAGACACTTGCCGCCGTACCACTCTTCGTCTTTATGGGAATTATGATGGAACAAGCTGGCCTAATGGAGAGATTGTTTTCAGCATTTCAAATGATGCTGGCAAAAGTTAAAGGATCTTTATATTACGCAGTTTTATTTGTTTCAGTAATATTTGCTGCTGCCACAGGAATCGTTGGTGCTTCAGTGACAATTCTTGGAATTATGGCTGCAAAATCTATGAATAGATCTGGTTATGATGTGAGACTTGCAGCTGGAACTATCACAGCTGGGGGAACTTTGGGAATATTAATTCCACCAAGTATTATGTTAGTTGTTATGGGTCCTATAATGGAAATTCCAGTAATAGATTTATTTGCTGCTGCAATTCTACCAGGAATTCTTCTTGCAAGTTTATACGCAGGTTACACAACAATTAGATGTATGATTAATCCAAAATTAGGACCAGTTATACCTGAAGATATGAGAGCCGCGAGTATGAAAGATGTTTGGGTTGAATTTTTCTTAGGGTTAGTACCACCAGCAGCTTTAGTCTTTGCTGCACTTGGTAGTATTTTATTTGGATTTGCGACACCAACAGAAGCAGCAGGTTGTGGTGCGATGGGTGCTTTACTTCTATCATTAGCTTATAAAAAATTAACTCTTCCAAAATTACAAGAAGCCTTAGTTAAAACACTAGAGATAACGGCACTGATAATGGTATTAGTTGCAGCTTCAAATTTTTTTGGCGCTGTTTTCGCGAGATTAGGAACACCAACTTTATTAACTGAATTTTTATTAGGTCTTGAAATGAATAAATATCTAATTCTTGCAATGGTTATGGTTATGATATTTTTATTAGGCTGGCCTTTAGAATGGGTACCTATAGTAATGATTATAGTTCCAATAATCTTACCATTGATTGAGGCATTAGGATTTAATTTAACTTGGTTTGCTATATTAGTAGCTGTTAACTTACAAACCGCCTGGCTCTCTCCACCAGTTGCTTTATCAGCTTATTTCTTAAAAGGAGTTGTCCCAGAATGGGATCTTAAAGATATTTATTATGGAATGATGCAATTTATGGTCTTGCAAGTCATTGGATTAGTTTTAATTATTATATTTCCTAAAATTGCACTTTGGCTACCAACTCTCTTATATGGACAGTAAAAAATATTAGTTTAATATCTTTATTGTGAGTCAACAAAAATCAAAAAAAACGCTTATAAACTGGGATTTGGTTACAGTTAATCCAAATGATAAAAGTTGGGATTGGAAAGATCTTTTTTGCTTTTGGGGGGTTAACATACAAAGTATTATTGGTTTTTCACTAATTGTTTCTCTCTACTTAATTTATAGCTTAAATACCTTTGTTGTATTTTTTGGAACTATATTAGGTTCAATACTTGTTTATTTTTTCTCAAATTTAATTGGTAAACCCTCTCAAAAATTTGGATTACCATTTATAGTTTTACTTAGATCTTCATTAGGCTTTAGAGGAGCAAAATATTTTGGATTAATAAGATGTTTTGTTGGAGTTTTCTTATTTGGTATTCAAACGTATTTTTTATCAAAAGCTTTTGGATACTTAATCAGAATAGGAATATTTTATTTTAATCCTACATTGCTGGATCATGAACTTTTATTAATATTTTTACTAGGCATGAATATAATAGATTGGTCCGCATTTGTAGTTTCAATTTTTCTTCAATTGTATTTGTTTAGTAAAGGGATGAATTTCAATAAAAAATTAATTAAGTTTTCAGCTATAACAGTTTATTCAGGAATGATCCTTTTCTTTTTCTCAGTTCTTTTAAGTGATGTAAAATTCACATCTAATGCTTTTTTAAATATTTTAGACTTAAGTAACTTTGTTAATGTTGATAACTTATATCCTTTATTTAAAGTTGCTGGAACAATTTTTGCTTATTTTGCCATTATAATTTTGAGCTTTGGAGATTTCTCTAGATATATGAAAAATCAATATGAATTAAAAAAAGGTAATTTTAGCTTAATTTTAAATTTAATAATTTTTTCAGGGTTTGCTTTATTTATCGTTTCAGGTGTCGACGCTTTTTTGAAACAAGATCAAGAAAATTTATCTAAAATATTAACTAATCCACTAGATATAATTGGAAAATTAGATGATTTATTAATAACTGTTTTAGCTTTAGGTTTTATAATTGTTGCATCAGCATCGACAAATTTAATAGCTAATTTTATTCCATCACAATATACTTTAATTAACTTTGCTCCTTCATCACTTTCATTGAAATCTGCAAGCTATCTAATTTCTATCTTAGGATTTTTTGTTGGCATTTTCTGGCTAACTTATTTAAGTCAAATTGGAATTTTATCTTTTATTGATACATTTGGATCTTTTTTTGGACCATTATTTGGAATTATGATTTCAGATTATTATTTTATCAGAAAAGGGGAATTAATTAATAAAGATATTTATTCGCTAGAAGAAAGTGGTGAATATTATTTTTCTGCAGGTTGGCATTTGAAAGGTGTTTACTCTTTAATTATTGGGTTTATTTTTTCCTCTTCAACTATTTGGAATAGTAATTTAATGTTTTTGCAATCATACTCTTGGATTATTGGTGCATTAATCTCCTCGTTTATATATTATCTTTTAGTTAAAAAATAATTTGATGGATAAAATTAAATTCAATTTTAAAAATAGAACTGCTTTAATTACAGGTGGCGCACAAGGGTTTGGTTATGATATTGCCAAACGTTTTTTAGAGTCTGGAGCTAAAGTAATAATTTGGGACATTGATGCAAAAATGATTGAAAAAGCTGAAAAAGACTTAAATAATTCTGATTTAATTTCAAATTTGGTTGATGTTTCTAATTATAATGAAGTTGAAAATTCTGTTAATGATATAATTAGGAACTCAAATATTGATATTCTTGTGAATAATGCAGGTATTACAGGTCCAACAGCTTCATTATGGGAATATGATTTAGAAATGTGGAAGAAGGTTGTAGATATAAATTTAATGGGGACATTTCATTGTTGTAAGGCGATTGTTCCAAATATGATTAAGAATAATTATGGAAGAATAGTAAATGTTGCCTCAGTTGCGGGAAAAGATGGAAATGCTAATGCGAGTGCGTATAGTGTCGGTAAGGCTGGCGCAATTGGATTGACAAAATCTCTGGGCAAAGAGCTTGCAGATAAAAATATATCTGTAAATGCTGTGACACCTGCAGGTGCTAAAACCCGTATTTTAGATCAAATGACGAAAGAACATGTGCAAAGAATGCTCTCCAAGGTACCTAGAGGTAGATTTTTAGAGGTAGAGGAATTCACATCTTTAGTTTGTTGGCTTTCATCAGAGGAAAACACCTTTTCAACTGCTGCTGTTTTCGATATTAGCGGAGGTCGTTCGACCTATTAACTTTTAGGTTTTTGATCTACAATTTTGAAGTTGTTAATCTTTGCTCTACTCATTTTTAAATCTTTAGACATAACAGGTGCAAAAATCATAATTGACCAGTAAATTAACAAGATAAAAATGGAAATTGTCTTCATAATTATTACTTAGACATAAAAGTTGATTTTTGGATGTTTAAATTTTGTCAAAATAATGTATTAACAATTTTTTTTAAAAAAAATTTATAAAATGAAATTTATTGCTAACATCATTGTAGGTATTTTAATTATAAGTGGTTCTTGTAATGCTAATGAGATCAAAGTTTTTGATTTTACTGAAAAAGAGCTTTCTCAACTGGATATTAGAAAAGTAAGGGGAGCTGATAATAAAACTGTTTATACTATTGGATCGAATGAAAATGGAAATTTCTTAAAGGCTGTAGCTGATAATGCTGCCTCTGGATTGGGTAAGCAGATAAAAATTGATCTAAATAAGACTCCTTTCATTAATATTACATGGAAAATAGAGAAAGATTTACCAGGCATAAAAGAAAATACAAAAAAGGGACATGATTTTGCTGCTAGAGTATTTGCTGTCAAAAAAACAGGTGCTACACCACTTTCGAATAGAGCGATAAATTATGTTTTTTCAAGTAATAATGAAATTGGCTTTAATTCCCCAAGTCCTTATACAAAAAAATCAATAGATAACGTTTTAGCTACTACTAAAAAAAATATTAATGAATGGGTTACAGTCAAAGCTAATGTAAAAGAAGATTTTAAAAAGTTTCATGATCTTAATGTAAATGAACTAGATGGATTAGCTATAATGTCAGATACAGATAATTCAAAAATGAAAGCAATAGCTTATTACCAAAATATATATTTTTCTGAAAATTAATTATAATTTTAAGTATTTTTTCAAAAAAAAGTTAAATAAAGCTAAGATAACTGCAACTAAAACATCTTCAAGAGGACTGGCTTTAGGATAACCAAAGTTCCAAGCAATTACTAATATTAACCAAATTACAAAAACATTCATTTTAATTTTTATATCTTACAATCTATAAAATAGATTATTATTTGATATAATCTTTTTATGCATAAAAATTTTTTCCACAAGATAAAAGTTTACTATGAGGATACAGACTCGGGTGGGGTAGTTTATTATGCTAACTATTTAAAGTATTTAGAAAGAGCTAGAACTGAGGCTTTATTTTCGATTGGATTTAGTAATAAAAAGATTCAAGATCAATTCAATTCTTTGATAATTGTTAAGACTTGTAATATTGAGTATAAAAAATCAGCTCATTTAGAGGATGAATTAAAAGTAAGATCTTTTGTAAAATCGATAACCAAAACCTCTTTTTTTATGAATCAAATAATTACAAAGGGTGAAGATACGATTGTTGAAGCCCAAGTTCATTTAGTTTTTGTTAATAAAGAAAGCAAGCCAGTAAAAATTCCAGATGAAATATATACTAAATTTAAACCTTATTTTTGTGATACTATTAAAACTTAGCTAATTTTTTTGCTTTTTTAAATAAATTTACCATCATTTTAATTGTAATTAGTTTCGTATTAACATTTCTTGGACTTGGGTGGTAACTTGACAATATTATTAAACCATTTGGTAATAATTGTGTCTTTCCATGTTTAAAAATAAATTTTTTTTTAATATTAAATTTTTGTTTATATAGTTTAGTACAATTATCAAATGCAACTTTACCCAATGTAACTATTACTTTAAGTTTTTTTAAACTTAAAATTTCTTCATCAAAAAAGTTTGAACAGTTTAAGATTTCATTACTAAGTGGCTTGTCTTCTGGAGGGACACATTTTAAAATATTGGTAATATAAGTAGATTTTAATTTCAAATTGTCATTTATATTTTTCGAAATTGAAGAATTTGAAATCCCAACTTTATATAAGCATTTAAACAAAAAATCTCCTGATTTGTCTCCAGTAAATGCTCTTCCAGTTCTTGTGCCTCCATGGGCAGCAGGTGCGAGACCAATAATTGCTAATCTTGATTCTAAATTTCCAAATCCTGGAACAGGTTTGCCCCAATAAATTTCATTAATATTCTGTTTTCTTTTTTCAGTACTGACTTTTTTAATAAATTTTACAAGTCTGGGACATTTTTTACAGTTAACTATTGTTTTGTTTAAATTATTTAATTTAATATCCATAAATGAAAATTTTAAAATTCTTAATAATTATTTTTATATCTTTAACTACACCTATCAAAGCAGATTTAAATAAAAATTTATTAAATCAACTAGAGGATGGTGGAAAATTAATATTTATTAGGCATGCATATGCACCTGGAGGTGGAGACCCTGATAATTTCAATTTAAACGATTGTTCTACTCAGAGGAATTTAAACGATGAGGGGAGAGAACAAGCAAAATATATCGGTGAATTTTTTAAAAAAAATAAAATTAAAATAGATAAAGTTTTATCTAGTGAGTGGTGCAGATGTAAAGAAACAGCGAAAATTGCATTTAAAGATTTTTCCACAAATAATTTCTTAAATTCTTTTTACAGCTCTAAATATGCAAAAAATAAAGACAAGCAAATTCAGATGTTAAATAGTTACGTAAAAAAATTTAAAAGCAATAAAAATTTAATTTTAGTCACACATTATGTATTAATATCTGCAGTTTTAGATTATACTCCATCATCAGGTGAAATAGTTATTTCTGATAAAAATTTTAATATGATAGGAGCTGTAGAAATAAATTATTAAAATATCATGTCTTCAAAAAGAGCAATGAAACAAGCACAAAAACAAGCTTACGCTAAACACAGAAGCAATATCACTAATAGTAGATTTGTTACTAAAAAGAAAAATTTTGTAAGGAATAAGAAAAAAAATTAACTTTCTTTGTCAAATTTTTCAATTTTTTTACACGTAGAGATTTTTGAAATACCTTCTTCATCATTCAAAACAGTTTTTATATAAATTTCTTGTTTTCCTTTTTCAAATAAAATTTGAGTATAAAATTGAGGATAGCCATGTTTATGAGTTAAAATTTTTCCGTTTTCCTCGTATATATTTCTAACGTAAGTATTAGATTTTTTAACACTCAAGTCTGTTAATCTATATTTTTGGTATGTTTTTTCTTTATAAACATAATTTCTTGTCATTATTAACTCGGTTAGATTAAGGATATATTCATTTTTTAAAAATTCATCTTGTTTGTCATTACAAGCACTCATGATGATTATTTCAGATTTCAAACTTTGAAAAGGTAGAATCATAAAAAAAAGAAAGATAAAGAGTTTAATTTTTCTCATTTTTTTCGGCAAAAAATATTCCTATTAGAAGAAGAGCTGTCCAACCTAGACCTAAAAGACCTTTTAGAATACTTGTATCTGCACTCCATATTTTAAGAACTAAGGCTCCAAATATTAGACCGATAATATAAATTATAATGACAATTGAAGTTTTACTCATTTTTTAAACCTTTTTTTTTAAATAAAGAAATACCATTTTCAATTTTATATGTATAGGACTCTTCGAAACTTTCTAATTGCCAGCCTGAAAGTCTTTTCTTAATTATTTCAAGATTTTCTTTTTTCCATTCATCAGTAGTGTTTTCTGATTTCCATATTTTTTTTTCTTCATAATTTCTTCCACAACCGTAACAATACCCAGTGCTTGGATCAATTTTACAAATACTTATACATGGTGAAATAATCATTATAATATTATAGAGTAAATTTAATACAATTTTCAATAATTGTCGTTGGACAAATAGTTTCAATAATATATAAAATCTCTAAATTTGTGGGGCGATGGCGGAATTGGTAGACGCGTTGGTCTTAGGAACCAATATGGCAACATGTGAAGGTTCGAGTCCTTTTCGCCCTACCATTTAAGTTTATTTATGAAAGTTACAGTAGAAAATAAAAAAGGTTTAAATAAAGATATTAAAGTTTTCATCGACAAGAAGACTATGAATTCTTATATGGATGAAAAATATGAGGAAATAAAAACTTCCGTTAATTTAAAGGGTTTTAGACCTGGAAAAGTTCCAAGAGAAATTTTAAAAAGACAGTTTGGAAAAGCAATATTTAGTGAAGTTCTTGATAAAGTTTTAAAAGATACCTCAACAAAAGCATTAGAGGAAAAAAAAATTAAACCTGCCGGACAGCCAAAATTAGATTTAAAAACTTATGGTGAAGATAAAGAATTAGAATATGTTTTGTCAGTAACAGAACTGCCAAAGGTAGACGTTAAAGCAATTTCAGATTTGAGATTTGATCAATACAGTGTTAAGATTGATAATTCTGAAGTAGATAAAAGAATTAAAGAAATAGCAAAAAATCAACCTAATTTTAAAGAAACATCTGACGGCACAAAGGCAAGTGATGGAGATCTAGTTGTTTTAGATTATGAAGCTACAGTTGATGATAAACCTTTTAAAGGTAGTGAAGGAAAAAACACACAATTAACCCTTGGTAAAGATTTATTCTTAAAGGGGTTTGATAAACAATTAATTGGAGTAAAAAAAGACGATACAAAAATTGTTGAAGCTGTCTTACCAGAAAATTTTCCTGAAAAAAATATTGCGAATAAAAAATCTAAATTTGTTTGCAAAATCATTTCAGTAAAAAAACCCCAAGAAGTAAAAATTGATGATGATTTTGCTAAAAATCTTGGTGCAAAAAATTTAGAGGATTTAAAGAAATTAATATCTAACCAAATTAATGATGAGTACAAAAATTCTTTAGATAGATTGACAAAAAATCAAATTTTAAAAGAATTAGAAAAATTTAAAATTGATGAAATACCTGAAAATTTAATTGAGGAAGAAATTAAGATTTTATCTCAAGGTATGTCTGATGAAGATGCCAAAAAAAGTCGAAAAAACTTTGAAGAAGTTGCAAAAAAAAGAATTAAAACTGGTTTAATTTTGAATGAGTTTGGGGAACAAAATCAAATAAAAGTTACTGAACAAGAACTTCAAGGTGAAATCCAAAAACAATTAAGAATGATGCCAGGTCAAGAAAAAATGGTAATGGATTTTTATCAAAAAAATCCTTCTGCAGTGGCTAGCTTAAGGGGAACTGTGTATGAAGATAAGATTATGAATCTAATTAAAGAGAAAGCTAAATCAAATAAAAAAGAAATTTCAAAAGATGAAGCAGAAAAAATTTTAAAAGAATCTCAAAAACAACAACTTGACCAAGAACTTAAAGATCAAAGGAAACCTGAAAAAAAAGTTGAGACAAAAAAATTTATGGAGAACAAAACTAAGACAAAACCAGCAAAACCCAAACCAAAAGTCAAAAAAACAAAAAAAGTTAGCAAAAAGTAATCTCAAGTTGTATAAATAAGACGAATCAACTTTATGACAAATAAAATTCCAGAACATATGAATAATCTAGTTCCTATGGTTGTTGAACAATCTAATAAAGGAGAGAGAGCATATGATATTTATTCAAGATTATTAAAGGAAAGAATTATTTTTCTCACAGGGCAAATCAATGATAATGTGGCTTCTTTAGTTACAGCACAGCTTTTATTTTTAGAGGCAGAAGATCCGAAGAAAGAAATATATTTATACATTAATAGTCCAGGTGGTTTAGTGACTGCTGGTTTAGGTATTTATGATACTATGCAATATATCAAACCTGAAATTTCTACTCTTTGCATTGGGCAAGCTGCATCTATGGGATCTTTTTTATTGTCTGCTGGAACTAAAGGAAAAAGATTTTCTTTACCAAATTCGAGGATTATGGTTCATCAACCCTCAGCAGGATTTCAAGGTCAAGCCACGGACATAGAAATTCATGCTAATGAAGTGCTTTCATTAAAAAAAAGATTAAATGAAATATATTCTAAACATACAGGTAAAAGTGTTGATGAAATAAAGAGTGCTCTGGAGAGAGATAATTTCATGACAGCCGAAGTAGCAAAATCATTTGGTTTAATCGACGAAGTGGTAGAAAAAAGATCTTAATACACTATATATTGAATTCTGCTAATTTGAAACTTGCTATCAATGAGTCTCATATAATAGAGTAAATAAATTGATTCGTTTTATAAATTATGAACACTAATAATAAAAACATTTTGTATTGCTCATTTTGTGGCAAAAGCCAACATGAAGTCAGAAAACTTATTGCAGGTCCAACTGTATTCATTTGTGATGAATGTGTTGAACTATGTATGGATATTATTAAAGAGGAAAATAAAGATACTTTTGTAAAACATCAAGATGGTCTTCCTTCACCAAAAGAAATTTGCACTGTTTTAGATGATTATGTTATTGGACAAAATCATGCTAAAAAAGTTTTATCGGTTGCAGTCCATAACCATTATAAAAGATTAAATTATGAAAATAAAACGAGTAAAAATGTTGAGTTGGCGAAATCCAATATACTTTTAGTTGGACCAACTGGTTGTGGAAAAACATTGTTAGCACAAACTCTAGCAAGAATTTTAGATGTTCCTTTTACAATGGCTGATGCGACCACATTAACCGAGGCAGGTTATGTTGGTGAAGACGTTGAAAATATAATATTAAAATTACTTCAAGCCGCAGATTATAATGTTGAAAAAGCTCAAAGAGGAATAGTCTACATTGATGAGGTAGATAAAATTAGCAGAAAATCAGAAAATCCATCAATAACAAGAGATGTCTCTGGCGAAGGGGTACAACAAGCACTGTTGAAAATAATGGAGGGAACAGTTGCGAGTGTACCTCCACAAGGAGGCAGAAAACACCCTCAACAAGAATTTTTACAAGTAGATACTACAAATATTTTATTTATATGTGGAGGTGCTTTTGCAGGTTTAGATAAAATAATTTCACAAAGAGATAAAGGTACATCAATTGGTTTTGGTGCTGACGTTAAAAATACTCAAGATAAAAAAACTGGTGAATGGATGAAAGGTTTAGAACCTGAAGATTTGCTTAAATATGGTTTGATACCAGAATTTATTGGAAGATTACCTATGATAGCAACACTTGAAGATCTAGATGAAAAATCATTGATTAAAATTTTGCAAGAACCTAAAAATTCTTTAATAAAACAATATCAAGAATTATTTAAATTAGATGGGGCAAAATTAACTTTTAAAGATAATGCTTTAAAAGAAATTTCTCAAAAAGCTATCAATAAAAAAACAGGAGCTAGAGGTTTGAGATCAATTTTAGAAAATATACTTTTAAAAACTATGTATGATTTACCAAGTCAAGACAATATCGAAGAAGTAATAATTGATGCTTCTGCAGTCAAAGGTCAGTCTCAACCAATTTTAGTCCATTCAAAAAATGGAGTTAAGTCTAAAAATAATAAAACAACAGCGGCTTAATATCCTTAATAACTTATAAAAAGCTATTGCATTATTAGATATAATATCCATATTAATCCCATGGAAGTTAAAATTTCACTGCCACTTTTACCACTAAGGGACATAGTTGTATTTCCAAACATGGTAATTCCTTTGTTTGTTGGAAGAGATAAATCAATTTCAGCTCTAAATGAAGTTATGAAAAAGGATAAAAAAATCATTTTAGTAACTCAAAAAAATTCTGAGATAGATGATCCTAAAAAAACAGATGTATTTATGTATGGTTGTGAAGGAAATATATTGCAATTATTAAAATTACCTGATGGAACTGTAAAAGTATTAGTTGAGGGCTCTAAAAGAGTAAAAATTTTAGATTTCAAAGATAATGAAAAATTTATAACATGTGAATATACACCATATAATGATTTGCTTAATAAAGATGAAGATCTTTATCCGCTTGCTGTAACTGCAATAAGAAGATTTGAAAAATTATCATCAATAAACAAAAAGATCTCCTCTGAAACAATAAATACAATTAAAGAGATAAAAGAACCTTCTCACATAGCAGA
>CACJEC010000014.1 GCA_902592325.1 uncultured Pelagibacteraceae bacterium
ACAGTCCTTCTTGTAATTCCATCTAAAAATGAATCTGGTATAGGAGTGTGCAATTCACCATTTTTATCTTTAAAAAAAATATTTGCACCAGTCGCCTCTGCAACATTTCCTTGATAATCTAACATGAGTGAGTCTGTATAACCCTGTTTCTCTGCTTCATGTTTTGAGAGTGTACAAATCATATAAAGTCCAGATGCTTTAGTATCCCATGGAATAGTATCAGGTGCTGGTCTTCTCCAACTAGAAATATTTAGTTTTATTCCCTCAACTTTAAGCTTGGGGTCAAAATATGATCCCCACTCCCAAGTTGCAATCGCAACGTGAATTTTTGTTTGTTGAGCAGATATTGCCATCATTTCACTTCCCCTCCACACAACAGGTCTTACATATCCATTTTCAACTTTTTGAGTGGCGATAATCTTTTTTGATGCTGAATTAATATCATCTTCACTATACGGTATTTCAAACCCCATTCTTCTAGCCGAGTAAAACAACCTTGATGTATGTTCCTCTAATTTGAAAATCGATCCATCATAAACTCTCTCTCCTTCAAAAACACAACTGGCATAATGTAAACCATGGCTTAAAACATGCAGTTTAACATCTGACCAGTCAACTAACTCGCCATTGTACCAAATTTTGCCAGATCTTTTGTCGTAAGGTATCATTTATGAAAAAATTATTACTGAAAATTAACTTTGTATCTGTAATATGTCAATATAACTTACCATTAAATGAAAGAACTTCTTTACTTAAAAGATGAACAATTAAAAGACTTGATTGAAAAATTATTTGTTGGTTATAGAGAGATATTTTCAGACTCTAAAAAAATTCTTGATAAATACTCGATTGGATTAGCCCACAATAAAGTAATCCACTTACTATCAATGTATGAAGGTATTTCAATTTCAGAATTACTTAAGAAACTAAAAATAACAAAACAAAGCCTAAATAGGGTGCTAAAAGATTTAATTAAACTTGAAATTATTGAATTTAAAAAAGATGATCGTGATACAAGAATAAAACATATTTTTTTAAATAATAAAGGTAAGAAAATATTTGATGAAATTTTTCAAATTCAAAAAAAAAGAATTTATAATGCTTTGCTTAATTCAAAATCTGAAGAGGTATTAAATTTTGATAATGTTCTTAATAGAATTATAAATGAATGATTTTTTAGCACACGTATTAGTAGTTGATGATGATGAGGGAATAAGATCATTAGTAAAAAAATATTTGAACGAAAATAAATATTTAGTTACAACTGCAGAAAATGCTGAAGATGCATTAGAAAAAGTCAAAATTATCAAATTTGATTTAATAATATTAGATATAATGATGCCTGGTAAAAGTGGATTAGAATTTATTTATGATAATAAAAAGGTTTTAGATACACCTATAATCTTATTAACAGCAAAAGGTCAAGCTAATGAAAGAGTTGAAGGTTTAGAGATTGGTGCCGATGACTATTTACCAAAACCTTTTGAACCTAAAGAATTGCTTTTAAGAATAAACAATATTTTAAATAAAATAAAAAAAAATGATTTAAAACGAGTAATTAAATTTCAAAATATCAAAATCGATCTAAACAAACAATTAATTTTCAAGAATGAAATTGAGTTTAAAATTAATAACACTGAAAAAATTATATTAGAAAAAATGATAAATAATCCAGGAAAAACTTTTGAAAGAATGGAAATAGGCAAGTTAATAGATCTAGATAAAGAAAGATCAATTGATGTAATCATTACAAGACTAAGAAAAAAAATTGAACTAGATCCAAAAAATCCTAAATTTTTACAGACAATAAGAGGCGCTGGCTATGTTTTATGGATTGAATAAGTTTATTAAAAATTTGTTACCTAAAAGACTTTTTTATAGAGCATTATTAATTGTTGCTGTACCTGTAATAGTAATTCAATTGATAATTACTATAGTTTTTTTTGATAGCCTTTGGATAAAAACAAATAAAGGTATGACTAGAGCGTTAGTAAATGAAATTAAAACTTTTATTGAAGTTTATAGTAATGATAATTATGATAAAAATGAAATTACTAATCTTTTTTCAATCTATCAAGATTTGAATATTGAACTTTTTCAAAATAAAAATTTCAATTATATTTATGATGAAAGATGGTTTAGTCCTATTGATAGAACATTAAGAAGAGAATTAAAATCAAGATTTAAAAATGAAGAATATTGGTTTAACACAACAAATTATAAAGAGCTTATAGATTTAAGAATAAAATATCAAAATGGATATTTTAAATTTTTAATTCCAAAAGATAGGCTTACAAGTTCTTCAGCAAGAATATTTGGATTATGGATCACTGTACCAGCGTTCATTATGATAATTATTTCACTGATATTTTTAAAAAATCAAACTAGACCTATTACTGCATTAGCAAAAGCTGCTGAAAAGTTTGGTAAAGGTGAAGAAATTGAAGAATTTAAACCTTCAGGCGCATTAGAAATTAGGCAAGCTGGTCTAGAATTTGATAGAATGAGAAAAAGAATATTAAGACATTTAAATCAACGATCAGAAATGCTCTCGGGCATAAGTCATGATCTAAGAACACCTCTAACAAGAATGAAATTACAAATGGCATTTATTCAAGATAAAGATATCTCTTCTAAATTAACTGAAGACATTAACGAAATGGAAAAAATGTTAAATGAATACCTTCAATTTACAAGTTCATCTTTCATTGAAAAAGATGAATTGTTTGATTTAAGTGAGTTAATCAAAATAATTATTGAAAGATATAATAATAAAAATATATCGAAAAATTTGGTTGATAGAGTTTATTTTAATGGAAGGAAAAACTTAATTAATAGATGTGTAAATAATTTAATTGATAATGCTTTAAAATATGGAAAAAAAGTGAATATAGAACTCTCAAAAAAATCTACAAATATATTTATAAAAGTTGAAGATGATGGACCAGGAATTCCTGAAAGGGAATATGAAAATGTCTTTAAACCATTTTATAAAATAGACAAAGGTAGAGCTGATGCAAAATCTAGTGTGGGACTTGGTCTTTCAATAGCTTCTGATATAATTCGATCACATGGTGGAAATATTAAATTGGAAAAAGCTCAATTAGGTGGTCTTGAGGTTAAGATTTTTTTACCTGTTTAATTTTCTTTTTTTTTTGAATTTTTAATTTTTGAATATCTTTTTCCAGATTATCAACCCTTTTAGATAACACTTCGAATTCATCTTTACTGACAAGTTTCATTTTAAAGACTATTTCATCTCTTTTAGATTTTAAAATCGTTATTAACTCAGTAGTTAGATCTCTAGAGGAAATTAAGCCTTGTTCAAATAATTTTGTTATTTTATCAAAGACAAATCTGGAATTTTTCATATATTTATTAAATTACTTAATATACTTATATCTTATTATTATAATTTGTAATGTTCATTAATAATTTTGACCCAGTAGCTATTGAAATTTTCTCATTAGAGATTCGATGGTATTCTTTGGCTTATATTGTTGGTATTTTACTAGGTTGGTATTTAGCAAAAAAAATTTTCATCCAAAATAATATTAAATATAAATTTGATGACTATGTCACTTACGTGATTATTGGTTTAATTTTAGGTGGAAGATTGGGTTATATATTATTTTATAATCTAGATCATTATCTAAATAATTTTTTAGATATATTCAAAATTTGGCAAGGTGGAATGTCGTTTCATGGAGGAGTAATTGGAATAATTATTTCAAGTATTTTATTTTCAAAAAAAGATAATGAAGATGTTTTTAAGTATTTAGATATAATTGCTTTAATCTCTCCGATTGGAATTTTTTTTGGTAGAATTGCCAATTTTATCAATTCAGAATTATATGGTCTCGAAACCTCAGTTCCATGGGCAGTTAAGTTTGTGCAAATTGATAATTTATATCGTCATCCTTCACAACTATACGAAGCCGCCTTTGAAGGAATTATTTTATTTTTGATACTAATATATTTTTGGAATAAAGATTATCTTAAAAAACCTGGAAAATTGTCAGCTTTATTTTTAATTTTTTATTCAATTTTCAGATTTATAGTTGAATATTTTCGTTCACCAGACGAACAAGTAGGATATCTGATTTTGAATATAACAATGGGTCAATTATTAAGTTTTTTATTTTTTATAACGGGTTCCTATTTATATTATTTAAAAGATGATAATAAAAAAAGATCATAAAATACCATTAGATAAATTTATAGATTATTGTCTTTACGATAAAAAAAATGGGTACTACATGAATAGTAATCCATTTGGAACAACTGGTGATTTTATAACGGCACCAAACATTTCAAGACTTTTTTCAGAAATGATTGCTATATGGACAATAAGTTTTTGGGAAAGTTTAGGTTCACCAAAAAAATTTAACCTTATTGAAATGGGAGCAGGAAATGGAGAAATGATGAAAGTTATGATTGAAAGCTTTAAAAGATTTCCATTGTTTATAAGTAGATGTAATATTTTAATTTACGAAAAAAGTCCTAAATTAATTAAAGAACAAAAAAGAAATATTAAATTTGATAATATAAAATGGATTTCAAATTTAAAAAAATTAGACAAATCACCAAGTATTTTTTTAGCAAATGAATTTTTTGATGCTATCCCTATTAAACAGTTTTCAAAAAATAAAAATAGTTGGTTTGAAAGGTTTGTTCATTTTTGTGATAATAAAAAAGCTAAATTTATAAATAAAAAAGTCAATATTAAGAAAGTAGAAAAAAAAATTAATTTTAATATTTCTAATAATCAAAATTTTATAGAATACTCTCCATTGGGATTGAAATATTTAAAAGATATTTTTAAGTTTATAAAAAAGTATGATGGTGGGCTACTAATCATAGACTACGGATATTTTGATAAAAAAATGCAAGATACACTTCAAGCAATTTATAAACAAAAATATTCAAAAGTTTTAGAAAATATTTGCAAGTCAGATATTACACATAATATAAATTACTATTTTATTAAAAAAATTGCTAAAAATTTTAAAGAATTAGACATAAATTATACTTCACAAAAAAAATTTTTGACTAACTTGGGTATTCATCAAAGAGCTGAAATAATAGGTAAAAATAAAACTTTTTCTGAAAAATCAGATATATTTTATAGACTTAAAAGACTAATAGATAAAAAGGAAATGGGAGATTTATTTAAAGTTATGTTAATTAAAAAATCAAATAATAATTCTCAAATAGGATTTTAAATTGTTAAATTCTAAAAAACTATCCAAATTTTCAGAAATTAGTCATGGTTTTTTTAATAAAAATGGAGGTGTGTCAAAAGGTATTTATAAAAGTTTAAATTGTGGAATTGGATCAAAAGATAAAAAAATTAACATAAAGAAAAATCTAAAAATCGTTAAAAAAAAAATTGGCAAAATATCAAAAGAAATTTTTTTAGTTAAACAAAATCATAGTAATAAATTTATATTTTTATCAAAAAATAAAAAAATTAAAAATAGAAGTATTAATGCAGATGCTATAATCACAGAAAAAAGAAAAATTCCAATAGCTATTTTAACAGCTGATTGTGTGCCTCTTTTACTTTTTGACAAAAAAAGAAAAATGATTGCTGCAATTCATGCAGGTTGGAGAGGAGCCCTAAAAGGGGTTGTGCATAAAGTTATAAAATTTATGTTAAAGAAAGGTTGTAATAGAAAAAATATCATAGTTGCCATTGGGCCGTCAATTACTCAAAAAAACTATAATGTAAAGTTAGATTTTAAGAATAAATTCATCAAAAATCATAAAAAAAACAAAATTTTCTTTAAGAATGTAAATAAATTAATTTATTTTGATTTACCTAATTATATTAAATCTCAACTGAAATTTAACAAAATTAGTAAAATTGATATGATAAATATTGATACTTACGATAGAAAAAATAATTTTTTTAGTGCTAGAAGATCTTTAAAATTAAAACATGATGATTATGGTAGAAATATTTCAATAATTATGATTAATTAAATTTTTCAATGAAACTATTATCAGGAAATAGTAATAAGCCTCTTAGCAAAAAGATTGCTAAATTTCTAAAAACTAAACTTGTAAATTCAAGTATTAGAAAATTCTCTGATGGAGAAATCTATATAGAGATAAATGAAAATATTAGAGGAAATAGTATTTTTATAATTCAGTCTGTTTCATCTCCAGCTAATGATAATTTAATGGAGTTATTGCTTTGTATTGATGCCTTAAAAAGATCTTCAGCTAAAAATATCACAGCGGTTATTCCATATTTTGGTTATGCAAGACAAGATAGAAAAGTCGTACCAAGAACATCAATTTCAGCTAAACTAGTTTCAAATTTGATTACAAAAGCAGGAGCAGACAGAGTAGTGACAGTTGATTTGCATGCTGGACAAATTCAAGGTTTTTTTGATATTCCAGTTGATAACCTTTTTGCAACACCGATATTTGCAAGACATGCAAAGAAAAAAATAAAAAATAAAAATATTATTTGTGTTGCTCCAGATGTTGGTGGAACAGAGAGAGCTAGAGCCTTAGGAAAATTATTAAATGTGGGTTTAGCTATTGTTGATAAAAGAAGACCAAAGCCTGGCCAATCTCAAGTTATGAATATTATTGGTAATGTAAAAGATAAAACATGTATTATTGTTGATGATATAATTGACTCTGGCGGAACTATTGTTAATGCAGCGAAAGCGTTGAAAGGTAGAGGTGCAAAAGAAGTTTATGTTTACATTACTCATGGGGTCCTTAGTGGTGACGCGGTTAAAAAAATTAAGAGTTCAGTTATAAAAAATTTAGTAATCACAGATACAATTGACAATGGTGAAAAAGTTAAAAGTGCTAAGAACATTGAGGTTTTGCCAATATCAGGTCTTATGGGAGAGGCCATAAAAAGAATATCTAATTCAACTTCAGTTTCAGATTTATTTAAATAATTACCTTGATTATTTATGAACATGGGTTAAAAAACTCTGTTTTTATGATTTCACTAGACGCAATTACAAGAGACAACAAAACTAAAGGTCAATTAAGTACTATTAGAAATAGTGGAAATGTGCCTGCCATAATTTATGGAGGAAAAGAAGAAAACGAAATGATTTCTATTTCAAAAAAAGTATTAAAATCAACAATAGAAAAAGAAAATTTTTTATCTAATATAATTACCCTCTCTGTAAATGGTAAAAACCAGAACGTGTTACCAAGAGAAGTGGTGTATGATGTTATAACAGATGAACCAATCCATGTTGACTTTTTAAGAATTATTCCAGGAGTTAAGATAAGAATTGAAGTGCCTGTAGAATTTATTAATCAAGAAAAATCACCTGGACTTAAGAGGGGTGGTGTGTTGAATATAGTAAGAAGAAAAGTAGAACTTAAATGTCCAAGTGAAAAAATACCTGAGAAATTAACTTTAGATCTAGATGGTGTGGATATTGGAGAAAGTTTTAAAATTTCATCAGTAAAACTCGAAAGCGATGTGGTGCCAACTATCCAAGGAAGAGATTTCGTGATTGCTACTTTGGCAGCACCAACTGTGATGAAAGAACCTGAGAAACCAGCTGAAGCAGAAGGAGAAGAAGCTGCAGAGGGTGCGGAAGGTACTGAAGCAGCAGCAGATGGAGAAAAATCAGCTACAGAAGGTGATAAAAAAGAAGGCGATAAAAAAGAAGGTGAAGATAAAAAGCCTAATGATAAAAAAGCCACTGAACCAAAAAAATAATCAATTAACAGAATTCTAAATTTCAATTAAAAATTTATGCTTTTATTTGTAGGTCTTGGAAATCCAACACCAGACAGTGAAAACAATCGACATAATGTTGGTTTTAAAATTATTGATGCAATTAATAAAAAATTTAATTTATCTAAACAAAAACCAAAATTTAAAGGGTTACTCACTACTGGTAATATTGAAGGAGAAAAAGTGTATGCAATTAAACCATTAACCTTTATGAATAATTCAGGTATCTGTATAAGGGAATTACTGGAATATTTTAAATTTGATTCAAAAGATGTAATTGTATTTCATGATGACCTTGATGTTGAATTTGGAAAAATAAAAGCAAAATTTGGGGGTTCCAGTGCTGGCCATAATGGAATTGCATCTATTGATAAATTCATTGGCAAGGATTATTCAAGAGTAAGAATTGGTATTGGTAAACCAAAAATTCAAATCGAAATAGCAGATTATGTTTTACAGAATTTTGATGAAGATGAACTTATTGGTATTGATAATATTTCCAATAATATAACAGAATCTATTGGAGATTTAGTTAAAAAAAAATTAGATTTATTTTCAAGTAGTGTAAATAACAAATAATGAGTTTCAAATGTGGTATAGTGGGTTTGCCAAACGTTGGTAAGTCAACTCTTTTCAATGCTTTAACAAATTCAAGTAAGGCACAAGCAGCAAATTTTCCATTTTGTACTATTGATCCAAATGTTGGGGTAGTCCCAGTACCAGATGAAAGATTAAATAAACTTGCAAAAATATCTAAATCAAAAAAAATAATTAACACCACTATATCTTTTGTTGATATAGCTGGATTGGTTAAAGGTGCATCTAAGGGCGAAGGATTGGGCAATAAATTTTTGTCTCATATTAGAGAGGTAGATGCAATTATTCATATGATAAGATGTTTCGATTCAAATGATATTCAAAATGTAAATCCAACAGTTGATCCTATAAGAGACCTTGAAATTATAGAAACTGAAATGATGCTTGCTGATCTTGAATCTATTCAAAAAAGAATAGAAAAAAATAATAAAAAAAATATTGATGAGGTTCAATTAAAGATTCTAGAAATAGCTTTGGATTGCATAAATAATAATAAAGATATTGATATTTTAAAAAAACAGTTTGATAAAAAACAATTAAATCAAAGCGGATTATTATCTTTAAAGTCTAAAATATACGTTTGTAATGTAGATGAACAAAGTGTTCAAAATGGTAACAATTATACAAAAGCATTTATTAATAAATATGGGCAAGAAAATACTATAATTGTATCTGCGGACATAGAAAATCAAATAAATGAATTAAATATTGATGAAAAAAAAAATTATATGGAAATGATTGGCTTAAAAAAAACAGGATTAGACTTGTTAATCCAAAAAGGTTACAATGTTCTTGAGCTAGACACCTTCTTCACTTCAGGGCCTGAAGAAACTAGAGCATGGACAATTCAAAAAAACTGTACAGCTCCAAAAGCAGCTGGAGAAATTCATACTGATTTTGAAAAAGGTTTTATTAGAGCTGAAACTGTTTCTTATGATGATTTTGTTACTAATAATGGCTGGATGAATTCAAAAACCAATGGTAAAATGCGATTGGAAGGGAAAGAATATATAGTAAAAGATGGTGATATTTTAAACTTCCGTTTCAATACGTGACCAAATTTTTTTCATACTAAAATAAACCAAGATAGTAAGAATTATTAAATATGTAATTGCTTTAAATCCCATCTTGTGTCGTGATTCTAAATGAGGCTCAGCTGCCCACATTAAAAAAGTTGTTACATCTTTTGACATTTGTTGAACGGTCGCATTTGTCCCATCTCCATAAGTTACTAATCCATCAGATAATTGATTTGCCATTTTAATTTTATTTCCGTACATATATTTATTATAATATACTCCATCATCTAGTGTAATTCCTGCTGGTGGATCCTCATATCCTTGAAGAAGAGAATAAATATAATCTACTCCGCCTCCTCTTGCTTTAACTAAAACAGACATATCTGGAGGATATGCACCACCATTTGCAGCTTGAGCAGCTTTAATATTTTCATATGGCATTACAAATTTATCAGATAGTTTTCCTGGTCTATTAAACATTTCGCCGTCCTCATTTGGTCCATCTTTTACCTCAAATGATGCTGCAATAGCTTTTGCTTGTTCTTCTGAAAATTCTGGTCCCCCTTTCTCAGCTAGATTCCTGTAACTTAAATATTTCATCGAATGACATGAAGAGCACACCTCTGTATAGACTTGGTATCCTCTTTGAAGTGCACCTCGATCAAACTTTCCAAAAAGACCTTTAAAACTCCAGTCAGTTTTCAAATATTCAACTTTTTCAGCTGCATATGAATTGTATTGAAATCCAATGATCAGTGTAAACAATAATAATACTCTAAAAAAAAATTTCACTTATTATTCAATCTTTGTTTGATTTTTTGCAGTTGAAAAATTTGAGGATCCTCCCAAGACAGGGTCGGTAATACTTAAAGGTATTGGAAGAGTTTTTTCTTTAAGTCCTAATACTGGCAGTATTAAAAGAAAATGTAAAAAGTAATATGCTGTAGCTACTCTAGCTACTAATAGATATAATCCTTCAGCTGGCATTGCACCCACATAACCCAAAATCAAAACATCAGCGACTAGAATCCAATAAAATTGTTTGTATAAAGGTCTGAATACTGCTGATCTTGTTTTAGAAGTATCCAGCCAAGGAAGAGCTGCCAAAATTAGAATAGCAGATAACATAGCAACAACTCCTAAAAGTTTGTCAGGAACTGATCTTAAAATTGCATAAAAAGGTAACAAGTACCATTCAGGAACAATATGGGCTGGTGTCACTAATGGATCAGCTTCAATATAGTTGTCAGCGTGACCTAATATATTAGGTGTATAAAAAACAAAAAACGCAAAAACAATCATGAACATTAATAAAGCAAATCCATCTTTTATAACAATATAAGGATGGAAAGGTACTGTATCCTTAGATGGTTTTTTAATATCAATCCCAACTGGGTTATTATTACCAGGAACATGTAATGCCCAGATATGTAAAACAACTAGTCCTAATATTAAAAATGGTATTAAATAATGGAGTGTAAAAAATCTTGTTAATGTTGGATTATCAACTGAATAACCACCCCATAACCATGTAACAATCCCTTCACCAACTAAAGGTATTGCACTAAATAAATTTGTAATTACTGTTGCGCCCCAAAAACTCATTTGACCCCATGGAAGTACATAGCCCATAAATGCAGCTGCCATCATCAATAAATAAATTATAATACCTATTATCCATATTATTTCTCTTGGAGACTTATAGGAACCATAGAATAAAGACCTAAATATATGAATATAAACTGCTAAAAAAAACATTGATGCACCATTAGCATGTATGTATCTTATCAACCATCCATAATTAACATCCCTCATTATATGTTCAACACTGTCAAAAGCCATATCAGCATGAGCAATATAGTGCATTGCTAATACTAAACCTGTTACAATTTGAGTAATTAAACAAAAAGTTAGTATACCTCCAAATGTCCACCAGTAATTTAAGTTCTTAGGAGTCGGATAGTCAGTTAAGTGATTAGCTAATGTCAATAATGGTAAACGATCATTAAACCACTTTCCAACTTTTGACTTTGGTGTGTATTCATGTTCACTCATAAAGTTTACCCAATTTTAATTGTATTAGCATTAACAAATTCATATTTAGGGATTTCCATATTTGTCGGTGCGGGACCTTTTCTAATTCTTCCTGAGATATCATAATGTGATCCGTGGCATGGACAAAACCAACCATTGTAATCACCTTTTTGATCTAAAGGAACACAGCCTAGGTGGGTACATACTCCAAGCATCACTAACCATTCTGGATCCTTAGCTCGATCTTCATCTTTTTGAGGATCTTTTAAATCTTCTAGTTTAACAGACTTTGCTTCTGCTATTTCTTCTTGAGTTCTTCTTCTAATAAAAACTGGTTTACCTCTCCAAAGTACAGTTATAGTTTTTCCACGATCAACTGAACTTACATCAACTTCTGTACTAGCTAAGGCTTTTACTGAAGCATCAGGATTCATTTGATCTATCATAGGCCAAATCGTTGCACCCACGCCTACCGCTCCAACAGCATATGTAGCTGTAAATAAAAAATCTCTTCTATTGGTTTTTTTTTCTGACATTAAATTATTTAATTAAATATACTCAATATAAATTATTTCTACTTAAATATATGATTTCATATAATATAAAATAGTAAATTTGCTACTGATAGAATGACACATAATTCAACAAATCATAGGCCCAAAATTGCATTATTTGAACCTGATATCCCACAAAATACAGCAGCGATAATTAGGTCATGTGCATGTCTAGGTGCAAAGCTTGAAATCATAGAACCATGTGGATTCTTGCTGTCCGATAAAAGATTTAAAAGGGTTGTAATGGATTATATGGATGAAAAAGATATTAACTTTTATCAAAGTGCTGATATTTTTTTTAGTAAAAAACAGAATGAAAGGATTATATTGATGACGACTAAAGCCTCGGTATCTTATGCTAATTTCAAATTTGAGAAAAATGACACTATTTTATTTGGCCGCGAAAGTGCCGGTGTACCAAATAAAATACATAATATTGTTAAGAATAGATTAAAAATACCTATACAAGATAATAAACGATCATTAAATCTAGCATCATCTGTTGCAATTATTTTAGCAGAATGCTTAAAGCAAACAAAATGGACTTAGAAATTAAAAAAGACTTAACGAGTAACTGGTTTAAATTGCTTCAAGATGCATTTTGCAATGACATTATTGAATTAGAAAATAAAAAAACAATATTTAAATCAACTATTTGGAAAAGAAACTCAATCAAAAATGAAGGGGGTGGTGAATATAGAATCTTAAAAGGTGGAAAAATATTTGATAAAGTGGGTGTAAATTTTTCAAAAGTTTCTGGAAAATTTCCAAAAGAATTTCAAAAAAATATTCTTGGTGCGGATAAAGATCCTAGATTTTGGGCATCAGGAATATCTGTCGTAATGCACATGAAGAATCCATTAATTCCTGCAATGCATTTTAATACTAGATTTATATCTACTACTCAACAATGGTTTGGAGGAGGTATGGATGTAACGCAATCTAAAAAGGATGAATTAGAAAAAAAAGAATTTCATCAAACGTTAAAAAAAATGTGTAACCAACATAATAAAAATTATTACAAGAAATATAAAAAATGGTGTGATGAATATTTTTATTTACCTCATAGAGAAGAGCCTAGGGGTATAGGTGGAATTTTTTTTGATTATAAAAAAGATAATTTTGAAAAAGATTTTAAATTTGTAAGAGATGTTGGTATCACATTTCAAATAATATTTAATAAAATTATAAGAAAAAAATTGAAAAAAAAATGGACTACATATGATAAAGAATTGCAATATATTAAAAGAGGTAGATATGCTGAATTTAATTTATTATATGATAGAGGTACAAAATTTGGATTACAAACTGGAGGTAATGTGAAAGGAATTTTAATGTCTCTTCCTCCCCTGGCGAAGTGGAAGTAGCATGGATAAGGAACCAATAACCCTTAATGGATTAGAAAAACTAAAAAAAGAATTAGTTTACTTAAAAGAAAAAAAAAGACCTGAGATAGTTGCGGCAATTGCAGAAGCAAGATCCCATGGAGACTTAAAAGAGAATGCTGAATATCATGCTGCAAAAGAAGAACAGTCACATAACGAAGGACGAATAACTGAGATTACCGATATAATAGCCAGAGCAAATATAATTGATGTGACTAAATTAAATAATGAGGGTAAAATTATTTTTGGTTCTACAGTTTTTCTTGAAAACTTAGATACAGGTGAAAAGATTAATTATAAAATTGTTGGAAAAGATGAAGCTGATTTAAAACAAAAACTCATTTATTTTCAATCTCCAATAGGAAAAGGGTTGATTGGAAAAAATAAAAAAGATCTTGTAGAAATCAATACCCCCGCAGGTACAAAAAATTTTGAAATTATAGATGTTAAATATATTTAGCGATTTATGATTTTATCAATTTGTTTTTGAGAGAGCTTAAAATTATTGTTCACCCACTCTTCTTCAATACTTTTAAGCTTGTTTCCTAAATTTTTTCCTTCTGGAATTTGATATTTTTCCATCAAAAAATCTGCACCAATTGGCATGGATGGTAATTCTTTAGACTTAAATTGTTCAATAAATTTTAGCAGTTTTTTATCAATCTTTTTTGATTTGAAAATTGAATAACTTAAAATATCGATCAAAGATTGTTTGCCTTTATAATAAAAAATTTTATTTAAATTCTTTTCAGAAAAAGATTTTGAAGATGTTTTTTCTTTATAAAAATTATCTATCATTTTTAATCGTTTTTGGTCTTTTTTGGAAATATTGAATTTGTATAAAAAATAATCAGCATTATCCGTGCCATCAATTATCAAAGTTGATAGTAAAAATATAAAATCTGACTCTTCAATCTTAGCTTTTGCAAAATTATTTAGATTTGAGAATATTTTTAAATTTCGAAATTGAGGGAAAATTATTTCAAATAATTCTAATGAAAATTTATCTTTTGAGAGTTGTTTTAATATATTTGACTTAAAAAATTTCTTTAATTCATCTAAAAGTCTCTCTTTAGATAAATTAGAAATACCAATTATATTTTTTTTAATTATTTTTGATGTTTCAAATTCATGTTTATTATTTGAATAACTTAAATAAAATCTCAAATAACGAAGTATTCTCAAATAATCTTCTTTAATTCTTTGTTCAGGATCTCCAATAAACTTAACAACACCATTTTCTAAATCCTTTTTTCCATCAAAAGGATCAAATAAATTTCCCTCAATATCTGAATAAATTGAATTAATTGTAAAATCTCTTCTTGAAGCGTCCTTTATCCAGTCGTTAGAAAATCTCACTTCAGCATGTCTACCATCTGTCTCAATGTCTTCCCTCAAGCTTGTTATTTCAAATTTAAAATCTTTTATTACTGCAGTAATTGTTCCGTGCTTTATTCCTGTCTCATAATAATTAATTTCGTTATTTTTAAGTGCATCACAGACTTCAAAGGGTTTTAAATTAGTTGCAAGATCAATATCATCAATAATTTCTTTTTTTATAATCTTTCTAATACAACCACCAACATATCTAATTTCACTTGAGGAAGAATATTCATTTACAGCGTCAAAAATTTTTTTTATTGGAGTATCTTGTGATAAATTTTTGATACTTTTAGCAACATAATCAAGATTATTGATATTTTTAATAAATTTATTTAAAATTTTAATCATATTTGGCTGGGGCGCTAGGATTCGAACCTAGGATGCAGGTACCAAAAACCCGTGCCTTACCACTTGGCTACGCCCCAATATTATCATCGTATAACACAAAAAAAAATAATTTATATAGTTTTTGATGTTTTACACCAGTAATTTCTAAATTGTTTTTTAACTTTTTTTTCAGCCTCTTTGGACTTTTTATCTGAACTATAATAAGCAATTATGGCAGATCCAGAACCTGTCATTCTTATAAATTCAAATTTTGATAATTTTTCTAAAAATTTTTTTAATGTTTTAAATTTTGGATATTCATTAATTACAATTTCTTCTAAATCATTCTTCATATTTTTTAAAAACTCAATACTAAACATTTTTTTAGAGGGGGAATTAAATTTAGGTATTGAAAATTTTTTTACCTTTGAATAAATTTTTTTTGTAGAACATCCAAAATTTGGTTTTACTATCATAACAGAAATTTTCTTTTTAATTGAAAAATCTCTTATTTTGTTATTCGATTTCAAGATTAAATTTTTTGAAAAAATTCCAAGTATAACGTCTGACCCAATTAAATTTGTTATTTTGATAATTTCTTTATTTGAAACTTTAATAAATTTTTTTTTTATCAAAAAATTTAAAATATTAGCTGCATTCATAGATCCACCTCCAAGACCGGCTTCAGATGGAATATTTTTTTTTATAATGATTTTGTATTTATCTTTTAATAATTTTTTTTTATCAAGAATATTAAATAATTGTGAAACAGTATTGTTAGATTTTATATTAGATGAAAATTTTCCAGTAAATTTAAGAATGTGATTTTTTTTTTTTATTTTTTTTATTAGTATTTTGTCATGAAGTCTTAAAAAGCTTACTACACTTTCTATTTTGTGCATTGAATTTTTTTTACCAACTACGTTTAAAGCTAAATTTATCTTTGCATGAGATTTAATTTTATAATAACTCATTAAGAGCTTTTAGGTCCATCAATTAACTTATTTTGAATATCATTTTTTAATTCTAGCTCTAGATCTTTCATTTTTAAAACCATCGACCAAAAATACCTTGCTTGTATTTTTCTATCTAGTTTCCATAAGATATCACCATAATGATCATTCACAATTGGATCATCTGGCATTAATTGGACTGCTCTTTTTAAAAAATTTTCTGCTTTATTAAAATCATCAATTAAATAATAGGCCCACCCTATTGAGTCTATGATATATGGATCATCACTTTTTAGTGAATAAGCTTCTTCAAGCATTTCAATTGCTTCATGGATTTTATGATCCCTTTCAAGCCAAGAATAAGCTAAGTAATTTAAAACATAAGCATCATTTGGATTAATTTTTAAAGAGTGTTGCAAGTCTCTATCGGCACTTGAAAAATCTTTTAATCTCTCAAAACTTGCGCCCCTTCTATATAATAAACTTGCCTTAACTTTGTTATCATCATCTAATGAATTAATTATTGATGAATAATATTTAATTGCCTTCTTATATTCTTTTGAATTTTTATAAAAATTTGCAATATCAAATATAAATTTATTATTTGGATTTTGAATCTTATTAAATTCTAAAGTAATATAATTTAAAGATTCTTTTTTATTATTAGTTTTTTCAATTATTTGAGCTTCTTTTTTAATTCTATACCAATAATAAAAATCTTGATTTTTATCAAAATTTTCTAAAATCTTTTTAGACTTTTCGTAATTTTTATTAAGATATAAATTTTCTGCAATTAGCGACAAATTAAATACAAACTTAGAATTTAAATAAGAAGATAAACTCAAATAAAAGTTTGATTTTTCAAATTTATTTTGAGATGAGTAAAGGTTTGATATAAGGAATAAAAACTCTCCTACTATATCATTATGATTGCTGCATGAAAAAACTTTACCGAATTCTTTATATTCATTTCTTTCAATCCAGCTTTTTCCCTGAGATAATAATAAAGTACTATTAATATAATCTAATTCATTAATTAATACTTCTGCTTCCGCTATTTGTTTTTTTTCTATTAGATAAGATAAATAAAAATAAATATATCTTGAGTAATCTGCATTATTATTATTAATTAATTTTGAAAAAAAAGAGCCAGTATTTTTATCGTCTAAATAACATCTCTGAAAAGTTTCAGTAATTAAAGATAAATCTCCAAAGTTTTGATTTCGTTTTTGAATTTTTTTGTTTTTAAAAACATCAAAAAACTGTTTTAATGAATTAATAATAATGAAGTTAAAACGATCTTTTTGTAAGTATTCTGGGACTTCTAACAATATTTTCTTGGCTTTATTAATGTCGTTTTTTTTAAGACTATCTAAAGTAAGTAAAATATAAGCCTCAAAAAAATTTGAATTACTTTTTTTACTCTCAGCTTTGATAATATTTATAGCTTTAGCGACCTTATCTTCAAAAACCAATGACATAATATATCTTTCTAGATATTGTTCATGTTGATTTATTAATATTTTGGAGGACTCAAAGAAATCTAACGCCTCTGAGTTATCTTTATTTTCAAATGCAACTATACCTGAAAAATATTTTGATAGATTTTTTGAATTAAATTCATCAAAACTATTACTTTTAGACAATACTGGGTTCTGATATAATAGAAATGAAAACAGTAAAATTATAATCTTTTTATTAAACATAAAAGTAATATGTACAAAAAGTCCCCTAACTAAAGTATGTCATACAGAGAAGAATTAATAAATTCAATAGAACCAAATTTCATATTCGATAAAAAACCACTAAATAGATTTAAATTTAATGAAAAAAATAATGAAAATAAGAATTTAAATAAAATTGAGCAAATAAATGAACTAAAAAAACAAATAAATTCAATTCATAATTGTAATCTAAAAAATAATTCAAAAAATCTGATTTTGGGTGATGGAAATATTGATAGTCCAATTATGATTGTCGGAGAGGCCCCTGGAGAAGATGAAGAAAAGACTGGTAGAACATTTCAAGGAGAATCTGGTGCTTTGTTAGAAAAAATGCTGCAAGCAATAAATTTAAAAAAAAATAATATTTATTCAAGTTATGCAATTAATTTTAGGCCACCAGAGGATAGAAAGCCAACAACTCAAGAAATAAAAAGATACTCTGTTTTTCTAAAAGAGCATATTTCAATTATAAACCCAAAAATTGTGATTTTATTTGGAAGCACTGCTATGGAGTCTATCACTTCTACAAATAAAAGGATTTCTAATGAGAGAGGAAAATGGAAAGAGATTATTTTAAAAAATAAAACCTATCCATTAATGATAACTTTTAATCCATCTTATTTAATCAGATTTCCTGAAAATAAAAAATTTTCATGGGAGGATTTAAAAAAGATTAAACAAAAAATTTTAGAATTAAAGATTAAAGTTTTATGAAAATTGTTGCTGGCGTAGATGAAGTTGGTAGAGGAAGTTTAGTTGGACCTGTTTATGCAGCTGCAG
>CACJEC010000015.1 GCA_902592325.1 uncultured Pelagibacteraceae bacterium
TATTTTCTTTAATTGCAATAGATATTTCTTTATTAAAATTAGGGATTTTTTGCTCTTTTTGCTGAATACTTTCAATAGAATTTTTAATTAGGTTAAAAAAGGTTCTGTTTAATTGTTCTTTATCACTTTTAAATAAAACTTTTTCAGAATTAGTTTTAAAATTTATTTTAACTTTCTTGTCTAGTTCAGAAACTAAACTAATATTATCCTTAAGAATTTTTACTAGGTCATTTTCTTTTAAAATTGGTCTTGGCATTCTTGCGAAATCAGAAAATTCATTTACCAAATTCCCTATTTGTTTAATTTGGCTATTAATTATTTTAAGATTTTCTTCAAAGTTATCTTTATCTTTATTTTCAATTTGATCTAAATATTTATTTTGAATTCTATCAATTGTTAATTGAATTGGAGTAAGGGGATTTTTTATTTCATGTGCTAATTTTCTAGCAAGACTGCCCCACGCTTCATGTCTTTCATTAATTATTAATTTTTCTTGTTGAGACTTTAATTGATTAATCATTAAATTAAAATTTGAATTTAATTTTTCTAAATCCTTATCAGTTTTAATTTCTGGAACCTTAATTTCTAAATCTCCTTTTCCTATTGCAGATGATGCAAAAATTAAATTATTAATTGACCTAAAAAATCTTGATGAAAAGCGAATAGCAATTGAAATTGAAATAAACATCAACAACGTCACTACTATAAGATAAATAATTGCAAATGAAATTTTTATACCAGTGCTTTTTTCTTCTACTGTGTAGTAGAAATTAATAGCCTCTTGAGACTCTGTTAAATAATTTGAAATATTTTTATCTAAATATTTGACTACATATAAAAACCTATTTTCAAAAGCTTGAAGTCTCATAATGGCAGCTGAAATATTTTCTGGTGCATTAATTATTTTTAATGGCCTATCATCATCTAGAACAAGTTTGAGAGCCTCATCTAGAGGAGGTTTGTATTTTGTTAGATCGTTTAAATTTGTAAATAATAATTTTTTATTTTGATCAATAATATGTATTTCATCTATATCTCTTATTAATTTTTGAGTTTTTAAGAATCTTGAATATTCTTTAGGGTCATTGTTTAAAAATCTTACACTTTTATTTGTATCAAAAGCTATAAGAATTATATCAGCCTCAACTTTGTTTCTAACATCTTGAACATAGTTTTTTGCTAGTTCGTAAGAATTATTAACAACAGTGGTGACTTTTTTATCAAAATATTTTTCAAGAGCAAAAGAAAATAAAAATAAAGAAAAAATTGAAATTAGTACTGATGGAATAAGAGTAAATAATGAAAAGTAAGTTATATATCTTTTATTTGAGGTTATTCCGTCTTTATCTATATCAGATTTAATTGATTTTTTATTTCAATAAAAACGAAGACAAACAACAAGAAGATTAAGCAAATATTTAAAATCAATAAATATTGAAGATTTTGCTGATTTAGATCAATAATACTTTTGTCAATAAATGTTAAAAATGTAAAAAAACCAGAAAATAGAGTAATTAGAAATAGTATGATAATTGTTATATTCTTTTTTAAAAACTCTTGCATAATTTAGAGATAATATAGTAACTATAAATGAACAACTACTTTATAATTTTAGCCGCAGGATCTGGTAAAAGATTTAAATCAGTAAAAGCAAAGCAATATTTTATTTACAAAAATAAAGAAATATTTGAACATTCACTTAAAAAAGCCATAGATTCAAAGCTTTTTAAGAAAATTGTTTTAGTTATAGACAATCCTAAAAAAATCAAAAAAAAATATTCAAAAAATGTTTTAATTATAAAAGGCGGAAAAGAAAGATCAGACTCTTCGTTAATTGGTCTTAAAAAAATAAAGAAATACAAACCCACTTATGTTTTGATTCATGACGCTGCGAGGCCTAATTTTTCTATCAAATTATTAAAAAATCTAATTAAAAATTTAAAAAATAATAATGCTGTAGTTCCAATAATTTTTTCAAAAGATTCAATTAAATATAAAGTTAAAGATGAACTTTATAACTTGAATAGAAACAATACTTTTTTAACTCAAACACCTCAAGCATTTAGATTTGATAGCCTTTACAAATTGGCAAAATCACAAAATAAAATTATTACTGATGAAGCTTCTTTGTTTATAGAAAAAAATAAAAAAATAAAATTTATAAAAGGTGAAAACAAAAATAGTAAAATAACTTTTTTAGAGGATGTTAAAGAGACAAATAATTATTTTGGAATTGGGTTTGATATTCATAGATTAATTAGAGGAAAATCATTGTATCTTGGTGGTGTTAAAATTCCTTTTCATTCTGGTTTACAAGGTCATTCAGATGGAGATGTTATCTTACATGCAATAATTGATGCTTTACTTGGTGCTTTAAGACAAAAAGATATTGGTACTTATTTTCCTAGTAATAAAAATAAATTTAAAAATATAAGATCTCCAAAAATGTTAAAACCAATCATTGATAAATTAAGTGATAACAACTTTTCTATCAACAATGTTGATATAAATCTAATATGTCAAAAACCCAAAGTTTCAAAATATAGAAAAAAAATTATAAAATCTCTTTCATCTTTATTAAATTTAGATATGAAATTTATTAATCTTAAAGGTAAAACAGTTGAAAAATTAGGTTTAATAGGTAAGGAAAAAGCAATTGCTTGTGAAGTTATAACCTCAATTAAAAAATATGAATAAAAAATTTAATTCTTTATTTGTGACGATGTTTGGCTTAGGGAATATAAAAATGATACCTGGCACTATTGGATCGCTAGCAACAATAATTATCTTATTTATCTTATTTCATGTTTTTGATATCTCATCTGGTCTAATTCTAATTGTTTTAATTTTAATTTTTATTTATTCTTTTCCTGCTATTACAAGTTATATCGAAGAAAATGAAAATAAAGATCCTAGGGAAATAATAATTGATGAGTTTATTGGTCAATCTATTCCAATTTATTTATATGAAGTTTCTCATGGAACTGAAAAAACTTTTAATGAAGCAATTATTTTCTACTCTATTTGTTTTATATTATTTAGATTTTTTGACATAAAAAAACCTTTCCCAGTCAATTTTTTTGATAAAAATTTTAAGAATAGCTTTGGAGTAATTATGGATGATGTTTGTGCTGGTTTATATGTTGTTTTATCTTTAATTTGTTTTATGGTTTTAAGTACTTATTTAATTTAATGGATTCTTTAATTAAAAAATTAACTAAAAAAAAACTCAAAATATCCTTTGCTGAGTCTTGTACTGGTGGAATGCTTGCTTCTACAATAACATCTAAAAGTGGAGCATCTAAAGTATTTAATTTAGGTCTAATTACCTATTCTAATCAAGCTAAAATAAAAATTTTAAAAATAAACAAGAGTATAATCAATAAATATGGTGCTGTAAGTTATGAATGTTGCTTAGCAATGGTGAATAATCTCTCTAAAATATCAAAAGCTAATATTAATGTTTCAATTACTGGTATAGCTGGACCTAAAGGCGGCACTAAGCTTAAACCTGTTGGACTAGTCTTTATTGGAATTAAAAAAGGAAATAAAACAATTATTAAAAAAAACTTTTTTAAATTAAAAAATAGAAAATTAATTCAAAAGGCAGCAGTTAACAAAACTTTAGAATTAGTAAATTCTTTTATTTAGCCTAATTTATTTGTATAAAGTTTCCGCTCTTTTTTGAAAAGCATCAGCTATTTTATCTAGTCCAAATTGAAAAGATTTAGTCATAACAATATTTAAAAATTTGTTTTCAATTTCAAAATCGATATCAAAGGAAATTTCTGTTCCATTTTTATGGTCCATAAAATGCCAGTTATTTTCAAGATGATTTAATGGTCCACCGATATTTGTAACATTTATTGTGTTATTTTTTTTATTAAATTTTACATTACTTTTATAAGTATCTTTAAAAGGCCCTTTACCTATCGTCAAATCAGCAATGATTAATATTAAATCTCCTTCATTATTTTTTTTGTAAACATGTGCATCTAAACAAAAAGGAACAAAGTCAGGATACTTTTCTATATCAAGCACTAAATCAATTAATTGATTTTTGTTGCATTCAATTAATCTCTTAACTGAGGCCTTTGGCATTAATTTAAATTATTTCTGTTTTGTTGAAGTTTAGCAAAATCTTCGTCAGCATGATAAGAAGATCTTGTTAAAGGTGAAGAAGAAACTAATAAAAATCCTTTTGATTTAGCAATAGTTCCGAGATCATCGAATTCTTGTGGTGTGTAATATCTATCTAATGGAAAATGTTTTGTAGAAGGTTGTAAGTACTGACCTATAGTTAAAAAATCTACATTTGCTGCTTTTAGATCATCCATCACTTGAAGTATTTCATCTTTATTTTCACCTAATCCAACCATTATTCCAGATTTTGTAAAAACTTTTTTATTAACTTGTTTTGCATTCTTTAAAAGTTCTAAAGAAGAAAAATATCTCGATCCTGGTCTCACTTTTAAATATAAACTTGGCACAGTTTCAATATTATGGTTAAAAACATCAGGATTTGCTTCTAAAACTTTTTTATATGCGTCTCCTTTTCTTAAAAAATCAGGTGTTAAAACTTCAATTGTGGTATTTGGATTTGTTTTTCTGGTTTGATTTATAACTTCAAAAAAATGGTTTGATCCACCATCTTCTAGATCATCTCTATCAACTGAAGTAATTACCACATGCTTTAAATTTAATTTTTTTACTGCTTGAGCGATCTTAATAGGTTCAAATTTATCTAAATCATTTGGTTTACCTGTTTTAACATCACAAAAAGCACATGCTCTAGTACATGTATCGCCCATAATCATAAAAGTTGCATGTCTTTTACTCCAACATTCAGTAATATTAGGACAATTAGCCTCCTGACAAACGGTTACTAGATTATTTTTATTTATAATAGTTTTTGTTAAAAAAAATTCTTTACTATTAGTAAGTTTAGATCTTATCCATTCAGGTTTTTTTTTAATCGGGTTGATTGGATTTTTAACTTTTTCAGGATGCCTAGGTTTAATTTTCATTGTCTTCAATTATATAAATTTTTTCTTTCTTTTTACCAAATAAAAATCTTTCTCTAATTAAAGTTTCAACATAATCAAGATCAAGATTGTCGCTTAATAAAGTATTCTTAAAGTCTGTTTCTTCAATATTTCTAATTAATATAGTTTCTTTAGTTTGAAGATTTTTTAAAATTTTTTTTTTTTCAAGATAAGAAATTAAACCTCGTTCGCCTGACATTAAATTAAACAAAAAATATAAAATAAAAAAAGTTGAAATTAACAAAAAATAGTTTTTTTTTAAATTTCTTAGCATTAATGAATTTTATTCATTCTAGCTTTTTTTCCAAGGTTTTCTTCTATACGTAATAATTGATTATATTTAGCTACTCTCTCTGATCTTGCTAAGGATCCAGTTTTAATTTGATTTGAATTTGTACCCACCGCTAAATCTGCAATAAAAGTATCTTCACTATCTCCTGATCTATGAGAAATAATAGTTTTAAATCCTATTGTTTGAGCAAATCGAATTACATCTAAGGTTTCCGATACTGTTCCAATTTGATTTAACTTAATTAAAATAGCATTAGAAGAAATATTCAGAAATCCTTTTTTTAAGCGTTCCAAGTTTGTTACATATAAATCATCTCCAACAATTTGAACTTTTTTAATAGATCTCATAAGTTTATTCCAAGCAAACCAATCATTTTCAGCAAAAGGGTCCTCAATTGATTTGATCTTATATTTTTTTATAATCTTTTTATATTCTAAAATTGATTTTTCTACTGATATGTAACTTTTAGAATGTATTGAATATTTTTTTTTTTTAAAAAGTTCATTAGCAGCTACATCCAAACAAATTGAAACATCCTTACCATTAGTAAAGCCTGACTTTTTTATTGCGCTTACAATTAAATCTAATGCTTGGTTATTGCTACTTATCATAGGTGCAAATCCTCCTTCGTCACCTACTGAAGTTGAAAGACCTTTATTTTTAATCAACTTACTTAAATTTTTTATGACAACAAAACAAATTCTCATTGCATCAGAAAAACTCTTTGCTCTATCTGGTCTAATCATAAATTCTTGTATTCTTAAGCCATTGTTAGCGTGAGCTCCTCCATTAATAATGTTCATTAATGGATATGGTAATTGAAAATTTTTTTTAACTAAAAAACTCTTGTATAAAGGAATTTTTTTTAATTTAGCAGAAAGTTTTTTTACAGCCATTGAAACTGCTAAAATAGCATTTGCACCTAATTTAGATTTTTGCTTTGTCCCATCTAAATTAATCATTAGAGCATCTATTTTCTCTTGATTATGAACACTGTGGCCTTTTAATTTATTCGAAATTTTTGAGTTTACTAAATTAACAGCTTTTAAAACGCTTTTACCAAGGTATCTATTATTGAATTTATCTCTTTTTTCAAAAGCTTCATAAGTTCCTGTAGAGGCTCCAGAAGGACAAATTGCTAAAGCACTAGTTGATTGTGTGAAAACCTCAGCTTCAACAGTTGGATTCCCTCTACTATCAAAAACTTGTCGTCCTATGACCTTAACGATCTTATTCATGTATTTTTTTTATATTTTAAAAGTGTAAAAAATAAACTAATTACTTTTAGGATACTATATGGTTTGGTAAACTTTTGGTAAGATTTAAAATTATCATCAAATAATTTTATATCATCAATTTTATCCAATCCTTCTGAATATTTTTTTGGAAAAATTATTAAAATTATTTGCATATTATCTCTATGATTTTTTGGCACACCTGCTCTGTGAAAGATTTGAGATGAGCTAAATAAGCAACAGTTTCCTAATTTACCAGTATTTTTTTTAATTAAAGACTGGTCTCCAAATAAATCATATTTATGTCTATCTTTATAATTAAAAGATTTAACAAAAGAAGACCTATTTTCTCTTGGGATAACTTCTAAAGGACCGTCTTCTTCGTTAATGTCCATTAAATTAACAAATATCTTATTATAAGTCATTAAATAACTATCTTGATGAAAATGATTATTAAAATGTTCTTTACTTAAATCATATTTATCACCATGATTATAATTTCTCCACATTTCCACATCTGAAATTATACAATCACAATTAAAATAATTCTCTAATTTATTTAAAAAAGGTGAAAGTTTTTTTTTAATTTTTGTAATTAAAATTTTTTTATCTTTATCTTCTAGTTCTAAAAGAATTCTTTTTTTATCCTTTTTATCCTCATTCTTTAAAAAAAATTTATCTTTAAACTCATAAATTTCATCTTTTAAGGATATGTTAATTTTTACAAAACCTGAATTATGGAATTTTAATATTTCTTCATCATTAATTTTAGGATTAACTTTAATTATTCTATAAAGAAAATTAAAAATTATATAGATTAATGGTAATCTTTGATTAAAGAGTTTAACAGATAAACTCTTGCTGTTTAAATCAAAGTATTTATAAAGCTTTAAACCCAACATAAAACATACTTAAAATTTAATCTTATTTTTTAATAAATTTGTCAATTTCACTTAACTGTTTTAATAAATTTTCTAATTTATCTAATGGAATCATATTGGGTCCATCAGATGGAGCATTATCAGGATCTTGATGTGTTTCAATAAATACTCCAGCAACTCCAACAGCAACTGCAGCTCTAGCTAAATGTTCAACAAATTCTCTTTGCCCTCCAGATGTTTCTCCTTGACCTCCTGGTTGTTGAACAGAGTGTGTGGCATCAAATATTACTGGATAACCATTTTTTGCCATAATGGGTAAAGATCTCATATCAGAAACTAGAGTATTATATCCAAAACTAGCACCTCTTTCTGTAACTAAAATATTTTCATTACCAGACTCTGAAATTTTATTAGTAACATTTACCATATCCCAAGGTGCTAAGAACTGACCTTTTTTTACATTAATAATTTTATTTGTTTGTGCTGCAGCAATTAAAAGATCTGTTTGTCTGCATAAAAAAGCAGGTATTTGCAAAACATCAACATGGTTTGCAACAAGTGAGCATTGTTCTGTATTGTGAATGTCAGTCAAAATCGGAACTTTTAATTCTTTTTTGATTTTATCAAAAACTGGTAATGAGGCATCTAGGCCAGCTCCTCTTTTACCTTTTAAACTAGTTCGATTAGCTTTATCAAAAGAAGTTTTATAAATAAATCCAAGACCAAATTTTTGAGTAATTTCTTTTATTTTACCTGCCATATCCATAGCATGTTGCTCGGTTTCAAGCTGACAAGGTCCAGCTATAATACAAATTTTCTTATTATTTGAAATCTCTATATTCCCACAATTTACTTTTTTATTAATCATTTATGATTTTTTGCTGCTTTGATAAAAGATGAGAATAATGGATGTGGAGTTAAAGGTCTAGATTTAAATTCTGGATGAAACTGAACTCCTATAAACCACGGGTGATTTTTAAGTTCTATTATTTCTGGTAAATTACCATCTGGTGACATTCCTGAAAAAATTAACCCCTTTCTTTCAAACTCATTTTTAAAATTATTGTTAACTTCATATCTGTGTCTATGTCTTTCTTTTATTGAACTAGATTTATAAATCTTTTTTATGGCAGAATTATTTCTTAATTTAGCTTCATATAAGCCTAATCTCATTGTTCCACCTAATTCTTTATCTGTTCCTTTAATAATTTTACCATTTTTATCCCACTCATTAATTAACCCTATGACTGGGTAACAATTTTTATCTAATTCGCTGGAGCCAGCTTTTTTAATTTTTAATATATTTCTAGCAAATTCAATAATCGCCATCTGCATTCCAAAACAAATACCAAGAAATGGTATTTTGTTTTCTCTCGCATATTTAATTGCGGAAATTTTACCTTCAGTACCTCTTTTTCCAAAACCACCTGGGATTAATAGGCCTGAAACGTTCTTTAGTTTTTTTCTAATTTGATTAACCTTTAATTTATCTGACTCAATTCTTACTAAATTAACTTTAACTTTATGAGATATTCCTCCGTGTATCAAAGCTTCATCTAAAGATTTATAAGCATCTTTTAAGTTCACATATTTACCAATTATTGCAATATTAACTGACTTTTTTGTATTTAAAGAAATTTTAGTTATTTTTTTCCATGGAAGCAGATTGGGTCTTTTTTTTGACTTAAGTTTAAAATATTTAAGAACTTGCTTATCAAGTTTTTGATTAAAAAAACTTATTGGTGCTTCATAAATTGTTCTTACATCAACTGTTTCAATCACATTATCTATTGGAACATTACAAAATAAAGATATTTTTTTCTTTTGATCCAATGGTATTGTCTGTTGTGATCTACAAATAATTATATCTGGTTGAATACCTATGCTTCTTAATTCTTTAACAGAATGTTGCGTTGGTTTTGTTTTTATTTCATCAGATGATTTTAAAAAAGGAACAAAGGTTAAATGAATAAACAAAGTTTTTGATTTACCATGTTCATTTGAAAATTGTCTAATCGCTTCCACAAATGGTAAACTTTCAATATCCCCTACTGTTCCACCAATCTCACATATAACAAAATCCTCATTAGAAATATCTTTTTTTATAAACTCTTTAATTCTATCTGTTATATGAGGAATTACTTGTACAGTTTTTCCAAGATATCCTCCTTTTCTCTCTTTTTTAATTATATCACTATAAATACGACCTGTTGTTATATTGTCAGATTTTTTTGAGGATATATTCGTAAATCTTTCATAATGACCTAAATCTAAATCAGTCTCAGCACCATCATCAGTCACAAAAACTTCACCGTGTTGAAATGGGCTCATCGTGCCTGGATCTACATTTAAATACGGATCCATCTTTCTTAACCTAACTTTATATCCTTGAGATTTTAACAAATATGCTAAAGAAGCAGATGATAAGCCTTTTCCTAATGATGAAACCACGCCGCCCGTGACAAATATATATCGCGCCATGGAAGTATCTTATAGCGAATAAAAAATGAATTGAAAAGTATTAATTAATTATTTTCAGGAATTGATGGAGTATCTTCAGTTTTTTCCTCTATAGTATCTAAAACAGAATTAGTCGGCGTAAGATCTCCTCTTGAAACAATGGTCAAAGCAAGACTACATATTATGAACATTGTGGCTACTACTGCAGTGGCTTTTGTCATAAAATTTCCTGCTGTTTTAGAAAACATTAAATTTTCTTGAGAAACACCTATACCAAGTGCTCCACCCTCTGATTTTTGCATCAAAACTAACAAAACAAGAATAATCGCAAATAAAATGTTTAATACTAATAAAATATTTTCCATGCGGACTAATTAAAGGTTTTTTTGACTATATCAATAAATTTTTTTGGATTTTGTGATGCTCCACCAATTAAAAAACCATCAAGATTATTAATCTTTTTTAAATCGTTTATATTTTTAGGATTAACAGATCCACCATATAAAATCTTAGGTAATTTACCTTTAAAATTTTTCTTAATAAATTCTACTGTTTGTTCAAGATCTTTAGATTTAGGAATTTTGCCAGTACCAATAGACCAGACAGGCTCATAGGCAATAAATAAATTAGATTTTTTTTTAATTTTATTCAAACCAAGTTTTATTTGTTTTGATAAAATTGATCTAGTTTTTCCTCTTTTTTTTTCTGATAAAGTTTCTCCAATGCAAAATATAACTTTTAACTTTGCTTTAATGGCACTTTTAATTTTCAAGTTGATGAGTTTATCTGTTTCACCTTTTTTTCTATTTTCTGAGTGTCCTAAAATAACATAATTTGCCCCTATGCTTTTTAACATTTTCGAATTTATAAAACCTGTCTGTGAACCATAATCATCACTTTCATGACAATTTTGAGCTCCAATATCTATTAAACAATTTTGAAATTTTTTAAAAAAAGAAGTTATTAAAGTATATGGTGGACAATAAATTAGTCTCCCCTTCTTAATTTCTTTAGATTTTGAAAATTTAACAACTTTATCCAATGTATTTATTGATTTTAAGTTTCCAAACATTTTCCAATTAGCTACAAAATACATATATTTATTTGTCATATTTCTATTTTTAATCTATAGATTTGTTTTTACAGATCAATACATAAATAGAGCTTAAATGAGTATCGGAAAATATCTAAATAAAAATAAAATTGGTGCACTAATATTAATAATAGTAATCATTATTGCTTTTGGCTTTGGCGGATTTGGAGGTGGTTTTTTATCCAACAATCAAAACAATATTGCAAAAATAGATAAAACTAATATTAGCACTAGAGATTTAATCGACTATATGAATCAAAATGGTATTTCCCAAAAAACGATTAAAGAAAATTTAAATGATAATATAATTGAAGAATTATTATCTAATTTAGTTTCTACAACATTATTAAAATTAGAAATAAAAGATTTTGATATTAATTATTCACAAAATTCATTATCAAAAAAAATTAGATTTAATAAAAATTTTTTAGATGAGAATGGTGTTTTTCAAAGAACAAAGTATGAAAAATTTTTGTTAGAAAATAATATTTCAGCTCCAATATTTGAAGGAAGATTAAAAGATAGAGAACTTCAAAAAAAATTATTTGATTTTATTGGTGCAGGAACTGTTTCTCCTCAATTTTTAGTTACAAAACTTTTCAAAGATGAGAATAGAAAATTAGAAATAGATTTCATTAATCTTGAAAATTTTTACCCTAAAAATGAGGAAATTAGTGATCAAGAACTTAAAAAATTTATTGACGAAAATGCTGATCAATTAAAAGTTGAATATATAGACTTTAAATACTCTATTATTAACCCACAGAATCTAACAGGTATGAATGAATTTAATCAAGAATTTTTTGATAAAATAGATGAAATGGAAAACGACATACTTAATGGTATTGATTTTAACTCTATTGTTTCAAAATTTAATTTAAAACAAATAACTATTAATAATTACAAATATTCAGATAAAAGTGACTCTTTCATAAAAAAGATTTTCGAAGAAAGAAATAATTATTTTGATATCATTGAGAATGAAGAAAATTTTATACTTTATAAAGTTGAAAATATTCAAGAAAAAAAACCAGATATTAATGATCAAGAAACGAAAGATGAAATTTTAAATTTAGTTACTCAAAAAAATAAGTTTGATTATAATAGAAAATTATTAGAACAAATAAAAAATAATAAATTTACTGAAAACAGTTTTTTAAAATTTGGAGAGGGTAAAATTGAAAACTTAACTCTTAATTCTGTAAGAGATAATAATAAGTTTGATATTAATTCAGTGCAACTGCTTTATTCTCTTCCAATTAATACATTTACCCTAATAAATGATGAAGAGGATAAAATTTACTTAGCTAAAATAAAAAACTTTAATGACATTGATCTAGATAAAAACTCGGATAAATACAAATTATTTATCAACAAAGAAAATACTAGATTAAGAAGCAGTATTATAAAATCATATGATTTATTACTTAACGATAAATACAATGTTGTTATAAATCAAATTGCTATTAATAATGTTAAGAATTCATTTCAATGATAATAAATCGAAACTTCAAAGATTTTAGGTTTCGACATAGAAACAAAAAAAATCAAATTATTTATACTTCAAAAAAAGTAAAAAACGATGATGAGGTTTTAAATCTAATTAATAATTTCTTAGAAGAAAAAAATAGTTTCATTTTTGAGTCTGTAGAAAAAGGTAAAATTAAAGGTAGATATACTATATTTGGAAAAAATCCTGATAAGATTTGGGAATTTAATAACAACAGCTCATACTTAATTCAAAATAATAAAAAAATAATATTAAATGATAAACCAGATCAATTAATTGAAAAAATAATTGAGGACTTTCAATTTGAAACACCAAAAAATTTACCTAAAATTTGTTCTCTTATTTCAGGATATTTTTCCTATGATTCTATTAGGTATATCGAAAAAATTCCAAATAAATGTAAGAATGATCTTAATTTGCCAGATGTAAGACTTTTACGTCCTAGAACTCTTGTTATTCACGATAATTTAAAAAAACAAATGTTTTTTATAAACAATATTTTTCAAGATGAAAAAATAACAGATTATCAAAAAAAATATGATGATATCAAAAATGATTTATTTAAGTTGATTATACAATCATCAATTAAAAATATTGATGTTAAGCCAAATAAAAAAAATAATGATATTAAAGTTAAATCAAACACATCTAAAAGTAAATTTTTGGCTATGGTCAATAAAGCTAAAAAATACATAAAAATAGGTGAAATTTTTCAAGTTGTTTTAAGTCAAAGATTTGAAGCCAAATTAACAAAAAGACCAATTGATATTTATAAAAAACTGAGAGTTACAAACCCCTCTCCTTTTATGTTTTTTTTCAACTTCAACGATTTTCAAATTATTGGTGCTAGCCCAGAAATACTAGTAAGACTAAGAGATAACAATATTACTGTCAGACCTATTGCAGGAACGAGACCAAGAGGAAAAACGTTAAAAGAGGATCGTTTTTATGAAAAAGATCTTCTTAAAGATAAAAAAGAGTTATCAGAACATTTGATGCTTCTAGATTTAGGAAGAAATGATGCTGGAAAAGTATCTAAAGTTAATACTGTTAAAGTCACCGAAAGCTTTATAATTGAAAGATATTCTCATGTTATGCATATAGTTTCTAATGTAGTTGGAAAATACAATAAAAAGTTTTCAAGATTTAAATCTCTACTTGCAGGATTTCCTGCTGGGACAGTTTCAGGTGCTCCAAAAATTAGAGCAATGGAAATTATTGATGAGCTAGAAACAACTAAAAGAAAAGTTTATGCTGGGGGAATTGGATATTTTTCAGCTAATGGAGAATTTGATACCTGTATAGCTTTAAGAACAGCAGTTGCTAAAAATAAAAAATTCTATGTCCAAGCAGGTGCTGGAATTGTTGCTGATAGTAAACCTAAAAATGAATATGAGGAAACGGTTAATAAAGCTAGAGCCTTAATTAATGCATTAAAATGAAAAAAATAATTTTAATTGATAATTACGATAGTTTTACTTTTAATCTTTATCATTATCTATCTTCATTGAAAGTAAGTGTTGATGTAATTAGAAATGATCAAATTACTTCAAAAGAAATATTAAAAAAAAACTATAATAAAATTGTTATCTCACCTGGACCAGGTAATCCTAATCAATCTGGCAACTGTCTTAAAATAGTAAAAACTTTATATAAAAAGTTACCCATACTTGGCGTTTGTTTAGGTCATCAGATAATAGGACAAGTATTTGGATCTAAAATTGTTCAAGCAAGAAAACTAATGCATGGAAAAACTAGTAAAATAATATCAAATAAAACTGGTATATTAAAAAATCTTCCAAAAATTTTTGAGGCAACTCGTTATCACAGCTTAATAATTGATAAAAAATCATTATCCAAAGATCTTGAAATTACGGCAAAGACTAAAGACGGACTAATAATGGGTGTTAAACACAAAAAATATGATATTCACGGAGTGCAATTTCACCCTGAAAGTATTAAAACTAAGTTAGGTATTAAAATTTTAAAAAACTTTATTAAAATTTAAAAATTAATGAAACAATTTATAAAAAAAATTAAGAATAAAGAAAATTTATCTTTTGATGAAAGTAAATCAGCTTTTGAATTATTAATGGAAGGCAAGGTAGAAGATCAAGATATATTTGATTTTTTAACACTTTTATCAGCTAAAGGAGAAGTTTCAGATGAAATAGCTGGTGGAGTTTTTGTACTTAGAAATAAATCTAAAAGAGTAACTGTGGAAGACTGTGTTGATACATGTGGTACTGGCGGAGATGGTATGAATACATTAAATATATCTACAGCTTCTGCGCTATTACTCGCAAGTATGGGTGTTAAAGTAGCAAAACATGGTAATAAGGCTGTATCTTCAAAGTGTGGATCAGGTGATGTTTTAGAAGCTTTAAATGTAAAAATAAATTTAGAACCAAATGATATAGAAGCTCAAATTAATAAAAACAATTTTGGTTTTATGTTTGCTCCTAATTATCATAGTGCAATGAGGTTTGTTGGGCCAACTAGAAAAAAAATTGGTAAAAGAACTATATTTAACATGATTGGACCATTAAGCAGCCCAGCTTTAGTAAAGCGACAAGTTGTTGGTGTATTTGATAAAAAACTATTAAAAATATTTGCAAATGCTTTAAATAATTTAGATATTAAATTTGCATGGATTGTTAATAGTGAAGATGGTTTAGATGAGATTTCACCTTATTCTAAAACAAATATAATTCAATTAAAAGATAATAAAATTTCTGAAATTGTTATTGACCCAAAAAAATTAAATGTGGATGCAGACAATTTTGATAATCTTGTTGGAAATGATCCAAAATTTAATGCAGATAAAATAATCAATATATTCAGAGGTGAAGATAATGATTTTTCTAAAGCTGTTTGCTTAAATACTGCTGCAGGATTAATTGTAAATGAAACTCATCAAAATTTTGCTGATGCATATAATAATGCAAGAGAACATATCTTATCAACTAAAGTTATTAAACATTTAGAAAAAATCCAAAATGGCTGAAAATGTTCTTAAAAAAATAATTAAAAAAAAAAGTGAAAAAATTTCAAAATTAAAAAAAACTATTTCGCTAGATTCATTAAATAAATTAATTGAAGCAAATAAAACATTTATTAATTTTAAAGAAAAAATTGAAAATAATATAAAAGAAAATAAATTTTCAATTATTGCGGAAATTAAGAAAGCTAGCCCTTCAGCTGGTATAATTATCAAGGATTATGATCCTGTTAAAATCGCTAATACTTATAATGACAATAAAGCTACTTGTTTATCAGTTCTTACTGAAGAAGATTTTTTTTTAGGAAACCTTATACACATAAGCAAAATTAAACAAAAAGTTAGTTTACCAATTCTTTGTAAAGATTTTTTTGTTGATAAATTTCAAATACCTCTAGCAAAAAGTTATGGTGCTGATGCAATATTAATTATTTTAGCAGGTGTTAGTGAAAACCTTGCAAATGAGTTATATGAAGAAGCAACTAAATTAAATATGTCAGTTATAGTTGAAGTGCATACAGTTGAAGAAGCTAAACGTGCTCTAAAATTTAATGAAGCTTTGATAGGTATAAATAATAGAAACCTTAAAACTTTAAAAACAGATATAAATACAACTTATGATATTCATGATGTATTAATTAATCACAATGGACCATTGATTTCGGAAAGTGGTATTAAAACAAAAGAGGAACTTTTAGAGCTTACAAATAAAACATCTATTAAAACTTTTTTAATTGGTGAATCACTTTTAAAAAATCTTGATAATAACTCAATTTTTTCAGTTCTTTAGTTAGATAATGCGCTATTTTATTGACTTTTTTACTATTGTTAAATCTATAGAACTTTTGTAGAACAGAATCTGTACGATATTTGTTCTTATGCTTACAAAAAAACAAAAAAACCTGTTATTATTTATCAACAAGAAGTTGAGAAGTTCAGGCGTATCTCCATCTTATGAGGAAATGAAACAATCACTTAATTTAAAATCAAAGTCTGGTATTCATCGATTAATAAGTGCTTTAGAAGAGAGAGGTTTTATAAAAAGATTAGCTCATAAAGCTAGAGCATTAGAAGTTATTAAATTACCTGAAACTGCTTCTGCTAACGATATTTACAACAGTTTTTCACCAAGTGTTATCAAAGGTGGTTTGGATGAAGTTAAAATTGAGTCTGATGAAATGGAAGTTCCTGTTCTTGGAAAAATTGCTGCTGGTACACCAGTCGAAGCAATTCAAAACGAAGTGTCCCGAATTCCTTTGCCAAGCAATCTAGAAAAAAATGGTGATTATTTTGGCTTAAAGGTTCAAGGAGACTCGATGATTGAAGCAGGTATAAATGAGGGTGATACTGTTATTATTAAAAGAACTGATACTGCAGATAATGGTAAAATAGTAGTGGCTTTAATCGATCAGCATGAAGCTATGCTTAAAAGAATTCGTAAAAAAGGTAAAGTTATAGCGCTTGAAAGTGCAAATAAAAACTATGAAACTAAAATTTTTGGCCCAGATAGAGTAAAAGTTCAAGGAGTTTTAGTATCTTTATATAGAAACTTCTAAAAAAATAGTCTAAACAATTTCAATGACCAAAGTAGCAACTAGATTTGCTCCATCCCCTACTGGCCCTTTACATATTGGTGGTGTGAGAACAGCTTTATTTAATTGGTTATATTCTAAAAACCAAAAAGGTGATTTTTATTTAAGAGTCGAAGATACTGATAAAGAAAGATCAAAAGACGAATATAAAGATCAAATAATTAAATCTCTAAAATGGATTGGTATAAATTATGACGGAGAAGAATATATACAATCTAAAAAAGTTGAAGATCATATCAAAGTTGCAAATGAATTACTTAAAAACGGTTTTGCATATAAATGTTATTGTTCGAGCGAAGAAATAGAAGAACAAAAGAAACGAGCAAGACAAAAAAAAATTCCTTATATATATGATAGAAAATGGAGAGATAAGAAAGAGACTGATGCCCCTAAAGATATAAAACCAGTTATCAGATTTAAAAGTAAAATAGATGGAACATCTATATTGAAAGATTTAGTTCAAGGTGATGTTGAAATTGACAATAATACTATTGAAGATTTTATTATCTTAAGAAATGATGGAACTCCAACTTACAATTTATCAGCATCGGTCGATGATCATCAAATGAATATGACACATATAATTAGAGGTGATGATCATAAGATCAATACTTTTAAACAAATTCAAATTTATCAAGCTATGAAATGGGAGTTACCCTCTTTTGCTCATATACCTTTGATACACACAATTGAAGGGAAAAAACTATCAAAACGAGATAAAGCCTCAACATTAGATGATTATTCTAAAATTGGTATAATGCCAGATGCTCTGAGAAATTATCTTCTGAGATTAGGTTGGTCTTATAAAGATAAAGAAATATTTACATTAGATGAAAGTATTAAGCATTTTAATCTCGAAGGAATTGGTAAATCTCCTTCAAAACTTGATATGAGTAGAATTTTATCAATGAATGAGCACTATATTAAGAATATTGATGAGAGTGATTTATTTAATCAACTAATTGATTACAGCAAATTATATAAAAGTGAAATTAAATCAGACAAAAAAGATAAGATTAAGAAGTCTCTAACATTCCTAAAAAATAAAGCAAAAACATTAGAAGATATATTTAATAATGGTCAATATATAATGGTGGATGAGGTAAATTTTAACCAGGATGATATTAACTTAATTGATGATAAGGCCAAAAAAGTCATTTCTGACTTCAATACTAAATTTAAAAGCGTTGAAAAATTAAGTAAAGAAACGTTAGAGCCAATAGTAAACGAATTAATTAAATCAAACGATACTAATTTTAAAGGGGTTGGGCAGCCTTTGAGGATAGCTTTAACAGGTTCAAAATTTGGACCTGGAATATATGATA
>CACJEC010000016.1 GCA_902592325.1 uncultured Pelagibacteraceae bacterium
GATAAAAAAGAAGAAAAAAAAATACCCACAGTCTAATATTGGTTTATAATTTAAATCATGATTAAGAGTTTTATCGTTGATTCAACGTGTAATGATATGCGTATAGATAGATGGTTAAGAAATAAAATAGGGAAATTTCCACAAAGCCTAATCGAAAAAACATTAAGAATAGGCAAGATCAAAATAAATAAAAAAAAAGTAAAAAGTTCTTTTAAAATTAAAACAAATGATCAAATTGATTTATATAATTTTGATTTTAAAGAAAAAATTACTGATAAAAAGATAATATTTAAACCATCTAATGAAGTGATAAAAGCCAATGAAGATTTAATTATAGATGATAATGATGATTATGTTGTTTTGAATAAAAGTGCAGGTATATCTGTTCAAGGAGGCACTAAATCAAAAAAAAATTTAGTTGATATATTTTCAAAGAGTAAAATTTTTGAAGGAACAAAGCCTTACTCAGTACATAGATTGGATAAAGATACATCTGGAGTTTTTATTATGGCTAAAAATAGAAAAACTGCTCAATTATTTACTTCTTTATTCAGATTAAGAAAAGTTCATAAAACTTATTTAGCTATCTGTAATGGGGAAATTGAAAATACTTCAGGTGAATGGAATGATGAATTGCTAAGATATGAAAATGGAAAAAAAATTTTTGAAAAAGCAAAAACTATTTTTAAAGTTATAGATAAAAATTCAAATTCATCATTGGTACAAATGAAACCAATAACAGGTAGAAAACATCAATTAAGAAAACAATTATTTAATATTGGTCATTCAATTTATGGAGATAAAAAATATAGATCATCTATTTCAGAAAAGAGAGTTAACAAAGATCTTATGCTTCATGCTTATCAGATAAAATTTATGATTAATGATAAAAAATATACTTACAATGCTTTACTTCCAGACTATTTTAAAAAAATGCTTAAAATTAAAAGACTTAATTTTGTAAATTTAAAATAAAATTATCAATTAATTTATTTTCTAAATCTTTATAATCTTGTTTAATAATTTCTGTTAAATTTGTAACACCTTTATCTTTAATACCACATGGAACAATAGCCTTATATTTTGTTAAATCATTATTAATATTTAATGAAAATCCGTGGTAAGCTATCCATTTACTCACTCTTACACCTATCGCTGCGACCTTTTTAATTTGAGAATTATCATTAAACCAAATACCAATATTTTTTTTATCAGGAAAAGTATCTATATTATAAGATTTAAGAGTATCTATTATAGTTTTTTCTATTAGAGAAATAAATTTTCTTATATCTTTATTTCTTTTTTTTAAATCAATAACAAAATAGCATATTAACTGCCCAGGACCATGATAAGTGATTTTGCCTCCTCTATTAGTTTTAATAATTTTTATTGATTTATCTATTATCTCATTTTCATTGTAGCTAGTTCCTGCTGTATAGAGATCTCTATGTTCTAAAGTCCAAATAAGATCATTTGATTTTTTTTGATTAATTTCAGATAACCTTTTCTCCATAATTTCAATTGCTTCATCATATTTTACTGGTTTTTGGGACTTTTTAATTTCTATGTTCATTTATAAATTGTATTCTTTATATTATGTATTAAAAGTTCCGACTGAATAACAGGTAAATTTATGGCTTTAATTAAAAAAATAAAAGATAAAAAAGTCAATTTTGAATTTAATAAAGAATATATAAAGGTGGCGCAATTCCAAAAGAATTTATTCCTGGAGTAGAAAAAGGTATTGAAACTGTATCAGATGGTGGAATTTTAGCTGGTTTTCCAATGATTGATTATAAAGTTACTATTTTAGATGGTCTACATCATGATGTTGACTCGAGTGTACTTGCTTTTGAATTAGCAAGTAGAGCTTGTTTTAAAGAAGCATGTACAAAAGGTGGACTAAAATTATTAGAACCAGTTATGAGAGTAGAAGTAGTAACTCCAGAAGATTATATGGGAGATGTGATCGGTGATCTTAATAGTAGAAGAGGTCAAATTAATACACAAGAACAAAGAGGAAATGCAACTGTAATTACTGCAATGGTACCTTTGGCTAACATGTTCGGATACATTAATAACCTTAGATCTATGTCTCAAGGTAGAGCGCAATATTCAATGTTTTTTGATCACTACTCTAAAGTTCCACAAAATGTTCAAGATGAAGTAACTAAAAAGATTGCTGGGTAAAAATGGAAAAACAAAATATTAGAATTAAACTTAGAGCGTATGATAATAAGATTCTTGATGCTTCTACAGAAGAAATTGTAAATACTGTTAAAAGAACCGGTGCTTCAATTAAAGGTCCAATACCACTACCTACAAAAATTGAAAGATACACTGTATTACGTTCTCCACATATCGATAAAAAAAGTAGGGAACAGTTTGAGTCAAGAACTCATAAAAGATTAATAGATATAGTTGAGCCAACACCACAAACAGTTGAAGCTTTAATGAAATTAGATTTAGCTTCAGGAGTAGATGTGGAGATAAAAATTTAATTATGAACGATATAGCTTTATTAGGTAAAAAAATTGGAATGACTAGAGAATTTTATAAATCTGGTCAGTTAGTCCCTGTAACTGTTTTAAAGATGGAAAAAGCCAGAGTAATTCAAATAATTGATGAAAATAAAAGAGGTTATAAAGCAGTTCAACTGGGTTATGGAAAAATTAAAAACTCTAAACTTACAAAATCAATGAAGGGTTTTTTCTCTAAAAAAAATACTGAAGCTAAGAAAAAATTAAAAGAATTTAGAGTGGAAAACACAGAAAACTTTAAAGAGGGTAATGAGTTTGGTTTAGAAATTTTTAAAGACATCAAATTTGTTGATACTAGGTCAAAAACTATAGGAAAAGGTTTTGCGGGCGCTATGAAGAGACATAATTTTGGTGGACTAAGGGCAACCCATGGAGTTTCAGTATCGCATAGATCTCATGGGTCAACTGGCCAAAGACAAGACCCTGGAAAAGTTTTTAAAGGAAAAAAAATGGCAGGTCACATGGGTGATAAACTAAGGACTATGCAAAATATTGAGATAATCAAAACGGATTTAGAAAATGAACTACTTTATTTAAAAGGCTCAATACCTGGTTCAAAAAATTCTGAAATTTTAGTTAAAAAGTCAGTAAAAAATATAACTAAACAAACAATTGATGAAAAAATTAAAGCAGCTGAGCAAGCTAAAAAAACCCCTGATAAAAAGAAAAAATAATGAGACTGGATAAATTAAATTTAGATGGAAAAAAAGACTCTATAGAAGTTTTAGACAAAATATTCTCAGCTAAAATAAATAAAAAATTAGTAAATAATGTGTTGTACAAAGCAAATGCAAATTACAAAGGTAGACATGCAAAAACAAAACAACAAAATGAAGTCTCTGGTCCAACTTCAAAGATATATGCTCAAAAGGGAACGGGGGGAGCAAGACATGCAAGTAGAAAGGCACCTATTTTTGTTGGTGGTGGTATAGCACACGGCCCAAAAGGAGAATTGTCATATAAAAAAAGAAAACTTAACAAAAGTGAAAAAAAACTAAGTGTAGCTTCTTTAATTACTGAAAAACAAAATGATAAAAATTTACTTATCTTTAGTGACTTTAGTAAAGAAATAAAAAAAACTAAAGAAATGTACTCTATTATTAAAAAGTTTGAAATTACAAATTCTTTAATCATTCTTGATAAAAAATCAAAAGATAAGATAGAAAAATCAGTAAGAAATATTCCGAATGTTAAGGTAACAGATATAAATCATTTTAGTTCGTTTGATATAATTAAATTTAAAAAAGTAGTATTTACTGAAAGCTCAGTAAAAGAGTTAGAAAAGAGATATGAATAATGAATAAACTACATTTATACGATAAGATTTTATCTCCATTGGTAACTGAAAAAACAACAAATTTATCAGAACAAAATAAGATTGTTTTTAAAGTTCCAGCTGGTGCAAATAAAAAAAATTTAAAAACTAATATCGAGAAAATATTTAAAGTAAATGTTACAAAAATAAATATCATTAATAAACAAAATAGAATTAAATTAACTAGAGGCAGAAAAGTCAAAGTCTCTGGATTTAAAAAAGCAATAGTAACATTAAAAAAAGGTCAAAGCATTGACCTAACAACTGGAGTTTAATTAGATGTCTTTAAAAACTTTTAAACCTTACACTAAGTCAACAAGAGGAACAATTTTAGTTGATAGAACTGGTTTATGGAAAGGAAAGCCATTTAAAAAATTAGTTTCTCCTAAAAATTCAATGAAAGGAAGAAACAATAATGGTCATATTACGTCAATTAATAGGGCCGGTGGACATAAAAAAATGTACAGACATGTAGATTTTTACAGAAAAAAATTTGATATTTCAGCTACTGTTGAGAGAATTGAATATGATCCTAATCGTTCATGCTACATAATGCTAGTTAAGTTTGAAGATAATACCTATGCTTATTATTTAGCTCCACAAAAAATTAGAGTTGGAGACAAAATTGAAAATGGATCCAAAAAAGAGATTAAAGTAGGTAACTGTATGCCTCTTCAAGATATCCCTGTTGGAATAGATATCCATAATGTTGAAATTCAACCAGGTGGTGGAGGAAAAATCGCGAGATCAGCTGGTACATCTGTCACAATAAGTGGTCTAGATGGAAATTATAGCTTGATTAAAATGGCATCTGGAGAAGTTAGAAAAATAGATTCAAGATCATTAGCAACAATTGGAGTTTTAAGTAATCCTGATCAAAAAAATATAAAAATTGGAAAAGCTGGAAGATCAAGATGGCTAGGTAGGAAACCTCACACAAGAGGAGTAGTAAAAAACCCTGTGGATCATCCACATGGAGGTGGTGAAGGTAAAACAGCAGGTGGAAGACATCCAGTTTCACCTACAGGTCAATCAGCAAAAGGTTTAAAAACTAGAGATAATAAACGAACAGATAAATTTATTGTTCGAAGAAGAAAGAAGAGAAAGGATTAAATAATGGCAAGAGCAGTTTGGAAGGGACCTTTTGTTGAGCAGAGCTTAATGAAAAAAGTTGATAAATACAAAGTAGATCCTAAAAAAATACCAATTAAAACTTGGTCAAGAAAATCGACAATAATACCAGATTTTGTTGGTGTAAGTTTTTTGATTTATAATGGTAAAAAATTTATCCCTATTACTATTTCTGAAGATATGGTTGGTCACAAAATGGGAGAATTCGCACCAACAAGGACTTTTTTTGGACATACACCTGCTGATAAAAAAGCAAAACCTGCTGAGGCAACAACTGATAAGAAATAAATATGAGTAAAAAAAAGAAAATAGATAAAAAAACAGACAAAATTGTAAGATCTATAAATAATAATATTAGATCTAGTGTAAGAAAATTAAATCCAATTTTAAAAGGTATTGTTGGAAAAAAAGTTGATGTAGCAATTAGAGATTTACAATTTTCAGAAAAAAGAATTACAAAGGATATTAGAAAAACAATTAGTTCTGCAGTTGCTAATGCTGAAAATAATTTTCAATATGATATTGATAATTTGATTGTTAAAGAGGCTTATTGTGGAAAAAAAATTACAATGAAAAGGTTTAGACCAAGAGCCAAAGGTAGAGCTGCACCAATTTTGAAACCTTATTCAAGTGTGACAATAATTTTATCAGAGGCAAAAAAAATGGAGAGTCATGGGTCAAAAAGTTAATCCAGTAGGTTTTAGATTAGGAGTAAACAGAGGTTGGGATTCTGTTTGGTATGCAAAGAAAAAAGATTTTGGTAATTATTTAATAGAAGACTTTAAAATTAGAGAATACATAAAAAAAAATGTCATAAATTCTGGTGTATCTAAAGTTATGATCGAAAGAACTTCTAACAAATGTTATGTAACAATTTATACATCAAGACCAGGTTTTGTGATTGGAAAAAAAGGTAGTGATATAGATAAAATAAAAAGTAATTTGTCAAAATTTACAAAAAATGAAGTTACATTAAACATAAAAGAAGTCAAAAAGCCTGAGACAAATGCTTATTTAGTTGCAGAAAATATAGCTCAACAATTAGTAAAAAGAATTTCCTATAGAAGAGCCATGAAACGAGCCATGCAATCGTGTATTAGATTAGGTGCAAAAGGTATAAAAGTATCATGCAGTGGAAGATTAGGAGGAAATGAAATTGCAAGAACTGAATGGTTAAGAGATGGAAGCATACCATCTCACACACTAAGAGCTGATATAGATTATGCTGAAGCAGAGGCATTAACCACTTATGGTATTATTGGTATTAAAGTATGGATTTATAAAGGTGAAGTATTTGCTAAAGAATTTAGTCAGGAAACAAATAAAGTAACTCCAAAAGAAGGTAAAAAATAATATGTTACAACCTGTAAGAACAAAGTGGAGAAAAGCTCATAAAGGTAGAATTCATGGAAATGCCTCAAGAGCTAATTTCATAAATTATGGTGCTTTTGCATTAAAAGCTATGACACCAGATAGAGTAACAGGTAAACAAATTGAAGCTGCAAGAGTAGCTTTGACAAGACATATGAAAAGACAAGGAAGAGTATGGACAAGAGTGTTTCCAAATATTCCAGTATCAAAAAAACCTATTGAGGTTAGAATGGGTAAAGGAAAAGGATCACCAGAATATTATGCATGTAGGGTAAAACCAGGAAGAATATTGTTCGAGGTTGATGGAGTTTCTGAGCAAATTGCAAAAGAAGCATTGTACAAAGCGTCAGCAAAGCTACCAATTAAAACAAAAACAATTAAAAGGTTTGTATAATGAAAAAGCAAGAAATAAAGAAATTATCTAAAGATGAAATATTAAAAAATATAGATAAACTTAAAAAAGATTTATTTAATTTTAGATTTCAGAAAATAAACTCTCAGATAACGAACCCCGCAAAAATTGGAGAAACTAAAAAAACAATAGCTAGATTAAAAACAACTCTAAAAATTAAAACAAATGCCTAAAAAAATTTTAACAGGAATAGTTGTAAGTGATAAGCCAAATAAAACAATTACAGTAATGGTTGAAAGAAAATTTTCACACCCAGTTCTTAAAAAAGTAATTAAAGTGAGAAAAAAATATAACGCACATGATGAAAACAATAAGTTTAAAAATGGTGATAAAGTTTCAATTATAGAAAGTAAACCGTTTTCAAAAAATAAAAAATTTCAAGTAATGGAGAATAATAAATAATGATTCAAGTACAAACAGAACTACAAGTTGCTGACAATACAGGTGCAAAAAAAATTGAATGTATTAAAGTATTAGGAGGTTCAAAAAGACGATATGCAAGTATTGGTGATACTATAGTTATAGCAGTAAAAGAGGCTATACCTAAAGGTAAAGTAAAAAAAGGATCTGTTCATAAAGCAGTAGTTGTTAGAGTAAAAAAAGGAATTCATAGAGATGATGGTTCTAAAGTAAGATTTGACAATAATGCTGCAGTTTTAGTTGATGACAAAGGTGAACCAGTTGGAACAAGAATATTTGGTCCAGTTACAAGAGAATTGAGAAATAGAGGTCAAATGAAAATAATTTCTTTGGCACCAGAGGTATTATAATGATTAAAAAAGGACTTAAAGTAGTAGTATTGGCTGGAAAAGACAAAAAAAAAGAAGGAGAAGTAATCGAAATTAACAGAGCTAGTGGTAGAGCAAAAGTAAAAGATTTAAATATGGTAAAAAAACACATTAAAACAACTAAAGAAAAAAAAGGCGGGATTGTTTCAAAAGAGAGCTTTATTCATTTATCTAATTTAAAATTAGTTGATACTAAAAAAGTTAACAAAAAAACTGAGGCTAAAAAATAATGACTCCAAGATTAAAAGAATTATTTATAAAAGAAATTCAACCAGCATTAAAGAGCCAGTTTGGATTTAAAAATTTGTACATGGGTCCAAAAATTGAAAAAATTATTCTAAATATGGGATTAGGACTCGATGGAAATGATTCTAAAATTTTAAAGTCTTGCGAAGAAGATATGGCCAAAATTACTGGTCAAAAACCAGTTATAACAAAATTTAAAAAATCAGTTGCTAATTTCAAAACTAGAAAAGGCTCAAACGCAGGTTTAAAAGTTACGTTAAGAAAGAATAAAATGTATGAATTTTTGGATAGATTAGTCAATATTGCTTTACCTAGAATTAAAGATTTTAGAGGATTATCTGCTAAGGGTTTTGACAAATTTGGAAATTACACATTTGGTGTTAAAGAACATATAATTTTTCCAGAAGTAAATTTTGATCGTGCAGATAAAGTTAGAGGATTAGATGTAATTATAGTTATTTCATCTCAGAGTAAGGAACATAGTTTTGCATTATTGGAAAAACTAAATTTCCCATTTATAAAAAAAGGAGATAATTAAAAATGGCAAAATTGAGCTCAATTAATAAAAACAATAAAAGAATAAAACTCTCAGATAAATTTTATAAGAAGAGAGAAAAACTAAAAAAAATAATAATGGATAAAAAAATTTCATTAGAGGAAAGATTTAAAGCTCAACAAAAATTATCAAAATTACCGAGAAATTCTGCAAAAAGTAGAGTTATGAATAGATGTCAAATAACAGGGAGACCTCACGGTGTTTACAGAAAATTAAAAATATCTAGAATTGCATTAAGACAACTAGGTTTACAAGGAAAAATACCAGGTTTAGTTAAGTCGAGCTGGTAGAAAGGAAATATATGAGTTTAAGTGATCCAATAGGAGATATGATAGCAAGAATTAAAAATGCTCAGGCAAGAAATCATAAAAAAGTTGATCTCCCATCTTCAAATTTTAAAACAAAAATTGCAGATATTCTTAAAAATGAGGGATTTATTAAAAATTTTAAAGTTGAAGGAGAAGAAGGTAAACCAATTTTAATTTTAGAACTTAAATATCATTCTGGGAATCCTGTTATAAGTAATTTTGAGAGAGTTTCTAAACCTGGAAGAAGAATATTTTCTAGTGCAAATAGTTTACCAAAAATAAACAATGGCTTAGGTATTGCTATTGTGTCAACACCTAAGGGTGTAATGACCGATATGGACGCAAGAAAACAAAAAATTGGTGGAGAGATAATTTGTAAGGTATTTTAATTATGTCTAAAATTGGAAAAATAAATATTGCTATTCCTGAAAAAGTTAAAGTTGCATTAGCTGGTGATATTTTGAATATAGAAGGCCCTCTAGGTAAAAAATCTTTAGATATAGATTTAGATATGTTCAATTTAGAAATAAAAGAGGGCAAAGAAATTTCATTAAAACCAAAAAAAGTTGATCAAAATACTAAGCGACTTTGGGGCATGAAAAGAAGTTTAATAAATAACGCAGTAATTGGATCTAGTAAGGGTTATGAAAAAATTTTAGAATTAGTTGGAGTTGGCTATAGAGCAGCTTTAAAAGGAAATCAGTTAAATTTACAATTAGGCTATAGTCATGATATTAACTTTGATATTCCTGAAGGTATTAAAATCGCAGTTGAAAAACAAACTACTTTAAAAATCTCCGGTTCAGATAAACAACTTGTAGGGGTTGTAGCCTCAAAACTTAAAACCTTAAGAAAAATAGAACCTTACAAAGGTAAGGGAGTGAGAGAAAAAGGGCAGCATATTCTAAAAAAAGAAGGAAAGAAAAAATAATGAAATTAACAACAAGTATTAGAAAACGATTTAGAGTTAGCAATAAAGCAAAAAAAGTTGCTCCAAAAAATAGATTTAGATTATGTATATCTAGATCAGCAAAAAATATTTCAGCTCAAATAATAGATGATAGAAAAAACATGACATTATTATCTGCTTCTTCTGTAGAGAAAGACATAAAATCTGGCTCAAAAGTTAATAAAACTGAACTTTCTAAAATAGTAGCTGAAAAATTGGCAAAAAAAGCGCAAGAAAAAAAAATTACTAAAATATTTTTTGATCGAGGCATATATAAATATCATGGTCGAGTAAAAGTTTTTGCTGAGACATTACGTAAAAATGGAATGGATTTTTAACTATGGATAATAATAAAGATAAAAAAACTGATGATATACTAGAAAAACTAGTACATATAAATAGAATTACAAAAGTCGTAAAAGGTGGAAGAAGATTTGGTTTTTCAGCTTTGGTTGTAGTTGGTAATCAAGCTGGTAGAATTGGTATAGCTCACGCAAAGGCTAAACAAGTTCCAGATGCTATTAAAAAAGCTAATGAAATGGCAAGAAGAAAACTTGTACATATTCCATTAAGAGAGGGAAGAACAATTCATCACGATGTAAAAGCAAAAGATGGATCTGGTAAAATTATATTAAGAGCGGCTTCAAAAGGCACTGGAATTATTGCAGGCGGACCTGTTAGGGCTGTATGTGAAGTTTTAGGAGTAAAAGATATTGTTGCTAAATCAATGGGAACTTCTAATGCTCATAATGTTATCAGAGCTACAATAAAGGCTTTAATGAAACAAAATTCACCAAAACAAATTTCAGCAATAAGAAATAAAAAAATTTCAGAGGTAATTGAGAAAAGGGGTTAATGACTACATTATTAAATAATAGAGAAAAGATTAACAAACCTAAATTAAGAGTTGGTAGAGGTATTGGTTCAGGTAAAGGCAAAACTTCTGGAAGGGGAGTTAAAGGGCAAAAATCAAGATCTGGAGTGGCAATTAAAAGTTTTGAAGGTGGTCAGATGCCATTATATAGACGTCTTCCAAAAAGAGGATTCAATTCAATTTCATCAGACCGAATTGCCATTTTAAATTTAGATAAAATTCAATCATTTATTGATAAAAAAACAATCAATACTAATGATGTTTTGAATAGTGATTTACTTAAAAAATTAAAAATTATTAATAAAAATTCTACTAAACTTAAAATTTTAGGTACTGGTGAAATTAAGGATAAAATTAATATTGAGGCAAATTTAGCATCAAAATCTGCTGTTGATAAATTAGAAAAAATCGGTGGTTCGATTCAATTGAAAAAATAGATCACTTAAATATGAGCGCTTCTTCATCTTCTAATGATTTAAGAAACAGAATATTTTTTACGATAGCTGTACTAGCTGTTTATAGATTCGGAACGTTCGTTCCTTTACCAGGGATTGATCCTGAACAATTAAAAATCCTAATGGATAGTAATCAAAAAGGTTTACTAGGCATGTTTAACGTTTTTGCTGGAGGTGCTGTTAGTAGAATGGCAATTTTTGCATTAGGAATTATGCCTTATATATCATCAGCAATTATTGTTCAGTTATTAACCGGTGTTTCAGATTATTTTAAAAATTTAAAATCTCAAGGAGAAACAGGCAGAGCAAAAATAACCCAAATAACAAGATATGGAACAGTTTTACTAGCAACTGTTCAAGGCTATGGATTAGCAGTTGGTTTAGAGTCCTCTGCAAACCTGGTAATAAACCCCGGATTATTTTTTAAAATTTCGACAGTAACAACAATTGTTGCAGGTACTATTTTTTTAATGTGGTTAGGAGAACAAATCACTCAAAGGGGTATTGGAAACGGTATTTCTTTAATTATTTTTTCAGGAATTGTTGCAGAAATCCCTAGGGCTTTAGTAACAACATTTGAACTTGGTAGAACTGGTGCGGTTTCTACATTTATGATTTTAGCATTATTTGTTTTGTTAATATTAACAGTACTTTTTGTAGTTTTTATGGAAAGAGCTTTAAGAAAAATATTAATTAATTATCCAAAGCGACAAATGGGAAACAAAATGTACGGAGGAGAGTCTTCACACTTGCCTTTAAAAATCAATCAAGCTGGTGTAATACCAGCAATTTTTGCTTCTGCACTTTTACTATTACCTGTTACCTTTTCTAATTTTAGTTTTTCTGAGAATGAAACTTTCCTTAATTTAAGTTCATATTTTACTCAAGGACAACCTTTGTATATGTTGCTTTACGCAAGTGGAATTATCTTTTTTACTTTTTTTTATACATCAATAACTTTTAATCCAACAGAAACAGCTGATAATTTAAGAAAATATGGTGGATTTGTTCCTGGTATTAGACCAGGTGAAAGTACAGCTTTATATATTGAAACTATTTTAACAAGACTAACTACTATTGGTGCTTTATACTTAACATCAGTTTGTTTAATGCCAGAGTTATTAATAGCAAATTATCCAATTCCATTCTATTTAGGTGGAGCTTCAATTCTAATTGTTGTTGTTGTTGCAATCGATACAGTAACACAAATTCAAACAAGAATGATGAGTGCTCAATATGAGCAATTAATTAAAAAGACAAAATTTGGAAGATAGCTTTTGTGAATATCATTTTATTTGGTCCTCCAGGAGCTGGTAAAGGCACTCAAGCAAAATATTTAGTCAAAAAAATTAATGGTTTTCAAATTTCAACAGGTGAAATGTTAAGAAATGAAATTAAAAAAGATACAGATATTGGCAAAATTATAATTAACGATATGAATGATGGAAAATTTGTAAGTGATGAAATTGTAAACAAACTAATTGAAACCGTAATATCTGACCCTCAAAAAAAAAACAAATTAATATTTGATGGATATCCTAGATCATTAAGTCAGGCTAAAAATTTGGATCTATTATTAAATGAATCAAATCAAAAGATTGATTTTATTTTTTTTCTAAATGTAAATAAAGAAACAATTATAAGAAGAATTGAAAAAAGAAAAGTTATAGAGAAACGTTCTGATGATGATTTAAAAACTATTCTGAGAAGATACGATACTTATATGGAGACAACTAAACCTGTCTTAGATTTCTACTCAAAAAAAGCAAATTTTCATGAGATAGACGGATCCTATGAAATTGATCAAATAACTAAGAAAATCGACACTTTTGTGAGGGTTTAAGACATTGACTTTAAAACATCTTCTTATATAAAAGGCTCAAAATTATCACATAATATATGGCTCGGATCGCAGGTATTAACATTCCACAAAATAAGCTTGTCCACGTAGGCTTAACTTATATTTATGGTATTGGTAATAAATTTTCAAAACAGATTTGTTCCTCATTAGAAATTCCTAAAGAAAAAAGAGTTAATGAATTAACAGATGAAGAGATTTTAAAAATAAGAGAATTTATAGATCAAAACTTTAAAGTTGAAGGTGATCTTAGAAGAGACTACTCTTTAAGTATTAAGAGACTTATTGATTTAGCTTGTTATAGAGGTTCTAGACATAGAAAAAAACTCCCTGTAAGAGGACAAAGAACTAGATGTAACGCTAGGACAAGAAAAGGGAAAGCAATAGCAATTGCTGGAAAAAAATTAACACCACTTAAAAAATAATTTATGTCTAAAGTTGAAAAAACTGATATCAAAGATCAAAAAGTAGAAAAGTCCTCAAAAAAATCAAATAAAAGTTCTTATTCAAAAAAGAAAAAAGTAAAAAAAAATATTCTTAACGGAATTGCTTATGTTCAATCTACATTTAATAATACAATTATTTCAATAGCAGATACAAATGGTAACGTAATTTCTTGGGCTTCTGCTGGACAAAAAGGTTTTAAAGGATCTAGAAAATCTACACCTTATGCAGCACAAATAGCAGCAGATGCTGCAGCTTCTAAAGCATTAGATTTTGGAATGAAAACCTTATCGGTTGAAGTAAAAGGCCCTGGCTCGGGTAGGGAAACAGCTTTAAGGGCTTTACAAGCTAGAGGATTTAAAATTTTATCTATTAAAGATACAACGCCAATGCCTCATAATGGAACGCGTCCACCAAAAAAAAGGAGAGTTTAATGGAAACTGAAAATGTAAATGTAAAAAACTGGAAATCACTAATTAAACCTGCAAAACTAGATGTAAAAATTAGTGATGATCTTACTCAAGCAAAAATTATAGCAGAACCACTAGAGAAAGGTTACGGTTTAACTTTAGGTAACTCATTAAGAAGAATATTATTATCATCTATAAGAGGAACAGCAGTTACATCAATTCAGATTGATGGTGTTTTACATGAATTTACTTCAATTAAAGGAGTGAGAGAAGATGTTACTGATATTGTATTAAATGTGAAATCTTTAGCTTTAAAATCTTCAGCGGAGGGTACTAAAAAACTAGTGCTTGATGCAAAAGGTCCTGGGGAAATTAAAGCTTCTGATATTACACCCGTAGCTGATGTAGAAATTTTAAATCCAGATTTAGTTATTTGTAATCTTGATGAAAATACGAATTTTCATATGGAAATGAATGTTAATACAGGTAAAGGTTATGTTCCAGCTGAGTTAAATAAACCAGAAGAACCACCATTAGGCTTAATAGCGATTGACTCTTTATATAGTCCGGTAAAAAAGGTTTCGTATTCAGTTAGCACTGCAAGAGAAGGTAAAGCTCTTGATTATGACAAACTTACAATGGAAGTTGAAACGAATGGTTCTATTTCAGCAGAAGATGCTGTAGCTTATTCAGCGAGAATTTTCCAAGATCAATTAAAGATGTTTATCAATTTTGATGAACCAGTTGAAGCTCCAGTTAAAGAGGTATCAACTGAACCAGAATTTAACAAAAATCTATTGAGAAAAGTCGATGAATTAGAACTTTCAGTTAGATCGATGAATTGTTTAAAAAATGATAACATAATTTATATCGGTGATTTAGTACAAAAATCAGAGGGTGAAATGTTAAGAACACCAAATTTTGGTAGAAAATCTTTAAATGAAATAAAAGAGGTTTTAACTGGTATGTCATTATATTTGGGTATGGAAATTCCAAATTGGCCTCCAGATAATATAGCTGAAATGTCAAAAAAACTTGAAGAAGCAATTTAATGAGACACGGGTTAGCTAATAGTAAATTAAACAGAACATCTGAGCATAGAAAAGCTTTGCTAAAAAATATGCTTAATTCCTTGATTAAATATGAACAAATCAAAACTACATTGCCTAAAGCAAAGTTTTTAAAACCTCAAGCCGACAAAATAATTACATTAGGAAAAAAAAATACTCTGCATAATAACAAGATGCTAGTTTCTCAATTACAAGATTTAAAATCAGCAAATAAAGTAAGAAAAACTTTATCAAAAAGATATGA
>CACJEC010000017.1 GCA_902592325.1 uncultured Pelagibacteraceae bacterium
ATTAACAATAGTGTTATTAAACTAAAAAGTGTTCTATAAATAATTTTTATCATCTTATTTGATATAAAGATTTTTCTAAAAATTCATCTATTTCTCCATTCAAAACTTTATCTGGACTTGTGCTTTCATGGTCAGTTCTATTATCTTTAACTAATTGATAAGGTTGCAAAACATAAGATCGAATTTGGTGACCCCACCCTATTTCTAATTTTGATGCTTCTGTACTTTGATTTTGCTCCTCCTTTTTTTTAATTTCAAAATCATATAATCTGGCTCTGAGCATATTCATACAAGTTTCTTTATTTTTGTGTTGAGACCTTTCATTTTGACATTGTACAACTATTTTAGATGGAATGTGAGTTATACGAACAGCACTATCTGTTGTATTAACATGTTGACCTCCAGCACCACTTGATCTGTAAGTATCTATTCTGAGATCTTTTTCCAATATTTCAACATTAATATTTTCATCAACTACAGGATAAACCCAAACACTTGCAAAGCTTGTATGACGTCTAGCACCAGAGTCAAATGGTGATATTCTTACTAATCTATGAATACCAGACTCTTTTTTCAGCCAGCCAAATGCGTAATCACCTTCAATTTTAATTGTTGTCGATTTTATACCAGCCTCATCTCCTTTATGCTCACTTACAATTTGATAATTGTATTTTTTATTATCAGACCATTTTAAATACATTCTTCTCAACATATCAGCCCAGTCTTGACTCTCGGTTCCTCCAGCCCCTGCGTGAATTTCGATATATGTGTCTAATACATCTGCTTCACTAGATAAAAAACATTTTATTTCATTTTTTTTTACAATTAATCTTAAATCTGAAATATTTTTAGTTACTTCATTTTGTATATCAGTATTATTTTCTTCTAATGCTAACTCATAAAGGTCTTTAAGATCTTGAAGCTGATTGTTTGAATGGTTAAATGAGTCTATTAAATCTTCAAATAGTTTTTTTTCTTTTATAATTTTTTGAGATTTTAATTTGTCTTGCCAGAAGTTTACTTCAAGCATTTTACTATTATGATTTTCTAATTTTGAATGAATATCATTTTTTTCAAAGATACTCCTTAATTCTTTGGTTTATTTTTTCGATTTCTTTTTTAAAACTTAAATATTTTTCACTCATTAATAAAACCTTAATATATTATTAGTATCTAATCTATTATTATTTGAATATAAAATTTTTCCATTAGATATATTTTTACTTTTATAGGACTCGATTATTGTATTTTTTGAGCTAAACTTAGCTTTGTTCCCAGTATTAGGGTCTACAACCATTAATGTTATATCTTCAGGAACTTTAAAAGGTCTTGCGTCTGCTTTTTTTACAGCTCTTTTTACAAATTCTTCAAAAATTGGTAAAGCTGCTTTAGATCCTGTTTCAAATTTACCTAATGGTTGAGGGTTATCCATGCCAACATAAACGCCGATTACTAAATTTGATGTATAGCCAATAAACCAAGCATCAGTGTTGTCATTCGTAGTGCCAGTTTTTCCAGCAAGATTTAATTCAAGTTTTTTTAATTTTTTTGCTGTCCCTCTTTTGACAACACCCTCTAAAATTGAAGTTAACTGATAAGATGTTTGTGGTGAAATGACTTGCTCATAATCATCTTCTATTTTAGGAAATTCTTTACTAGTAAAAGAAATTTTATCACAATTAACACATTTTCTATTTTCATTATTGATTATTGTATTTCCTTCTCCATCTTGAATTCTATCAATTAAAACTGGTTTAATTAATTTTCCTCCGTTAACAAAAGAACAGTATGCAGATGTTAAACTTAAGAGTGTTGTTTCAGCAGAGCCAAGAGAAATCGACAAAAGTTCTTCTGGCTCTTTGTAGATATTCATTTTTTTTGAAAAATTAGTAATTTTATCAATACCTAGATTTCGAGCAACTCTAACTGTCATTAAGTTTCTAGACTTTTCAAGTCCAACCCTAAGTGTAGAAAGACCATAAAATTTTTTTCCATAATTTTCAGGTTTCCATTTTTTTAAATCTATTCCTTGATCTAAGACAAGAGGCGCATCCAAAATCAAAGAAGATGGGGTATAATTATTTTCTAAAGCCAAAGCATAAACAAAAGGCTTAAAAGCAGAGCCTGGTTGCCTTAATGCTTGAGAGGCTCTATTGAATTCGCTATTTTTAAAACTAAACCCACCACTTAATGCCAGAACTCTTCCAGTAAATGGATCCATTACTACAATACCACCATTAATTTTAGGAAGTTGTTGAAGGCTATAAGAATTTGAATCAATTTTTTTCACATAAATCACATCACCCACTTTAAACAAATTTTCAAATTCTTTTTTAGTCCATGATATATCTTTATAGTTAATTACACTTTCAAAATTATTTTCTGTTTCAATTATTGAATTAAATTGATTAATTTTTTTTACAATAGCTATTTGCCATTCTATAGATTTTTCTAATTTAAATTTTTTATCAATATTTTTAAACCAATCTTGAGAATATCTGATATTTTTAATTGGTCCACGCCATCCCTTTCTTCTATCATAAGCTACTAAACCATTTCTTAACGATTGTGTTGCAATTTTTTGTAGCTCTAAATTTATCGGTGTATTAATGTTATATCCTTGATTGTATACTTTATCATAAGTTAGTTTCTCTATAATATTTTTTCTCACATCTTCAATATAATATTGTGAGTTTTCTAAAAAAACTTTTTTAACTTTTTTTAATTTAATAGGTTTATTTTTAAGTTCTAAGTATTTTTTTTGATCAATAAAATTATTTTCATACAAATTTTTTAAAACTAAATCTCTCCGAAACTTGGCAAGGTCTTTATTTCTATAAGGATTGTATTTACTAGGGGCTTTAGGCAATGCTGCCAATAATGCTGCTTCATTATAATTAAGTTCTTTTATTGACTTATCAAAAAACTCTAGGCTTGCAGCAGCAACACCATAAGCTCCACTACCCATATAAATTTGATTAAGATATAATTCTAAAATCCTCTCTTTTGATAAAGCCCGTTCAATTCTAAATGCTAAAATTGCTTCTTTAATTTTTCTCTTAAAACTTACTTCATTTGTTAATAAAAAATTTTTTGCTACTTGTTGAGTTATAGTAGATGCCCCCTCAAGTCTTTTAGAGGTCATTATGTTTTGTATATTATTAACAACAGCTCTCATAACTCCTTTAGCATCAACCCCTGGGTGAGAAAAGAAGTTTTTATCCTCCGCTGATAAAAATGAATTTATTACTTTTTTGGGTATTGCTTCAAAAGGAACAAAGATTCTTTTTTCTTTTGAAAAATCAGCTACTAATTCACCATTTCCTGAATACATTTTGCTTGAAACCGGAGGCTTATAGTTTTTTAAAAATCTATAATCTGGGATACTGTTTGAAAAAGTCCATAAAACTATCAAAATCGTAATTGATGAGAGTAGAAATAAACTTAAAAAAACTATCAATATATTTTTGAATAAATTAGTCATTTTAATTCCATTATATAGTGGAATTTGTTAAAGATAAGGCATTAATAGATAACAAAATTTTTAAAAATATAACTAATGAAACAATTATATCAAACAATATGGAAAAAAATTTATATATCGATGCTTCGCATCCAGATGAAACAAGAGTTGTACTTAAATCAGAAGATAATATTGAAGATTACGAATACGAAGGTTTAAAAAACAATCTTATAAAAAATAATATCTACTTAGGAAAAGTAAGTAGAATTGAACCCTCTTTACAAGCAGCTTTTGTTGATTTTGGAAGAGAAAGACATGGATTTTTATCATTTAATGATATTCAGTCTGATTATTATCAAATTCCAAAAAGCGACCTTGAAATAATTAAACGAGAAGAGGAAAAAGTAAGAGAAGAACTCTCTAAAGAGGTTGAGGCGAAAGAGGAAAAAAATTTAGCAGAAGGTAAATTAGAGATCGATGATCCTTTAGAAATTGAAAAATCTGATGAGGACAAAGAAATTTCTATTGAAAATGAAAATATTGAAGAAGGTAACACATCTAATGACATCGATAATCAAATAGAAAAAGTCGGCATTAAAAATGAAATAAAAAGTCCAAAAAAATTTAGATTTAAAAGATACAAAATTCAAGAAGTTATAAAACCAAATCAAGTGATTCTTGTTCAAGTAATCAAAGATGAAAGAGGTCAAAAAGGAGCTGCACTAAGTACATTTATATCAATTGCAGGGAAATATATTGTTTTAATGCCTAATACTCCTAAAGGTGGCGGTATTTCAAGAAAAATATTTAATCCTGCTGATAGAAAAAAAATTAGATCTATTCTTAATGAAATTGAAATTCCAAAACAAATGGGTTTGATAGTTAGAACAGCAGGGAGCAATAAAACTAAAAACGAAATAGACCAAGATCTCGAAACTTTGAAAAATACTTGGGATCAAATAAAACATAATGCAATAAATTCTATAGCTCCATCACTAATTCATCAAGAAAGTGAGATTATTAAAAGGACTTTGAGAGATATTTATGATGAAAATACAAAGAATATAATTGTTGAAGGTAATGAAGGATATAAAAAAGCTCAAAACTTTATGAAAATGATGATGCCTTCACATGTTAAAAAAATTAAAAAATATAGAGGTAAAATTCCTTTATTTATTCAGGAGAATATTGAACAAAAATTAAATCAAATATTTGACTCTGAACTCAAGCTTAACTCAGGGGGTTACTTAGTTATAAATCCAACAGAAGCCCTTGTATCTATTGATATAAATTCTGGAAGTTCAATTAAACAAAAAAATGTTGAAAGTACGGCGCTAGATACAAATCTTGAGGCAGCTGAAGAAATAGCAAGACAAATTAAAATTCGAGATCTATCGGGTTTAATAATTATCGATTTTATAGATATGATAAGTTATGGAAATAGAAGAATGGTTGAAAGAAGGTTAAAAGAAAAGTGTAGAGCAGATAGGGCGAGAATACAAATTGGTAGAATTAGCAACTTTGGTTTACTCGAAATGTCTCGACAAAGATTAAGAGAAAGTGCTGTCAAATGGAAAGTTGAATTAACTGATGAGTCATTTGCTCAAAAACTTTTAAAAATTGTTGAATTAAAATCAGTATTAAGCAAAGCTAAAAGAGTAGAATTAAAAGTTTGTGAAAAAATTTCTGATTTTTTGAAAGAAAATTTTGTGAAAGATTTAACATATTTTGAAAAAAAGAATAAAATGAAAATAGATATTATAACAGACAATTCTCTTATTATTCCAGAGTATATAATCGATCTTAAAAATCTTTCAAATAAAACTCTTGAATTAGTTGAACATCATGAAAAACTTAAAAATTTAGAACAACAAAAAGTTGATGATAAAATTGCAAATTCTAAAAATAAAAAAAAATTTATAAAAAAAAAAAATTACAAAAAAAAATTTTATAAAAAAACTAAATAATACCTTTGGTTGGTGATGATGGGCTGCCTTGTAAAGTTTTATTAATTCTTCCTGAAATGTATGATTGCCTTCCAGCAATTACAGCATTTTTAAATGCTTGAGCCATTACAAAAGGTTTTTTAGCTTTAGCTATTGCAGTATTGACTAGAACTCCATCACATCCTAACTCCATTGCAATAGTAGCGTCAGAAGCTTGTCCTAATCCGGCGTCAATTATGAGCGGTAGATTAGTCTGATTTCTAATAATCTTTATGTTTATCTTGTTTAAAATTCCTAATCCTGATCCAATTGGTGCTGCTAATGGCATTATAGCTGATGCTCCATTATTCTCTAATCTCTTTGCCATTAATGGATCATCATTACAATAAACCATAACCTTAAAACCCTCTTTAGAGAGTACCTCAGTAGATTTTAAAGTTTCAATCATATCTGGAAAAAGATTTTTTTTATCTCCTAAAACTTCAAGTTTAACTAATTTCCATCCACCTATCTCTCTTGCAAGTCTTAAAGTTCTTAAAGCATCCTCAGATGTAAAGCATCCAGCAGTATTAGGTAAATAAGTTATTTTTTTTGGATCAATGTAATCCATTAATAAAGGTTTATTTTTATTAGATATATTTACTCTTCTGACCGCTACTGTAACAATATCAGCTCTTGAAAGTTTTACTGCTTTTGCACATTCTGTCATGCTTTTATATTTTCCAGTCCCAATAATAAGTCTTGAATTAAATCTTTTATTAGCAATTATCAATTTATCTTTCAAAAGCCTATCCTCCCCCTATAAAATGAACAATTTCAATTATATCTTTATTTTTTAATTTGATTTTTTTTATTTTTTTTTTTTCAATTATCTCTTTGTTTAATTCTATCGCTACTTTCGCAATAGGTATTTTTAGATCATTTATTAATTTATGTAACGTTAATTTATCAGTAATTGTCTTAATTTTTCCATTTACCTTAATTTTTATTTTTTTTAATTTTTTCATCGTATATAAGAGCAGAATGAATAATAAAATAGTTATTATTAATGGTCCAAATATTAATCTATTAGGTGAGAGAGAACAATCACAATATGGCTCAGTGACATTTGAGCGTCTAAAAGAGGAATGTCTTAAAAAAGCTACTGAACTTAAAATTAATGCTGAATTTTTTCAGTCAAACATTGAAGGAGAAATTGTAACAAAAATTCAAGATTCTAGAAAACATTATGATGGGATGATTATTAATGCAGCAGGATTTACTCATACATCAGTTGCTATCAGGGATGCACTAGATATTTTTAAAAAACCAATAATTGAAGTTCACATATCTAATATATATAAAAGGGAAGAATTCAGACAAAAATCACTTATCAGTAACGTTGTAAATGGAGGAATTTTTGGTTTGGGGCATGAAGGTTATATTTTAGCCATAATTTCATTAGAGAAGATGCTTAAAAATGAAAATTGATAAAAAATTAATAAAAGAATTAAGTGAATACTTAGACGAATTTAAACTTACAGAAATAGAGTTTACTGAAAAAGATACAAAAATAAAAGTTTCTAAAAATAATATATCAATAAATAATCAATCTTCACCTTTATTAGATAATACAAAAATAATTAAGCAAAATAATCAAAATTCAAACGTAGTTTCTTCAGGTACTGAAGTTACCTCTCCAATCATCGGTACTGCATATCATGCACCAGAACCAGGTGCTAAAAAATTTGTTGAGGTTGGAAAAAAAATTAAAAAAGGCGATACAGTAATGATTGTTGAAGCGATGAAAACTATGAACCATGTGCCTTCAACTGCGGATGGTGTGGTAAAAGAAATTTGTGTCAAAGATGGTCAGCCAGTTGAGTTTGGACAAACAATTATAATTTTAGAATAATGTTTAAAAAAATTCTAATTGCAAACCGAGGGGAAATTGCAGTTAGAGTCATAAGAGCATGCAAAGAATGGGGTATTTCAACTGTTGCTGTTCACTCTGATGTAGACAGAGATAGTATGCATGTCAGAATGGCTGATGAAAGTGTTTGTATTGGTTCACATCAACCTGCTAATAGTTATTTAAATATTCCTGCATTAATGTCAGCTATTGAAGTAACAAATGCTCAAGCAGTTCATCCCGGATATGGTTTTTTATCAGAAAATGCAAATTTTGCTCGAGTACTAGAGGAAAATAATATTAAATTTATTGGAGCGTCATCAAAATTAATTGAAATGATGGGTGATAAAATTCAAGCAAAAAAAATTGCTAAAGAAAATGGCTTGCCTATTATTGAAGGATCTGATGGTGGAGTCAAAAACGTTAAAGAAGCTAAAGATTTATGTAAAAAAATTGGATTTCCAATATTGATAAAAGCATCTGCTGGTGGTGGTGGTAAGGGAATGAAGATTGTGCATAAAGAGGAAGATTTTGAAACATTATTTTCTACTGCAAAATCTGAAGCTCAAAAGTACTTTGGAAATGATGAAATTTATTTAGAAAAGTTTTTTCAAAACCCAAGGCATATTGAAGTACAAATATTAGCTGGAAAAAATAGAACTGTACATTTACATGAAAGAGATTGTTCAGTTCAAAGAAGACATCAAAAACTTATAGAGGAAACTCCTAGTCCAGTTTTAAAAGAAGAGGTTCGACAAGATCTATTTGAAAGAACTGTAAAAATGGTAAGTAAAATTGGTTATGAAGGAGCTGGGACAGTGGAATTTATATATGAAGATGGAAAATTTTATTTTTTAGAAATGAACACAAGGGTTCAAGTAGAACACCCAGTCTCTGAAATGGTTACAGGAATAGATATTATTAAAGAACAAATTTGGATAGCTTTTACTGGTGAAACTGCTTTAAAACAGTCAGATATAAATCCAAGAGGACATGCAATTGAGTGTAGAATTAATGCTGAAGATCCAAGTAAAAATTTTCAACCTTCTCCAGGAACTATTGGGATGTGTCACCAACCGTCGGGGTTCAGAACAAGAGTAGATGGTTCAATATTCCAGGGTTATAAAGTAACACCATTTTATGATAGTATGGTTTGTAAACTTATTTGTCACGGAAGAAATAGAGAAGAGGCTATTCAGAGAATGAATAGATCTCTTGATGAATTTGTCATTGAAGGAATAAACACCACTATCCCATTACATAAAAAACTACTTAATCATAAAAAATTTATTGATTCAGATTTTAATGTGAGTTGGCTAGATAATGAAAAAATAGTTTAATAACATCCTATAAGCCATATATCATAAACTGGATGATCAAATGGTGCTATGGAAGGGCTTGATGAGAACATCCACTCATTGAATATATATACTTTATCGTTGTTATTTTTAGTCAAATCTCTAACTTGAATATATGCTTTTACTTCAGGATTATCATCCAATTCAGAATTTGTACATTTCATACTTTTAATTGCTAAATCTTTATAGATTAATTCCTCGCCATTAATTAAATTTACTAATTCATTTTTTGAACTAATTTTATCTAAAATTTTTATATCAGTTTTTAAACCAATCGTATTATTATCTGATTGGGCATAGGAAAAATTAATCATTAGTATACTTGCAATTATATAAATTGATAATTTATTCAGATTTCCAGCTTTTATATTTTTTATCAGTAGCATTATCTTTATTTTTATTTGGATAATAAGCCTGTTCGGTACCTGTAGAATTTGATTGATGAGGTTTCTGCCAACTGTATTTTTTTAACTCATGATTCTTTTCAATTCTATTAGGGGTAAAATGCATCCATGAATACCACTCTACAGGTATTTTTGATGCGTCAATTTCATCTGAATAAATTACCCATCGCTTTCCACTTTTGCTCTCATAATATTTATTTCCAAAAGAATCAGATCCAATAAATTTCCCAAAAAAAAGAGTTTTTATTCTCGTTCCAAAAGTATCTCGATTCCACCAAGTGAAAATTTTTTTTAATAGAGTCAACATTTAAATTTTTTATTTTTCAATTTTAAATTGTATAAATTAAATTAGACTAAAATATGGATTTGTATATAAATCAATTAATTCATTATTCAAAATAAAATTTTAAATTGGAGTAAAATGGCAAAATACTTAGTAGAAACATATTACACATGTACTTTCAAAGTTAATCACTACCTAGACAAAATAGATGATCAAGAACTCAAAAATCTTGAAAAAAGAGATGATGGGAAATTTGAAGTTTTAGAGGTTAAGCTTGATAATAGAAAAACAAAAAACTTAGATCCTAACAAAAAGGTTATTGATAAAAAAATTGATTTAGTATCATCTGACAATAACGAAAAAAAAGACAATTTTGAAAAATCAATTACTAAAGTTCTAAATAAATCTGAAAAGTCTGGTAAACGATTTAGTATGCCAGATAGACGAAAAGGATACATACAAAAAGCAACTATAGGAGATCATAAAGTTTATTTACATACTGGAGAATATGAAGACGGTAAAATTGGTGAAATCTTCATAGATACTAGTAAAGAGGGTGAGCTAGTGAAAGCTTTAATGAATAATTTTGCAATTGCTGTTTCACTTGGTTTGCAATACGGAGTTCCTCTAGATGAATACATTAGTGCATTTATTGGCACAAAATTTGAGCCATCAGGAAAAGTAAATGGAAATGATAGAATTCTAAGTGCCACTTCAATACTAGATTATATCTTTAGAGAATTAGCTATCTCATACCAAAATAGAGAAGACTTGGCTCATACTCCATCAATAGGTGGATCAGATGTTAATAATTTAGACGAACAAAATTCTGAAGATCAAAATCAATTATTAAAAATTGTTAAAGATATCACTAGTAAAGGATTTGTAAGGAATAATTACAAAAAAAATCTAGTAGATTTGTCAGATGTTAAGATAAGTCTTAAAGGAAAAAAATAATTATTTTTTAGACTTTAAAATAATATTTAATTCTTTGAGTTGGTTGTCACTTACATTAGATGGTGCGTTCATCATAAGATCTTGTGCATTTTGATTCATTGGAAACATTGTTACTTCTCTAATGTTCTTTTCATTAGCAAGTAGCATTACTATTCTGTCGATACCTGGGGCAATACCTCCATGAGGAGGCGCTCCAAAGCTAAGGGCATTTATCATCCCACTAAACTTTTGGTCAACATCTTCCTTTGAATATCCCGCTATAGAAAAAAGCTTATACATTAATTCTGGGATATGGTTTCTTATAGCTCCAGATGATAATTCAATACCATTACAGACAATATCATATTGATAAGCAAGAATATCTAAAGGTTTATCGAAATTAATTTTATCTTTTTCGCCTTGTGGCATTGAAAAGGGATTATGACTAAATTTTATTTTATTGGTTAACTCATCTCTCTCAAACATTGGATAATCGACAACCCAACAAAAAGCAAAAATTTCATTATCAACTAAATCTAAATCTTTTGCTATTTTATCCCTTGCTAATGATGTAATTTTTTCAAGTTCTTTTTGTTTAGAGCAAGCTAAAAATATACTATCACCTACCTCTGCTCCTGTTAGTTTCATTATTTCTTCTAAAGATTCTTTTGAAAAAAATTTTCCGACTGGACCTTTTCCTGCAATCTCATTCGCTTTCTCAATTGTGAAATATGCAAGTCCAGAAGCACCTTGTTCTTTTGCCCACTTATCAATATTATCAAAAAAACTTCTTGGCTTGTCCTTGGTTTTTTTTGTAACAATACATCTCACCATTGATCCAGATTTCACAAGTTTTTTAAAGATATCAAAAGTTACATCTTCTCTTGAAAAAATTTTTGTAATATCGCTGATTATTAAAGGATTTCGAAGATCTGGTTTATCAGATCCATACTTCAACATTGCTTCTTTAAAAGTAATTCTAGGAAATTTTTCAAAGAGTATTTTTTTATTAGAAAATTTTTTAAAGGTACTAACTAATAATTTTTCAACCACATTAAAAACATCTTCTTGTTCAACAAATGACATTTCTAAATCTAATTGATAAAATTCACCAGGACTTCTATCTGCTCTTGCATCTTCATCTCTAAAGCAAGGAGCAATTTGAAAATATTTATCAAATCCGGAGACCATTATTAGTTGTTTAAACTGTTGTGGTGCTTGAGGAAGTGCATAAAATTTACCAGGATTTAATCTACTTGGTACTAAAAAATCTCTGGCTCCTTCAGGACTGGATGAAGTTAGTATTGGAGTTTGAAATTCTAAAAATCCTAACTTATTCATTTCACTTCTTATAAATGAAATAACTTGCGATCTTAGAATAATGTTATCATGAATCTTTTTTCTTCTTAAATCTAGAAATCTATATTTGAGTCTAATTTCTTCAGCATACTCTTGGTCACTAAAGACTGGTAATGGTAATTCTTTACATTCACCCAGAACATTAAATTTTTCAATTCCTATTTCTATTTCACCTGTTTTAATTTCTTTATTAATAGTTTCTTTTGATCTATTAACAACTTTTCCCTCAACTCTTATAACAGTTTCTAATTGAGTTTTTTCTAATTCAATAAAATTTGGATTTTCTTTATCAATTATACATTGTGTAATCCCAAAATTATCCCTTAAGTCGACAAATAATAAATTTCCATGATCCCTTTTCTTATTAATCCAACCTGAAAGAACAACATTATTGCCAACATGTTCTTTTCGTAGTTCACTACAATTATGTGTTCGATATTTATTACTCAATTATTCTCCCAAAACCTCTTTTATAATCTTAAAATCTATAGGTTTTTTCTTTTTTAAACTTAGTTCGTCAACTTTATATATGAAATCGAATATTTTGTCATACGATCTATCTATTCTTTTAATTATAAAATCTATTAGTTTTTTATCTATGGATATTTGACGATCAGATAAATTTTTTAGAATCAGAGCAAACATTAAATCATCATCAGGTTTTTCTATTTTTTGTAATAGAAAATTTTTAGTTCTAGATTTTAAATCTTTTAACTTAAAATCAATATTAACTATTGGTTTTTTTGAAGTAACAATTATATATTTATTATCTAAATCAATTATATTAAACAAACTGTAAATAAGCTTTTCATTAACTTCTTCATCTAAATTTTCTAATATAATATTTTGGTGAATTTTAACTATATTTAAATCTTTATCTGTAAACGAACTAGCTTCAAATTTAATGCCCTCAAATTTTTTTAGAAAGATATTAATGAGATGAGTTTTTCCTGAGAGTTTTTCTCCATTAATATTCAAAAAATTTTTTTCCCATCTTGGCCATTGACATAAAAAAGTAAAAATATGTTTATTACTATTTGAAACATAAAAATCATCATCCTTAAAATTTTGATCATAATCAAACTTAAGAATTAATTGGTTTAAATCAATCATTCTAAAACCCAAATTTTCTTTTGAGTATTAAAATTATAATTTTGATCATTCATTATATTAATAAAATTTTTAGGCGTCCCATTAAAAATTACTTCATAAAAAATAAAATCTTTGTCAAATTTATTAATTGAATAATTACTAATTAAATCAATTTTATCTAAAGTCTCCTCAAATTTTGATGAGATATCAAAATCTTTGTTATTAATTTGAATTATAAGTTCAAGCTTAATTGATGTATTTATCAAATTATTTTCTTTC
>CACJEC010000018.1 GCA_902592325.1 uncultured Pelagibacteraceae bacterium
ATTTTTGTACTGTTAAATTTGAAGGTAACTTTAAAGATAATCCTTCTTTGGTTTGAATGTCCCACCTATTTGATTTATAATGATATAAATTTTCTATTTCACTAAATCTAATATTTGATTCATCAATAGTTTTTTTAAACTTTAAAAAATTTTGAACATTAACATTCCCAAAAATATAGGGTATGTCAGAAATTGTATTATTTATTTCAATCAATTTTCCATTTGACCCAATTAGGTAATTATTATTATTTTTTTTTGTAATGGCAAGAAATTTAGTTTTTTTAATTTCAACATTTAATGTTGATGGATAAAGCTTAAATATCTTGAATTTCTCTACGAACTTATTTGAATAAATTTTTTCTGAAATTTTTTCTTTATCAAATAAGAAAATATTATAGTTTTTAAAAATAATTAAATCATCATAAATTTTTGTAGTTTCTATTTTATTCAGACCACTTATATTAAGTTGTTTAATATTAAAAAAGTCATTTGAGGTCCTTGTATTATTTACTGTTACAAGTGTAAAAAAAATAAATAAGTAGATAAGAATTTTTTTACTTATTCGTTGAGGCATCATTCAATAATAATTTAATTAAATTAATAAAATTAATTCCTTTATGCATACAAATTTCTGGAACTAAAGAAAGCTTAGTCATACCAGGTTGTGTATTTGTCTCTAAAAGATAAAATTTATTTTTATAATATTTAAAATCAGATCTTGTTACCCCTCTACAACCCATTAAATTATGAACCTTAAAGGAAATGTTCATTAATTGATTAAATTTACTTTTTGGTAAATCAACTGGGATAATATGCTTAGTTTTTGCTTTGGAATTATATTTTGCTTCATAATCATAAAACTTTCTTTTTGGTTTTAATTCTATGGCTCCTAATTTATTGTTACCTAAAATAGCGGCTTGAATTTCACGGCCAGGAATAAATTCTTCAACTAAAATTTCCTTATAAACCTTTAATTTTTTTAATTTATTTTTTAAATTAGATTTATTACAAATATAAACATTTACACTTGACCCTTCATTAATTGGTTTAATAACAACAGGAAAACCAAATTTTTTTTTTATTTCATCACTAAGTTTTTTGTAATTATCATCAAAAGAATGTTTAATATATTTAGGAGTCAGAATTTTATTTTTGATAAATATCTTTTTAGAAATTTCTTTGTCCATAGCCTTGGCAGAAGCAACAACCCCGGAATGAGTGTAAGGAATTCCAATATTTTCCAAAATAGATTGAATATATCCATCTTCACCATATTGACCATGCAATGCATTAAATATGATGTTTGGTTTAAATTTTTTAATTACATTAAATAAGTTATTATTTGGTTCACAGATTTTTACTTTATATTTATTATTCTTTAATTCTTTAGCAACTTGATTACCAGTTTGGAGACTTATTTCACGTTCTTTTGAAACACCTCCAGAAATTATCAAAATTTTTTTTTTCAATTTTCTAAAATTTTTATTTCTTTTTCTACTTTAATGCCTGTTTTTTTAAATACTCTTTTTTCAACAAAATTAATTAATTTTTTCATATCTTTAAATGATGCGTTTCCTTTATTTACAAAAAAATTTGAATGTTTTTCCGAAATACAAGCATCTCCAAATTTCGTATTTGGAGGGACAGACTCTTTTATTAATTCCCACGCTTTTTTTGTAGTTTCTTTTATCGGATTCTTAAATGTACTACCACTAGTTTTAATCTTAGTAGGTTGATTATTATTTTTTTTGTCTTTTAATTCTAACATTGTTTCTAATATTTTTTTGTTATCTTTTTTTTCACCTTTAAATGAAGCACTTAAAAATATTAAATTTTCTGACAAATCATTATTTCTATAATCAAAATTAATTTCTCTCGCTGGAATAGTTAACACATTTCCATTTTTATCTATAGCTTGTATTGAGATTAAAATATCTTTTATCTCTTTACCAAAGCAACCTGCGTTCATTTTAAGACCTCCACCTACAGTTCCAGGTATACAAGATAAAAATTCAAATCCACTTAAACTATTTTCAGCTGCAAATTCCGATAGTTTTTTATCTAAAACAGCTGTACCTGAAATAATTATATTTGAATTTAATACTGACAATCTATTAAAATTTTTTCCAAGTTTAATAATTACACCGTCATAAACTTCATCTGTTATTAATGTATTTGAACCTGCTCCAATTATATGAATTTTCTCTTTATTGTTTAAAACTTTTAAAAACTCCACTAGATCTGCCAACTCATCAGCTTTAAAGAAAACCTTTGCTTTTCCACCTATGTTAAACCAATTTTTTTTTTTTAAGTCAGCATTATAAACAACATTTGATTTAAATTTTTTAAGTAATTCTTTTAATTCATCAATTTTCATTACATTAAACTTGGTAATTCTTTTATCCAGTTAGAAATTGACCCAGCACCCATTCCTACTACTATTTTTTTGCCGTGCATATTGTGTTTTAAATATTTTGATAATTGATTATTATTTTCAACCATATACAATTTAACTTCAGAGTTTTTTATAATCTTCTTAGCAAAATCTTCATAACTAAATCCTAACTTAATTTTCTCTCCAGCTGTAAAAATTGGGCATAAGATGACTGTATCAGCATCTTTAAAAGCATAAGTAAATTCTTTTTTTAAATCTTTAAGTCTTGAAATTCTGTGAGGCTGAAAAATACATACTTTTTCATATTTATTAAAAACTTCTTTAACACCTTGTAATACAACTTTAATCTCAGTTGGATGGTGAGCGTAATCATCGTAAAAATCGATATTATTATATGAAAATATTTTATTAAATCTTCTCTGAACTCCTTTAAAATTTTTTAATCCTTTTTTTATTTTTTGAATTGAAATTCCTACTGTTAAAGCAACTCCAATTGCTCCAACCGTATTTCTAATATTGTGAATACCAAGCAATGGTATCTGAATATCTTTGATATTTAAATTTTCTTTATTTGGTAATTTAACTATTAGATCAAAATTTGAAAAAGACTTATGTTGTCTAATATTTCTTATTGTAAAATTTGCATTATCCTTTTGTCCATAAGTATAAAAATTTTTATTTCTAATGGATTTTATTATTTCACTGTTGACTTTATCATCTGTACAAATGAATGATTTTCCGAATGAAGGGACTTTGTTAATAAATTCTATAAAATATCCTTTTAATTCCGTCATAGATTTATAAAAATCCATATGCTCTCTATCAACATTTGTTATTATGGAATATGTGGGAGTAATGTGCACAAAACTACCGTCAGACTCATCAGCTTCTAAAATAGACCAATCACTTTTTCCTAATTTAGCAGTATTTTTAATTGAATTTATTACTCCTCCATTAATGATAGTTGGGTCAATTTTTGTCTCTTGAAAAATAGATGCAATCAAAGATGTTGTTGTCGTTTTGCCGTGAGATCCTACAACAACAATATTTTTCATTAATGAGACGATGCTAGCTAGCATTTTACCTCTTTTTATTATTGGAATTTTTTTTCTTTTTGCCTCAATTAATTCTGGATTAGTATTTTTTATAGCTGAGGAGATAACAACAATTGTAGCTTCTTTTAAATTTTTTTTTGAATGGCCTAAAAAAAATTTAATTTTTTCTTTTTTTAATCTATCTATATTTTTATTGTTAGATATATCGCTTCCTTGGACTTTAAATCCTTGACCCTTCATTATTAATGAAAGACCACTCATACCTATACCTCCAATTCCAATAAAATGAATAATTTCTTTTTTAGCTAGTTTAATTTTCATTAATTATTTTTTGTAATTTATGATTTATATCATTCCATGAATTTTCAAAATTTAATTTTTCTAAATTTGTTTTTTTTTCAATTAAATCAGACTTATTTTTTAATATATTTAATATAATATTTAATAAATTTTCTTTGTTAAGATTTCTTTGATTTAAAACCCAGCAACATCCCATTTCCTCGTAAAATTGAGCATTTTTCATTTGATGATTATCTTTAGCGGTTGGCAATGGTATAGCAACAAAGGGTTTATTTAATATAGAGATTTCTGCTAAAGAAGTTGCTCCTGCTCTTGTAATACAAAGATCAGACATATTAACCAAATTAATAAACTTTTCTTCAAAATTAAAAATTTTATTTTCAATATTTTTAGAGTCATAAAACCTTTTTAAGTTTTCTATATTCTCTAAACTTGTTTGTTGAACCACTTTTATTGAAAAATTTTCTGATACTTCGATCATTACTTCTTTTATCAATTCATCAAAAATTTTAGCACCTTGACTTCCGCCTGATATTAAAAAACAAAATTTATTATTTATATCTTTTGTTTTTTTTAATTCATAAAAAGCTTTAAAAACCAAAGGTTTAATTATTTCAATTTTATGAAGATTATTTTTTGGAAAATTAGATAATTTATTTGAATAACAAAAAATCTTTTTTGAAAAATTCAAAAAAAATTTGTTAGCTCTACCTAATACTAAATTAGGCTCAAATAATATAATTGTTACACCTAAAATTTTTGCTGCAATTACCACTGGTATTGACATGTATCCACCTATAGAAATTACTTTTTCAATTTTTTTTTTTTTTAAAAATAAAATTGCTTGAAATATCAAATAAATTAGCTTTATTAATTTTAACGGAAGATAAATATTTAAATCAAATTTTGGCGTATCAATGATTACGGTTTTATTAATATCTGATGATAAATATTTTAAGCCTCGTACATCGGTAGAATAATATATATCAAAATTATTTCTTAAATGTTCTTCAATTATTTTTGCGGGTATTACATGCCCTCCTGATCCACCTGTAGTGAGTAATATTTTGTTCACTTTGAGAATAAAACTTTTCTTTTTGTCAAATTTAAGATTATACCAGATAATATTGAGACACTAATTATTGATGACCCTCCATAACTCAGGAATGGTAAAGTCATACCTGTTGTGGGAAATAATCTAATATTAACACCAATATGTATCATTGCTTGCAGTAGTATCAAATTAACAGAGCCAACTAAAATTAACCTTGTTGTATTATTTGTCTCTCTATCCACTTTTTTTAAAATTGAAAAAATAAATACCAAAAACAAAATTAATATTAACATTATCGCAATAACACCAAATTCTTCTGATATAACGGAAATAATATAATCTGTATGTGCCTCTGGCACTCTGTTTTTTAAAGTTCCTTCTCCAATTCCTTTACCAAAAAAGCCCCCACTCATAATTGAATCTAGCGCTTTATCTGATTGAAAATTGTGAGTACCTGTCTCTGAATCAAAAAACGATAATAATCTATTTTTTATATATTCAAATTTTGGAATATATAAAACAATATATAATAATGAAATTATTCCAACTAAAGATATTGAAATAAGAAGAAATAAATTGATTCCTGAAACAAAAATCAATATTAACCAACTAAATCCAATTAATAAAGTCTGCCCTAGGTCGGGTTGTAAAATTAATAAAAGTACAATCAATAATGTTAAAAAAAAAGAGATTGAAAATTTTATTGTAAAATTAGGAAATTTCTTACTTGAAATAATTAAAGCTAGCATAATAATAAAAAAAGGTTTTACTAATTCAACTGGTTGCAACCTTGGCAAAAAAATTAAATCTATCCATCTTGTTGATCCTTTTACTTCAACACCGATGAAAGGAACTAAAATTAATAAAATAAAGCATAATAAAAAAATATATATTGAGATTGTATAGAGAGTTTTTTGCTCTATGTAAGAAAATATAAAAATAATAAACAATCCAATAAAAACAAAAATTAAATGCTTAAAAAAGAAAAAATAGCTATTTGTCTCAAGTTTATCTGATGCAATTAGAGAGGTAGAAACTAAAGAAAAGAATAAACCAGTTAAAAATAAAATAATTATTAAACTTAAAATAAATTTATCTAAGTTTTTCCACCACTCATAATAGGAGAAATAATTAAAAATTTTATCTAGCATAGATATATTTTTTTATTATTTTATTAAAATATTCTCCTCTATCTTCAAAATTTTTAAAACTATCAAAAGATGCTGCGGCTGGACTAAATAGAATAGTTTTTTTAGAAGAATTATCTTTTTTAAGGTCTTTAAATAATTGACTTAATGCTTTCGGCAAATTAGAAAATTTTTTGAGTTTGATTTTATTTTTTAAATCTAAAGAAAATTTTTTTTGATAAGTTCCAAAAATATAAGCTTTAATGTTCTTATGATTTATTCGAGGCAAATTAAACCTATCACCTATTTTTGGTATACCACCCATTAACCAATAAATATTACCTTTTCTCTTAAGCATTTCAATTGAAGAAGAGTAACTTGTAGATTTTGAATCATTGATAATTGAAATTTCTTTGTTTTTAAAAATGATCTGTTGACGGTAATTTAAACCTTTAAATTTTTTAATTGCTTCAATCAAATTACTTTTTTTAATTTTAAGAGTTTTAGCTAATTCTAGTACAAATGATAAATTTTCTATATTTGATAAAGAAAAAAAATATTCATTTTGAAAATTATTAATAATTTTTTTTTTTAGTTTTGTATTAACTTTAATAATTTTACTTTTATATTTAATCTTTTTAATTTTAGTTTGAGAATATTTATCAAATTTATTGATAAATCCTATTGAGTTTTTATTTTGACTTTTTATAAGTTTAAATTTTGCAGAAATATATCTGCTTATTGTTTTATGCCTTTCTAAATGATCTGGAGAAATATTGAGTATTGCAGCATATTTAGATTTAAATAATTTGCTGTACTCTAATTGATAAGAAGAAGCTTCAATTACAAAAATAGTATCTTCTTTAACATTTCTTATAGATAAAATCGGATAGCCAATATTACCAGCCAATCTTACATCATATTTTTGTTTTTTTAGAACTTGGTGTAATAATTGACAAGTAGTTGATTTACCATTAGTGCCTGTAATAGTAATACATATGTTTTTATGGTTGGAATAAAATACATCTAAGTCCGTATAAGTGATTTTTGAATTTTTTTTTAAAAATTTATTTAATTTACACTTATTTTTATTTATACCAGGACTTATTAAGACTAAATCAAATTTGTTTCTTTTAACGAAGCGTAATGAAATTATATTTTTTTTAATATCACCATTTAATTTTATCTTATTATTATCATCAAATAAAAAAACTTGATTTCTTTTTTTTAAAAATTCAAAAGTTGAAATACCACTTTTTCCAAGACCATAAATTAGAATTTTTTTATTGATAAAAATATTTGAATTTTCATTCATTATCTTAATTTTAAGGTAGCTAAACCTATCATTGCTAAAATTATTGAAATAATCCAAAATCTAATCACAACTGTTGACTCATGCCAGCCTTTCTTTTCAAAATGATGGTGTATTGGAGCCATCTTAAAAATTCTTTTTCCTGTAAGTTTATATGATATCACTTGAACCATTACAGAAACTGCCTCTAAAACAAAAAGGCCACCCGTAATTGCTAAAACAATTTCGTGCTTTGTTATTATCCCTACAGCTCCAAGAGAGCCACCTAAAGACAACGAACCAGTATCACCCATAAAAATCTTAGCTGGAGGAGCATTAAACCATAAAAAACCCAAGCATGAACCTATTATAGCTCCACAAAAAATTGATATTTCGCCAGTTCCCTCAATGTATGGTATTTGTAAATATTCAGAAAATACTACGTTTCCTGTTACATAACTTATAAATGCAAAACATGCTGCAACTAAAATCACTGGAACTGTAGCTAAACCATCTAGACCATCTGTGAGGTTTACAGCATTAGATGAACCAATAATTACAAATACCGAAAAAGGAATAAAAAACCAACCAAGATTTATGATTAGATTTTTAAAAAATGGAAAATATAAATTTGTGATATCTTGATAATCTACAAAATACACAAAAAAACTTACCCCTGTAATTGCTATTATTATTTGTAAAATTATTTTTAATCTAGATGATATTCCTGTGGAGTTGCTATGTTTAATTTTTTTATAGTCATCGAAAGCTCCTAACAGTCCAAAAGAAACAGCAATAAATATACAAAATAAAATATTAATATTAGATAAATCACCCCAGCATAATACAGATATCAATAATCCTAGTAAGATAATAACACCACCCATTGTTGGTGTGCCAATCTTTTTTATAATATGATCTTCTGGACCATCATCACGTATAGGATTCAAAATTTTTTGATTTGAAAAAAATTTAATAAATGGACCGCCAATTATTAAAACAATTATCAAGGAAGTAAAAACAGATAAACCGGTTCTAAATGTTAAATATTTAAAAACATTTAAAAATCCAAAAGTATCTACAAAGTTTAATAAAAATTGATATAGCATTATTTAAATCCTTTTATGTCTTTTACTATCTGATTGAAACCTGTCGCATTTGAGGCTTTGATCATTAAATAATCATTATTTTTTAAATCTTTTCCTATAAATTCTATAATTTGAGACTTGTTATACAAAACCTTACCCTTTTTAGACTTAGAAAGTTTTTGAAATATTAATTTAGCATTATTTCCTTTAACAAATACTTTATTAATTTTAGTTTTATTAATTATAGGAGCAATAGATTTATGAAGTTTTTTTGAGTGTCTGCCAAGTTCTAACATATTTCCAATTAAAAGATATTTTTTTGATTTTTTAGAGTCAATTTTTTCAAAATTAAGAATAGCAGACTGAAGAGATAAAGGATTGGAATTATAACTTTCATCAATTAGGTTAATATTCTTATTCATAATTCTAATACGAGAAATATCTCCACGTCCCTTAGGTATTTTAAAATTTAAGAAAATATTTTTATTCAATTCAGAAACGTTTAAGTAAATGCTCATTACAGCTAATGCTCCTAAGATATTATAAATATTACTTTGAAAATTATTTGAAATTAGAAAATTTTTTCTAAGGTTATAAGCCTCAATATTAATCAAAAAATACTTACCTCTTTTATGTATATAGTTTAAACTAATATTTGATTTTTGATTTTTGATTCCAAAAGAAATCACTTTTAAATCTTTCTTAAAAGCAATCGTTCTGTGTAATTTAAAAAAACTGTCATCTGCATTCAATACAATATAACCTTTTGGTTTTGTGTTATGAATAATTTCTGACTTAGCTAATGCAATACTTTTTATATTCTTAAAATTTTTTGCATGTGCGTAATTAATATTAGTAATAACACTTACATTGGGTCTAATAATTTTAGACAAATTATCAATTTCACCCTTTTTATCCATACCTACCTCTAAAACTCCATAATTGTCTGTATCATTTAAATTTAAAAGACTTAAAGGAACTCCATATTTATTGTTAAATGATTTTGGTGATACACTTACCTTAGATATTTTCTTTAGTGAATTTCCCAATAATTCTTTAAGTGATGTTTTTCCACAACTTCCTGTTATAGCAATTATTTTAGTATTTATATTTTTTCTAAAAATTCTTGCAGTATTTGTTAAAAATTTTAATGTATTTTTTACTTTGATTTGACGATGTAAATTTAAATTTTTTTGAATTTTATTTACTATTGCTAATGAGGCTTTATTTTTAAAAGATTGTCTAACAAATTTATTTCCATCATTTTTTTTTCCTTTAATTGCAAAAAAAATATCATCTTTTTTTACTTCTTTAGAATTTATTCTGGCAAGTTTTGATTTAAGGGGGAGAGCCAGTTTTTTATAACCAGAAATTTCTTTAATAATATTTAATTTAAGATTACTAGATAATGAAAGATTCTTAGTTTTAATCGAGTCTAAAATTATTTTTTTATCTGAAAAAAAAATTTTTCGATTACCAATATCTTGAACCTTTTCATGACCCTTTCCCGCTACAAGTAAAAGTTCTCCTGTTCTTAAATCTTTAACTGCACTAGCTATTGCTTTAGCTCTATTTGAAATTTCTATAACTTTTGTTTTTTTTATTCCAACTCTTATATCTTTTCTAATTTTATTTGGATTCTCAAACCTTGGATTATCATCGGTAAGGTATATTTTATCCGAAAAGGTATCAGCGATTTTACCCATCTTATAACGTTTATTTTGATCTCTATTTCCACCACACCCAAATAATGAAATTATTTTCTTTTCTGGGAATTGTTCTTTTAAGTTCACAAGACATGTTTTTAAAGCATCAGGTGTATGGGCATAATCTAAAATTACTTTTGATTTATTTTTAATCATACCAATTTTTTCAAACCTTCCTTCTATAGGCTTGAGGCTTGGCATAACTTTCAATATTTTGTTTATATTTAATCCACTTTTTTCAGCCGCTATAAGTGCCATCAAAAGATTTTTTATCTGAATTTTTCCAATTAAATTAATTTTTATATGCTTTATAATATCTTTATATTTTATTTTAAGTATTTGAAATTCATCATGAAAAGAATGTGTTAAAATTTTCAACTTATCATTTTTATCTTCTATCGTATTGAGTTTTAAAGATTTTTCTTTTGTAATTTTTTTAATATGAGCAAACTCAGATATTTTTGAGTCAGTTATTACATTTCCTTTTTTTTTTATAAGATTTTTAAATAAATAAAGTTTTGCTTTTAGATACTCTTTTAGATTTTTATGATAATCCAAATGATCTTGTGATAAATTTGTAAATATTCCTGTGTTAAATATTAATCCATCTAATCTATTTTGATCTAAACCATGGCTTGAAGCCTCCATGATAACATTGTCTATTTTATTATTTTTAAGTCTTTTTAAAATTTGTCCCAATTGTATTGGATCAATTGTTGTATTTAACAAATCAAAATTTATTATTTTAGAACGAACGCCTAAAGTTCCAATAGTTGCTGCCTTCTTATTATTTAAAGTTAGTATTTGATAATAAAAATTAGCTATAGATGATTTTCCATTAGTACCAGTGACAGCAATAAGATTGGATGGTTTTTTTTTTATCAATTTAAAAGAAATTTCAGCTAATAATTTTCTTGGATTTTTATTTTTTAAAAAAATGATATTCTTATTTTTAAGTTTGATATCTTTTTTTGAGATTATTATTTTAGCTCCTTTATTAATCGCATCAAAGATAAAATTACTTCCATCAAATTTAGAGCCTTCAATTGCAAAAAAAATATTATCTTTTTTAACCTTCTTACTGTCAAAAGCTAAACCGGAAAAATATGTTTTGTAATATTTTCTGTTTAAATTTTTTATAAACTTTCCAAGAAGCATTTTTTAATAAACTTCATTATATTTTGTGGCTAAAATAGGCCCAATTTTTTCAATAATTTGTCCAACAACTTCTACCGATGTCCATCCTGCAGTATTAAAAGGTGTTCCTTTATATTTAATATCTGAGCCGTCCCTATAATTATAAACATATTCACTATTTGTTTTTGGTTCGTCTAGCATAACTATAAGTGTATATTTTGGATTGGACGTTGGAAAAACTGAAGCAAAAGTATTAATTTTTTTAGTAGAATATCCACCAACAACACTAGTTTGTGCAGTGCCTGTTTTTCCTCCAACTTGATATCCATTAACATTTGCTAGTGATGCAGTGCCCTCTTTAGTAGTTACAATTTTTCTCAAAATTGGATTAATTTTTTTTGAAACATCATTATTAAGTATTTTTTTATTTATAATATTAGATTTCTTCTTAATTAAAGTAGGCCTTATTTTATAACCTCCATTTACTATTGTTGAATAAGCATTAGCTAATTGCAGAATAGTTGTAGTAATTCCATGACCAAAAGAAGTTGTTGCTAATTTACATTTTCCCCATCTAAAAGATACTGGTATTCCTACTTCTTCAATATCAAATTTAATTGAATTTATTAAACCTAATTCACTCAAAAAATTTTTAAATTTTTCCACACCAATTTCTTGGGCAATTCTGACTGATCCTATGTTGCCTGATCTTACAAGTATTTCTTCAGCTGTTAAATCAGATGGAATTTTTTTGTCATATTCACTGATTGTGTTTTTTCCACATGAAATTTTTTTTTCTAAATTTCTAAACTGCGTTTCTGGCTCTACAACTTTCTCATGAATACCAGCGGCAAGTGTAAAAGTCTTAAAAACAGAACCAAATTCATAAACTCCCTTTGTAACTCTATTAATATAGTTCTTATCTGTAATATTCATTCTTTGATTTGGATCAAAATCTGGAAGAGATACTAAAGATAAAATTTCTCCAGTATTAACATTCATTAATATTGCTGCACTGCCTTTTGTTCTAAAAACTTCATTATATTTAAGTAGTTCCTCCCTAATTAAAAATTGAATATTTTTATCTACTGTCAGTTGAACTTTATCTTTATCTTTTTTTAAGTTCTCATCTAATGATTTTTCAAGTCCTGAGATTCCATTATTATCATCATCAATCTGACCAATAATATGGCTAAATAAATTTTTTTGAGGATAAATTCTAGTAAGTTTTTCCTCAGATTTAATTGATTTATCGCCAAGCATCATTATTTTTTCATAATTTTCATCAGAAATTTTTTTTTCAAACCAAAAAAACTTACTTTTCTTAAATTTAAGTTTTATTGACTCGTAATCTTTATTAGGAAAAATATACCCAAGATTTAATAATAATTTTTTAGGATCAATTATTTCAACTGGATTTATACCTATATCAATTGAACTAACTGTTCTTGCTAAAAAATTTCCATTTCTATCTACAATAT
>CACJEC010000019.1 GCA_902592325.1 uncultured Pelagibacteraceae bacterium
TGAGCAACTTTATTTGTTTCCTCATTTTTGTCTAAAGCAACTATACTACCATCTTCTGGTAAAGCTAAAGCCATAGACAACGTGCTTAAACCTGTAAAAGTTCCTATCTCTAGGATTTTTTTAATTTTGGACACCTTAATAATCAAATGTAGAAATTGACACTGAGAAATAGATATTTGCATTCTTTTTGAGTCACCAAGTGATAAATTATAATCTATTATTTCTTTTTGAATTGGATGTAATTTCAAACCATTCTTTAGAATATAATCTTGTAAATGTTTTGTGATATTAAGGTCTGAACCCATAACCTTATAATTTTTTCTTTAGGATCTCATTAATTAATTGAGGGTTAGCTTTTCCCCCTGATGCCTTCATTGCTTGACCAACGAAAAAACCAAAAAGTTTTTCTTTACCTTGTTTATATTCAATAGCTTTTTCCCTGTTGTCATTAATTATTTTATCAATTAAAGCCTCTAAAGCTTTTGGATCACTTTGCTGTTTTAATCCTTTTTCCTCAACAATCTTTTGTGGATCTTTATCTCCATCAATCATTAATTCAAAAACAGTTTTTGCTATTTTTCCAGAAATGGTCCCATTCTTAATTAAATTTATCAATATAGCAAAGTTTTTAGCACTCACTGGACTTTGAGAAATTTCCAAACCTTTGCTATTTAAAACAGCAAATAGTTCACCAGTAATCCAATTGACTGCCAACTTAATATCTTTATTCTTACCCATTTTAGTTACAACTTCTTCAAAGTATTTTGCAGTATCAATGTCAGACACCAAAATGTTGGCTTCATAAGGAGACAATTTAAACTCCTCAATAAATCTTTTCTTTTTATCATCTGGTAGTTCTGGGATATCATTTTTAAGTTCTTCAATAAATTTTTCCGAAACCTCCAAAGGTAATAAATCAGGATCAGGAAAATATCTATAATCATGAGCATCTTCTTTTGATCTCATTGACCTTGTCTCATTTTTCTTCGTATCAAAAAGTCTTGTTTCTTGATCAATAGTTTTGCCCTCTTCTATTAAATCAACTTGCCTATTAGCCTCATATTCTATTGCCATCTGCATAAACTTTATTGAATTAACATTTTTAATTTCACATCGTGTACCAAATTCTTTTGAGCCTTTTAATCTTACAGAAACATTCACATCAGCTCTTAAGGAACCTTCTTGCATATTCCCATCACAAGTTCCTAGATACCTCATTATAGATCGTAATTTTTTGATGTAAGTATTAACTTCATCTGGTGATCTTAGATCAGGTTTGCTCACTATTTCCATTAAAGCTACCCCTGATCTGTTTAAATCTACAAAGGTATTTAGTGGGTCAAGATCATGAATACTTTTTCCAGCGTCTTGTTCTAGATGTAATCTCTCTATACCAACTTCTTTTTGACCATTTGGCATATCCAAAATAACCTTACCCTCACCTACTATTGGATCTTTAAATTGTGAAATTTGATATCCTTGAGGTAAATCAGCATAAAAATAATTTTTTCTATCAAACACTGAACGTTTATTAATTTTTGCATTTAGGCCAATACCAGTTTTAATTGCTTGTTTAACACAAAATTCATTGATTACTGGTAGCATTCCTGGAAACGCAGCATCAACTAAACTAACCTGTGTATTAGGCTCTGCTCCAAATTTTGTTGCAGAAGTAGAAAATAATTTTGACTCAGATAAAACTTGAGCATGAACTTCTAAACCAATTACAACCTCGTACTGATTGTCTTTTCGATTAATCAAATATTCTGAATCTTTTTTACTCATTTTATCCACCAATCAGTAATCTTATTTTTAAAATTAATCTTTTCTTCCATAGCATAAGCTATATTCAATATATTTTGTTCATCAAAAGCTTTGCCTATAATTTGTAAACCTAAAGGATAACCTTTTGCATCATGTCCTGCAGGTATTGAGATACCTGGAAGTCCAGCTAAGTTAACAGGAACAGTAAATATATCATTTAGATACATTGAAACTGGATCGTTTGTTTTTTCACCTATTTTGAATGCTGAGCTGGGTGTTGAAGGAGTTAAAATTGCATCAACCTTTTTATATGCTTCATCAAAATCATTTTTAATAAGTTTTCTTACTTTTTGAGCTTTAAGATAATATGCATCGTAATACCCAGAAGACAAAACATAAGTTCCAATCATAATTCTTCTTTGAACTTCATTTCCAAAACCTTCTGATCTAGTTTTTTCGTACATATCGATTAAATTTTGACCTTTAGCTCTAAATCCATACTTAACACCATCATATCTTGCTAAATTTGATGATGCTTCAGCAGGAGCTACTATATAGTAAGTTGGTAAAGCATAACTTGTATTCGGCAGAGAAATATCAATGGTTTCAGCACCACAATCTTTAATATATTGAATACCTTTTTGCCAAAGATCCTCAATTTCTTTTGGCATACCATCGACTCTATATTCTTTTGGTATTCCAATTTTTTTTCCTTTTATGTTATTAGTAAGCTCTTTACTGTAATGATTTCTTTTAAAGTCTATCGAAGTAGAGTCTTTAGGATCATAGGAACTAATCACTTCTTGTAATAAAGCACAATCCTTTACATTTTGTGCCATAGGTCCTGCTTGATCCAATGATGAGGCAAAAGCAACTATTCCATATCTTGAGCAACTTCCATAAGTGGGTTTTAATCCTACAGTTCCTGTAAAAGAGGCTGGTTGTCTAATTGATCCACCAGTATCAGTACCAATTGTGACAGGAGTCAATTGTCCGGCCAATGCTGAAGCTGAACCACCAGATGAACCACCTGGAACTAAATTCTTATCAATAGGACTTTGCACGTTACCAAAAAAACTTGTTTCATTTGACGAACCCATTGCAAACTCATCACAATTTAATTTTCCTAGAAGTATTGCACCTTCATTCCAAATATTTTCTGTTACTGTTGACTCGTAAGTTGGTACAAAGTTATTCAAAATTTTACTACCAGCAGTTGTTTTAATATTTTTTGTGCAAAATAAATCCTTAACAGCCATCGGTATACCAGGTAGTTTTAAATCTAAATTAGGTTTTTGATCAAATTTTTTTGCTTTATCTAAAGCTGATGTAAAATCATTTGTAATATAAGCATTTAATTCCTCAGATTTTTCAGATCTATCAATAAATGCTTTAGTTACATCTGTTGAAGAAAGTTTTTTACTTCTAATATTTTTAACTAGTTCTGTTAGGGATTGTTTTGTTATATCAGACATTATTCAATCACCTTGGGTACTACAAAATAATCCTCATTGTCTTGAGGAGAATTTTTAATAATTTGTTCTCTGATATTTTTGCTTTTTACTTCATCGGATCTTAATTTTAAAGTTGTTTCTGCTATAGAAGTTAATGGTTCTACATTGTCAGTTTTTAATTCATTAAGTTTTTCAATAAAATCAAAAATAGAATTTAAATCTTCAGCTAATTTTTCAGCTCTTTGCTCATCTACTGAAATTCTTGCCAATTTAGATATATGTTTTATTGTTTTAAGATCTATACTCATATGCTATTTAAATATGAGGCAAAGTATCACTTAAGTTTAAAATATACAATATGATCACTTTAGACGAATTTAAAAAAAAACACTCAGATAAGTGTAGATTGATAGGTTTAGACCTAGGTTCTAAAAGAATTGGTGTGTCAATCTGTGATGACAAACAATTGATAGCCACCCCATTAAAAACAATAAATAGAAATTCACTAAAAGATCTTGTTGATGAACTCAGATTAATCATTAATGAAAATGATATAAAAGGAATTATTGTTGGAAATCCTTTAAATATGGATGGATCCTCAGGTAGGTCAGTTCAATCAGTAAAAGATACAACTGAAAATATTGAAAAAAACTTAGATATTCCAATCTGCCTGTGGGATGAGAGACTCTCAACCGTTGGTGCTTTTAATTTGTCTAGCCAATTAGATATTAATGTGAGTAAAAAAGAAAAAAAAATAGATGAAAATGCTGCTGCTTTTATACTACAAGGAGCTTTAGATTTTTTGAATAATTAATACTTGCTATTATAGAGGTTTATAGTTATAGAGTTGGTTTTAATGGCAATTAAAACAAATCAAGCTATTAAAATTTCTCAAAAACATCTTTTAGGAATTCAAGATTTATCAATTAATGATGTTAATCTAATACTTGATGAAGCAAATTTATTTATAAAAGTAAATCAAAGTAAAAATAAAAAAGTTGATGTTTTAAGAGGTAAAACTCAAATTAATTTATTTTTTGAACCCTCTACTAGAACTCAAAGCTCTTTTGAATTAGCTGGTAAAAGACTTGGGGCTGATGTTATGTCAATGAATATTAGCAACTCAGCAATTAAAAAAGGTGAAACATTAATAGATACAGCAATGACACTTAATGCAATGCATCCTGATATTATTGTAATTAGACATCAAGACTCTGGTGCATGTAATCTACTTTCACAAAAAGTAAACTGCGCAGTTCTTAATGCTGGTGATGGCAGAAGAGAACACCCTACTCAAGCTTTATTAGATGCATTAACAATTATTACTCGTAAAAAAAAGATTCAAGGATTAAAAATTGCAATCTGTGGAGATATTCTTCATTCAAGAGTTGCTAGATCAAATATTTACTTACTTAGCATGTTAGGAGCAGAGGTGAATATAATCGCTCCAACAAATCTTATGCCAAAAGAAATTGAAAAATTTGGTGTTAATACTTTTACAGATATGAAAAAAGGATTGAAAGATTGTGATATTGTTATGATGTTGAGATTACAGAATGAACGAATGACAAGTTCATATCTTTCATCCAATAGAGAATATTATGAATATTACGGATTAACTCCTGATAAATTAGAGCATGCTAAATCTGATGCTTTAATTATGCATCCTGGTCCAATGAACAGAGGTATAGAAATAGATACAATGTTAGCAGATGATATCAACAAAAGTGTAATTAAAGAGCAAGTTGAATTAGGTGTCGCGGTTAGGATGGCTTGTCTTAAAATATTTTGTAAATAATGAAAAAACAATTTTTTATAAACGCTAATATAATTGATCCTTATAACTCCATGAATGAAAATGGGGGTCTAATTATAAGTGAAGATGGAAAAATTGAAGCTATAGGAAAAAAAGTAAATATTAATAATTTACCAAGTAGGGAAAAACCTACTGATTTAAACGGTAAGTATATTTTTCCTGGACTAGTTGACATGAGGGTTTTTGTTGGCGAACCAGGGTATGAGTATAAAGAAAATTTTAGAACTTTGAGCAACGCGGCACTCTCAGGTGGTGTCACTTCCGTTGTAACAATGCCTAATACAAATCCAATAATTGATAACGTTTCTATAGTCGATTTTCTAAAAAGAAGAGGAAGAGATAAATCAAAGATAAATATTTTTCCATGTGCCTCCTTAACAAAAAATACTGAGGGTACAAACATGACTGAATTTGGTTTGTTGCAAAATAAAGGAATAATTGGATTCACTGATGGTGTTAAAACAATTCAAAATCCAAGATTGATGTCTAGAATAATGAACTCTGCTAAAGATTTGGGTAGTTTAATAATGCAGCACGCTGAAGATTATGAGCTAGCAAAAAATGGCATGATTAATTCTGGAATAATTGCTTCAAAATTAGGTCTATCTGGAATACCTGAAATCGCTGAACGTATTCTGATTGAGAGAGATTTAACATTGCTTGAAAAGGTTAAATGTAGATATCATATCTCTCAATTATCATCACAAAAGTCTATTGAAGTAATTAAATCAAGAAAGGAAATAGTAAAATTCACATGTGGTGTTTCAGTTAATAACTTATCTTTAAATGAAAACGACATAGGAGATTTCAAAACATTTTTGAAATTATCTCCACCATTAAGAAGAGAAGAAGATAGACTAGCTTTAGTGCAAGGTTTGAAGGACGATTTAATTGATGTAATAGTTTCAGATCACAAACCTGAAGATGAGGAGTCAAAAAGATTAACATTTGCTCAAGCAGCAACTGGTGCATCCGGTATAGAAACGCTACTGTCTCTAAGTTTAGAATTATATCATAACGGATCACTCAAATTAGAGACAATAATTAAAGCATTAACATCAAACCCTGCTAAAATATTAAAAATAAATAAAGGGAATCTATCTATTGGTAATGATGCCGATCTTTGTATAGTAGATATAGATAAACCTTGGATTGTAAAAAAAGATAAGCTTATCTCAAAATCAAAAAATACATCTATCGAAGATAAAAAACTTCAAGGCAAGGTCACAAATACATTTGTAAACGGTAAAGAATTATTTAAGCTATAGCATGGATATTTTAATTATAGGTATAATTTCATATTTAATGGGATCTATCCCATTCGGATTGATACTAACAAAAATTTTTTTGAAAAAAGATATAAGGGATATTGGATCTGGAAATATTGGAGCTACAAATGTACTTAGAACTGGTAATAAGACGGTTGGTTACATCACACTTTTTCTTGATATTTTAAAAGCTGTTATCCCTATAATATTTGTTAAAATTTATTATACAGATTTTTTATATTTAGCATCATTATGTGCATTTATAGGTCATGTATTTCCTGTATGGCTCAAATTTAAAGGAGGAAAAGGTGTTGCAACATACGTTGGTATTCTATTTGCTATAAATATTTATTTTGGAATTATTTTTGCTTTATCTTGGTTTGTAATTTTCGCTATAACAAAATTTTCATCTTTGTCTTCATTAATTGCTTCTATATCAGTTCCTGTTTATTTACTGGTCACAGGTCAATTTAACGATATATTTTTTTTTATAATAATGTTTGTATTAATATTTTTTACCCATCGAGAAAATATTAAAAGATTGAAAAATAAAGAGGAAACTAAGACAAAAATTTATTAGTTTGACTATCTAACTCTTTTAGGTAGTTTGTCATTTATGAACTTGGTCATTGTAGAAAGTCCAGCTAAAGCCAAAACTATCAATAAATATTTAGGTGACAATTATAAAGTATTAGCTAGTTATGGACATATTAGAGATTTACCTTCTAAGAATGGTTCTGTTGATCCAGATCAAGATTTTAAGATGGAATGGGAGATAGATAGCTTTTCTAAAAAATATCTTAAAGAAATTACAGACGCAGCCAAAGATTCTTCAAAAATAATATTGGCAACCGATCCTGATCGTGAAGGCGAAGCGATAGCTTGGCATGTAAAAGAATATCTAAATGAAAAAAAACTTCTTAAAGATAAAGAAATTGAAAGAGTTGTGTTTAACGAAATTACAAAAAAAGCAGTAATTCACGGTATTGAAAACCCAAGACAAATTGAACCACTTTTAGTTGATGCTTACATGGCTAGACGAGCCCTAGATTACTTGGTCGGCTTTAATATTTCACCAATATTATGGACAAAACTTCCAGGCTCTAAATCTGCAGGAAGAGTTCAATCAGTAGCTTTAAAATTAATAACTGAAAGAGAACATGAAATCGAATCCTTTAAGCCAGAAGAATTTTGGACTTTAAGTGTCAAATTTAAAGATGAAAAAAATCAAAATATCCTTGCAAGTATTAGTCAACTAGATAACAATAAGGTTGAAAAATTCTCTTTTAGAAATAAAGATGAGATAAATAAAGCTATATCAAGTATCAATCAAAAAAAATTTAGTATTACTGATATATCTAGTAAAGTAGTAAACCGTAATCCATCTGGACCATTTACTACATCAACTCTTCAACAAACAGCTTCCAGTCGATTGGGTTTTGGTGCATCAAGAACTATGCAAATTGCTCAAAAACTTTACCAAGGAGTCGAAATTGATGGAGAAACTATAGGTTTGATAACATATATGAGAACAGATGGTACTAATTTATCAAAAGATGCTGTTGTGGCTTTTAGAGATTATATCAAAAAAGAAATTGGTAACGAATATTTACCTGAAAGTGCTTTAAATTACTCTGGCAAAAAAGCAAAAAATGCACAAGAGGCACATGAAGCAATAAGACCCACGGATGTTATCAGAACTCCCCAAAGTTTAAAAAAGTATCTAAGCACAGATCAAAATAAACTTTATGATTTAATATGGAGTAGAGCTTTATCTTCTCAAATGCAATCTGCTAAATTTGATAGAAATACTATAACAATAACATCAAATAATAATGATACAGTATGTAAAGCAAGCGGATCAGTTCTTAAATTTGATGGATTTTTAAAGGTATATAATAATCAGGGCAAGGATGATGATGAAAACATTCTACCTTCAGTGTCTAAAGGACTTGTAAATATTGAGTCATTAATAGATGAACAGCATTTTACACAACCACCTCCAAGATATTCTGAGGCTAGCTTGGTAAAAAAACTAGAGGAATTAGGAATAGGAAGACCATCTACTTATGCAAGTATAATTTCTACAATAGCAAATAGAGGTTACGCAGAGATATTGAATAAAAGATTTTTTCCTACTGATAGAGGAAAACTTATTTCAGCTTTTCTTGAAAAATTGTTCTCAAAATACGTGGATTATAACTTTACTGCTGGTTTAGAGGATCAATTAGACGAGATTACAACTGGTAAAGAAAGCTGGATAAAAGTTTTGGAGATGTTCTGGAAAGACTTCAACAACAATGTGACTAAAGTAAAGGAAAAAAGGACAAGAGAGGTTCTGGATCTTTTAAATGATAGTTTAGGAGACTTGGTATTTGATAAAGATAATGAAGGAAATATTTTAAGAAAATGTCAATTATGTAACACAGGAACATTGAGTTTAAAAAATAGCTTTAGAGGTGGTGCATTCATTGGTTGTTCAAATTATCCTGAATGTAAGTTTACGCGTCCTTTATCAAAAGTAAAAGCAGCTGCTCAAGCTCAATTAGCTGAACCAAAATTTATCGGAAAACATGAAAATGGTAATGATATATACTTAAAAAATGGAAGATTTGGTCCTTATCTTCAATATGAAAAAAATTTAGAAAATTTAGAAGTTGAAAAAACTGTAAAGAAAAAAAAGAAAACTAAAAAACCTAAATCAGATGTTAATGAACTTTTAAAAAATGTTTCAATACCTAAAGGTTTGGACCTCGAAAGTATTGATTTAGAAAAAGCTCAATTTTTATGTTCACTACCAAAATCGTTAGGAATAAATCCAGATAATCAAAAAGAAATTTTTTTAAATACAGGTAGATTTGGACCATATTTAAAATGTGAAAATAAATCAGCAAGAATTGAAAATGTAGAAGAAATTTTTTCTATAGGACTTAATAGAGCTATCACGCTAATAGCTGAGGCTAAACCAGGTAGAATGTCATCTTCAATTATTAAAGATTTAGGAGAACATCCTGAGGATAAAAAACCAGTTAGAGTAATGAAAGGTCAATATGGTCCTTATATAAAATATAAATCGTTAAATGCAACAATTCCTGAGGAAAAAGACCCAACAGAAATAACTATGGAAGATGCTTTAATTTTAATTGAGAAAAGAAGAGAATACGATAAGACTAAGAAAAATAAAAAAAGGAAAAAATGATTAAAAAAATTTCATCTATTTTGTTAATTTTAATGCTTGCAAGTTGTGCGAATATTAAAGAAAAAATGCCAAAAAGAAAAGCCTGCACTGGTGAAAACAATAGTCTTGCAGATCTTATTTGTAAAAAATAGATATAATTAAAAAATGAGTTTTGATAAAAAAATTGCAGCTTTAGGAATTCACCTGCCAGAAGCTAAAGCTCCTGTTGGCAATTATGTTGCCACAAAAATTATCGGTAAGTTACTTTATATATCAGGCCAAATTTCAATTGATGAAAAAGGTGAATTGATAAAAGGAAAAGTTGGTAAAGATCTAGATACAGATAAAGCTTATTTGGCTGCTAAAAGATGTGGATTAAGCATTATTGCTCAAGCAAAAAAAGCATGTAATGAAGACTTATCTAAAATTAAATCATGTATAAAACTTACTGGTTTTGTTAATTCAACAGAAGATTTTATTGAACAACCTAAAGTAATCAATGGAGCATCAGACTTAATGGTAGATATATTTGGTGATGTGGGGATGCATACAAGAGCTGCAGTGAGTACTAACAGTTTACCACTTGGCGTTGCTGTAGAAATAGATGCAATTTTTGAGTTAAATTAATTTATTAAAGACCTCGACCAACACTAAAATATTTTAAATTTTTTTTAATCATTTTTTTTGGTGAATATAGATTTCTCATATCAAAAATCATTATTTTTTTATTTTTAACTAATTTCTTAAAATCTAAAGATTTAAAATCATTCCACTCAGTATGAATTATAATTAAGTCAGCCTTGTATAAACATTTTATAATTGTGTCTGAATAATTTACATTTTTATGCTTTTTAAATTCTTTTTTAAAACCTGTAGGGTCGTAATATCTAATTAAAGCACCCTTTTTAGACAGCGCAGGTATCATCTTTAAACTTGAAGAATCTCTCATATCATCAGTATTTGCTTTAAATGTAACACCCAAAAAACTAATCTTTTTATTTTTGATTTTATTATTTAAAATTTCATAAACTCTTTTTAACAATAGTTTTGATCTATCTTCATTTGATTTTATAACAGACTTTATTACAGTTAAGTTTGTCTTAAAATTATCTCCAGTTGAAGTAATTGCTTTTGTATCTTTTGGAAAACATGACCCTCCATAAGCTGGACCAGCTCTCAAAAAACGTCCACCAATCCTTTGATCTAAACCCATTCCAATTGAAATATCATCTATATTTATATTTGTTTTTTCACATAAATTTGCAATTTCATTAATAAATGTAATTTTTGTGGCTAGAAATGCATTTGATGCATATTTGATTAATTCTGCAGCTCTTCTTGAAGTATTAAGATAATTGGCACCTTTAGCTATTAGAGGAGAATATAAATTTTTTAAAATCTTATTAGATTTTGTATCGTTTGATCCTACCACTATTCTATCAGGATATATAAAATCTCTAATTGCTTCACCTTCTCTTAAAAATTCTGGATTAGAAAGTACAGAAAATTTTTTTTTAGAATTTTTTTTTGAAATAATGTTTTCAATTGTATCTCCTGTTGTAACAGGAACGGTAGATTTAGTTATTATAATTTTAAACTTATTAATAGATTTAGATAATTCTTTTGCTACATTATAAATTTGTTTTAAATCAGCGTTGCTACTGTTCCTTTTAGTTGGAGTTCCAACGCATATGAAAATAATATCTGATTTTTTTATTGATTCTTTGAGGTTATTAGAAAAATTTAATCTTTTATTTTTAATATTTTTTTTAACTAATTCTTCAAGTCCTGGCTCATATATTGGAATAATTCCATTTTTAAGTTTATTAATTTTGGCTAAATCCTTATCAACACATATAACTTGATTACCTAAGTCAGAAAAACAAACACCACTTACAAGCCCTACATAACCAGTTCCTATCATGCATAACTTCATAATTTAGAAATCTCTAAAGATGATTTGATATAGCCGTTCATTGTACCACAATCAAGATACATACCTGAAAAATTATGTGCAATAAATTTTTCGTTTTCATGAATCAATTTTTGTATCGCATCAGTTATATGAATTTCACCGCCTTTTCCAGGCTTTTGTTTTGATAATTTATTAAAAATTTTTTTAGGTAAAATATATCTACCAATGACTGCTTTATTGGAAGGTGCTTTTTTAATTAATGGTTTTTCTATAACATCTTCGATTAATGAGTTGTTTTTATCCAAACGTTTTTTTAATTTAAAAATTCCCCATCTAGAAACAGAATTCTTATTTACAGTCATACTCGCAATTACAGATGATTTGTATTTATTGTGTATCTTTATCATAGAATTAGAACAATTTTTTTTTATAATCAAATCGTCTGGTAATAACATTAAAAAATATTTTTCTTTTATTAATTTTTTAGTTTTTAAAACAGCATCGCCTGTTCCAAGAGGCTTGTTTTGATATACAAATTTTACCATCTTTTTATATTTCAATATTTTCTTATATTCATTTATTATTCTTTTATCTTTTTTTTTTTTAATTATTTCTTTATAAAATTTATCGTTATAAAAATATTTTTTAATCATTTCTTTTTTTTTTGAAATAATAAAAATTATTTCTTTTATTCCTGAATTAATGCATTCATCTAAAATATACTCAATACCTGGTTTACCATTAATCGGTAGTAGCTCTTTTGCAAAAACACTAGTTAATGGTAATAATCTTGTTCCAAGACCTGCTAGAGGAATAATTGCTTGTTTAATCATATAAATGTTTTACTTATTAAAATAACTAATACAAATGAAAATTCTATTAAATAGCACTGAACTTAAAAAAGTATTAGAAAGAAATCATAGTTTGGGGTTTGTTCCTACTATGGGCAGTATTCATAAAGGCCATGAATATTTGATATTTAGATCAAAAAAAGAATGTAAAAAAACTATAGTTAGTATTTT
>CACJEC010000020.1 GCA_902592325.1 uncultured Pelagibacteraceae bacterium
CAACATTTAAAAGAGTTTAAACCGACAAATAGTTCCTACGATTTTAAATTCAACTTAATTGAGGATGAGTTTATAAAAAAGCAAACGAAAACTGTAAAAAAGCAAATGAAAACCAAAGGTATCCTTAGTTATTTATATTATCAAGATGGTGAAGTATTAATTGATGAACTTTCTCCTAAAGAAAGACTGGGAGAGTTTTTGAATAATGAAACAAAATTTTATTCAATGTCAATGGGTAAGTCAGTAACTTCTTATTTAGTAGGTCACGCAATATGTGAGGGTTATATTGATGGAGTTGATGCCAGAGTAAATGACTGGCCTATAATAAAAGATTCTCTTTATCATGATCAAAAATTAATTAATTTTTTAAATATGAATACTGGTGATCAAAAATACATCGATGAATTTGAAGATGGTACCAGTAAATTAGGTGCATATGAAGATAGAGATATTGCAACAACCATGCGCTCTTACTTTAACAACGAAAATACAAAAAAATCTAAGGAAAGATACAATTACAATGGATTTGTCACTCAGTTAATTTTAAACTATATGAAATTTAAAATTGGTGAAGATTATGACAAATTTTATAGCAGAGTTTTCAACGATAAAATAAAGATCAAAAATAGCATTCGTTATGGCTACACTAGTTTAAATGAAAATTGGGGAAATGGACATCCTAACATAATGGCAACGAGATTTGACTATCTTAGAATAGCAAAAGCTATATTGGATGATTATCAGAATGATACTTGTGTTGGAAAATATTTAAAAGAAATTTATAAAAGAAGAATACCAAAAGGAAGCAAAGAAAAAGAAGAGCCCTTATTTAATCGTACAAAATCATACGGGGGTCAATTTCATATGGATTTTCCAGGATTAAAAGACAAAATTATATTTGGTATGGGCGGCTATGGTGGGAATATGATTTTAATTGATGTAGAAAATTCAAGAATACTGGTTGTTAATTCACTCCATTATAATAATAAAATATATAAATATAATCACAAAAAACTACTGTACGATCCATTTAAAAAAGGTAAACAAATAAATTGAAAATTAAATTAGAATTGTTTGGTGCTAGTAGAGATTTTAGTGAAAATGATCATTTAGAGATTGAGGTTAAAGATAAAGCTTCAGTTGAAGATTTAAGAAATGAAATTATCAAACATATAGATAAAAATTTTAGTGGAAATGAAAACTTCATTAAAATTGTAAAATCTTCAGCATTTTGTTCTGAAAATAATGAAATAATAAGCGACAATTATAAAATCACAAAAGATCAAAAAATTGGTATTATACCCCCTATCGGAGGAGGTTAATGCTTCATACAAAAATAGTAGACTCAAAAAAAGAAAAAATTCTTACTTCTAACGCTGAAAAATTTATTAAAGACTCTAAGTTTGGGGCATCAATTTATTTTTTAGGCACTGTCAGAAATATCAATGACAACAAAATAGTGACTGGGATTACTTATGATAGTCATGACGAAATGGTTATAAAGAGTTTTGAAGAAATCTATAATGAAGCTGATAAAAAACTTAATATTAAAGATAAGGCTGTTTTTATTGAACACGCTAAAGGATATCTGACCTTGGGTGAAATAAGCATTATTATCGCAGTAGGTTGTAAACATAGAGATCAGGCATATGTACTTTCAAGATATATAATTGAAGAAATAAAAAAAAAATCACCGATTTGGAAAAAAGAACATTATGAAAATGAGGATAGTGAATGGCTAGAAGGAAATCCTTTAAGTAATGAAAAAATTTAAATATTCAGAAATTACTCCAGAAAGTATTTATAAAAAAAGGAGATTTTTTATAAAATCTATGGGTTTGGGTTTTGGATCTTTAAGTTTAAGCACTCTTCCTTTTGTAAATAATTCAATCGCCAACACAAATCAAAACAAAGTTACAAGTTTTAAGGATATTACGACTTATAATAATTATTATGAGTTTGGTACTGGAAAAAGTGACCCTTATATAAGATCTCAAAATTTTAAAACAAAACCTTGGAGTATAAAGATTGAGGGAGAGGTTGAAAAACCTTTAGAAATTTCTATGGAGGAAATATTGTCTTTGTTTCCATCTGAGGAAAGGATCTTAAAATTAAGATGTGTTGAAGGTTGGTCTATGATTATTCCATGGAATGGTTTTTCATTAAACCAGCTACTTTCTAAAGTTTCTTTAACAAGTAAAGCAAAATTTGTTGAGTTTGAAAGTATTTATGATCCATCTCAAATGAGTGGTCAAAAATTTCCCGTTTTAAATTGGCCTTATAAAGAAGGTTTAAGAATTGATGAGGCAATGCACTCTTTAACAACAGTGGTAACAGGTTTGTACAATCAAAAACTTCCAAATCAAAATGGTGCTCCATTAAGAATTTTTATTCCTTGGAAATATGGTTTCAAGAGTGCAAAAGCAATTGTAAAAATAAGGCTTGTAGAAAAAATGCCAACATCTTCATGGATGTGGGCTTCTCCCAAAGAATATGGTTTTTACTCTAATGTAAATCCTAACGTTGATCATCCAAGATGGTCACAAGCGACTGAAAGGATAATTGGAAATGACATATTTGCTCCAAGAATAAAAACTGAAATGTTTAATGGTTATGGGGATCAGGTAGCAAATTTATATACTGGTATGGATTTGAAAAAGTATTATTAATGTCGAGATATTTAAAATCAGGTGTTTTTATTTTAAGTCTTCTTCCTTTTTTGTTAATTACCTATAAAATTTTTTTTAATAAACTTGGACCTGAGCCTGTTAAAGAAATAACTCACTTTACTGGTGAGTGGACATTAATATTTATTTGTCTGACGCTGTCAATGAGTCCACTCAAAAAATTCACTAATTCAACTTTTTGGATCAACATTAGGAGAATGTTGGGTCTTTTCGTATTTTTTTATGCAACTTTGCATTTACTTACATATATTGCCATTGATTATAGATTTGATTGGGAACCCATAATTAATGATGTAGTTAAAAAAAAATATATTTATATTGGATTTTCGGCATGGTTATTATTGATACCATTAGCTTTAACATCTTCAAAAAAGATGGTTAGATTACTTAAGCAAAATTGGAAAAAATTACATAGATTGATTTATATAATTGCAATTTTTGGTTCGTTACATTTTATATGGTTGTCAAAAACAATATTCTTTAAACCATTAATTTATACTTTGATTATTTTATTTCTTTTAAGTCTTAGGATTAAATTAAAAAAAAGTTCTTAGTTTTTCTTTTCTTCGTTATCAACAACTAGACAAATTTCAGATTTTGTTAAAAATCTTTTTCCAGTACCATTGTCTAAAGAAAACATTCCACCTATACCTTTAACCGCATCTATTGTAAGATCTGTATGCTTCCATTTTTCGTACTGATCATCATTCATATAAAAAGGAAGACCACCAATTTCACCTAATTTCACATCACTAGCACCAACCATATATTCATTTCTTGGATAACACATTGGTGCACTTCCGTCACAACATCCACCAGATTGATGAAATAAAAGTTCTTCTCCATGTTGAGCTTTAAGCTCTTCGATTAATTTTAGTGCTGAACTTGTTGCTTTTACTTTCATAAAAAATATGGCCCGTGATTCCTCACGGGCCATTATATATTAGATTTTTTTTAAAAGAAGCCTAATTTCTTTTCACTGTATGACACGTGAAGATTCTTCACTTGTCTGTAGTGGTTAAGCATCATTTTATGTGTTTCTCTTCCGATACCAGATTGTTTGTATCCACCGAATGCAGCATGTGCAGGATAAGCATGGTAACAGTTAGTCCAAACTCTACCGGCTTGTATTTCTCTACCCATTCTGTAAGCGATATTTCCATTTCTAGTCCAAACACCAGCACCTAAACCATAAAGAGTGTCATTAGCAATTTGTAATGCTTCTGCCTCATCTTTAAATTTAGTTACTGATACAACTGGTCCAAAAATTTCTTCCTGGAAGATACGCATTGAGTTATTACCCTCAAAAATAGTTGGTTCAATGTAGTTTCCTTTTTCTAAACCACTATTGATTTTTGCAACATTTCCACCACATAGAACTTTGGCACCTTCTTTCTTACCTAAATCTAGATAAGATTTGATTTTTTCCATTTGTTCTAATGATGCTTGTGCTCCAATCATTGTTTCCATTTTTAAAGGATTGTCTTGCTTAACAGCTTTTGTTCTAGCAATAGCTTTTTCCATGAACTTATCATAGATAGACTCTTGAATTAATACTCTGCTTGGACAAGTACAAACTTCACCTTGGTTTAATGTGAACATTGCAAAACCTTCTAAACATTTATCAAAGAAGTCATCATCTTTATCCATGACGTCTTCAAAGAAAATGTTAGGAGATTTTCCACCTAGCTCCAACGTGATTGGTATCAAGTTTTGTGATGCATATTGCATAATCAAACGACCAGTCGTTGTCTCACCAGTGAAAGCAATCTTTTTGATTCTTTTTGATGAAGCAAGTGGTTTTCCAGCTTCTAAACCAAAGCCACTTACAACGTTAACTACTCCTGGAGGTAATAAATCTCCAATTAGTTCCATAAGTAACATGATTGATGCTGGTGTTTGCTCAGCTGGTTTTAGCACTACACAGTTTCCTGCCGCTAAAGCTGGAGCAAGTTTCCAAGTTGCCATTAATAATGGAAAGTTCCATGGTATAATTTGACCAACTACACCAAGTGGCTCTGGGATGTGATAAGAATATTCGCTGTTACTGATTTCAGCAACTGAACCTTCTTCTGCTCTGATTACTCCAGCAAAATATCTCCAATGATCTATTACTAGTGGTAAATCAGCAGCCATACATTCTCTAATTGGCTTACCATTATCTAAACATTCAGCTGTTGCTAATACATTAAGATTTTTCTCAATGACATCTGCAATTTTTAAAAGAATGTTTGATCTTTCCGTAATTGAAGTTTTACCCCAAGTTGGGAAAGCTGCGTGAGCTGCATCTAATGCAGCATCAACGTCTTTTTCATTCGATCGTGCTACCGAACAGATTGTCTCATTTGAAATTGGAGATGTATTATCAAAATACTTTCCAGATTTTGGTTCTACAAATTTACCATTTATGTAATTCCCGTATTTTGCTTTGAACGGAAATTTCACCTTCAAATGAGAAGTATCTAATACAGATGACACTTTCATAGCTTCTGCACTCATTTTTTTTACTCCTCTTGTTTTTTTTATTGTTTTAAGCTTATTATTTTTTCTAGATTTTTTAGAACGCTTCTTAGTCGCAGACTTTTTTGCTACGACCTTTTTTTTCGTTTTTACTTTTTTTCTAGAAGATTTAACCAATTTATCTCTTTTTTTATTGGTCTTTGGCTTTGCTTTTTTCCTTCTTTTGATAGCCATATGATATTAAACTAATATTAGTTACTCTTGTCTATTTGTAATAATTTAAATTTTCTACTTTGAATTGTATAAATACTACATCTTGTGCTAACTAAAAAAGTCATTAATAATTTTTGTATGAATAAAAATGAAAAAACAGAAATCCAATCTGCAACTTTTGAAAGATTATTAAAACATTTAGACGAAAGAAAAGATGTTCAAAATATTGATCTTATGAACCTTGCTAACTTTTGTAGGAATTGCTTATCAAGATGGTATAGAGAAGAGGCTGAAAAAAAAGGTATAACTATCTCAGATCCTGAGGCAAGAGAGCATGTTTATGGAATGCCTTATTCAGAATGGAAAGAAAAATATCAAAAATAATTATTTTTCTTTCAATCTTGGAAATAATTCAACAAAATTACAAGGCTTATGATTAATATCTAATTGATGTTTTAATATTCCCTCCCAAGCGTCAGTTACACCACCAGAAGAGCCTGGTAATGCAAAAACATATTTTCCATTTGCTAATACTGCACTTGCTCTTGATTGTATCGCTGAAGTACCAACAGTTTTTAAACTTATATTTCTAAAAACTTCCCCAAAACCTGGTATTTGCTTATCTGCTATTTCATTAATTGCCTCTGGTGTTATATCTCTACCTGTCAATCCTGTTCCACCAGTGGTAATAATTACATCTATTTTTTCATTTTTAAGCCAATCTTTTAATATTAAAACAATTTCATTTTTGTCATCTTTACATATTTTTCTATCTAACAAGATGTGATTAGCTTGCTTGATCTTGTCTACTAAAATAGCACCAGATTTATCATTATCAAAAGTTCTGGTATCTGTTACAGTTAAAAGAGCAATGTTTACTTTCATAAAAATTTTTTAATATGATTATATTATCAATTTTATTTTTTATAACAGCAATTTTATATTCAAGTGTTGGCTTTGGTGGTGGGTCTACATATTTGGCCTTATTATTAATTTGGAATATTCCTTACTATATTTTCCCAGTAATAGCTCTTTTTTGTAATATAATTGTTGTAACAGGCAATTCTATTAATTACGTAAAGGCTGGGAATCACAATTTCAAATTATTAATACCATTTTTAATTGGTTCAATCCCATCGGCTTTCATTGGTGGTACTTTAATAATTGAAAAAGAAATTTTTGAAATTTTATTATTTCTAGTTTTGTCATTTGCTGGATTATTATTATTAATAAACAATAAATCTTATGAGGATAAACAAATCGTAATTAAAGAACTTAATTACTTTATCTCAATATTAATAGGTTCAGTTCTTGGTCTTATTTCTGGATTAATAGGTATTGGCGGAGGGATATTTCTAAGTCCAATACTTTTTTTATTAAAAGCTGATAAACCAAAAAATATTGTTACCACAGCATCCTTATTTATTTTAATAAACTCAATTTCTGGAGTTATCGGACAATTAACAAAAGAAAATGTGATTAATGAATTGATATCTTATTTACCACTTTTTCTAGCTGTCTTTATTGGGGGTCTTATTGGAAATTACTTAAATTTAAAAATTTTTTCTAATAGAACTCTTGCTTTAATTACATCAATTTTAGTTATCTTAGTAGCATTTAGAATGGGATATAAAATATTCATTTAATTAAATTGATTAGATTAAATTTTTCATATATATTTATATTGCCGATTTGATCCTATTGCGGGCATTAACAGCTAAAATGGAATTCCCAATATTATCAAACTGCAGGTAGTTGAACTATATTGTGTACCTAGCATAAAGCTAAAACACTAAAAAAGTGAAGATAAAATGGATATAAATTTTTTTAAAACAACTAGAATTTTAGATGGCGGAATGGGGCAAGAACTTCTTGCAAGAGGCATGAAGCCAAAAGGTACATTATGGAGTGCTAATGCTTTACTTGATCATAATTATCATAAACTATTACTAGATACGCATAAGGATTTTGTAAAAGCCGGAGCTGAAATTATTGTAACAGCAACTTTTACAACTAGACGCAAAAGATTAAGAGATAACAATGTGGAAGATAAATTTGAGTATTTAAATAAGAAAGCAGGAGAGATAGCTATGTCTGTTAAAAAAGAGTTTCCAAATATATTTGTAGCTGGTGGTCTACCTCCACAAGACTTAACTTATGAGCCTGACTATAGAGATGAAAAGAGTATTATCGATAATTTAAATGAACAAGCTAAATTATTAAATCCATATATTGATTTTTTTTATTTTGATGTATGGAGTAGTATCAAAGAGTTCAAATGTGGAATCAAAGCAATCAGAGAATTTAATAAGCCATATTTGGTCGGTATACATATTTCTGAGGGAAATCATTTACCAAGTGGGGAAAAAATTTCTGATATAAAAAATCTGATTGATGAAAAGCTATTAGGCATCATTCTTTCGTGTATATCACCAGAAAATTATGAAATTAATTTGGAAGAACTAAAAAACTTAAACGTCCCTTTTGGTTTTAAAGTAAATGCTTTTATTAAAACTAATCCTAAACCTAATTATACAGGTGCATTTAAAGCAAGTAAAACTGGTAATCCAAACGAATTTCTTGGAGTTCGTGAAGATTTGACACCAGAAAAAATGTCAGAATTTGCAAAAAAATTTAAAGATGATGGTGCTACAATTCTAGGTGGTTGTTGTGAAACAAGACCATCACATATAAAGGCTTTTGCATCACTTAAATAGTTCTTTTATTATCAGCTTTTCTAACAAAATAAATACCAACACAAACCGCTATTAATGAAATTAATACTTTGGTTGTAATTAATTCCTTTAAAAATATGTAGCTTAAAATTGTACCAAAAATAGGGATTAAATATGAAACTTGAGATTGGAATATTAAACCATTTTTAACTAAGATTCTAAATCTTAATAACCATGCAATTCCAGTAGAAACTAATCCTAAATAGATAACAGAAATTGTAGAGTCTAATCTAGGTATAATATTCCAAGGTTCTTCAACAAAACACACTAGAGGAATTAAAATAATGACTGCCCAAATTAGTATTGAACCTGTTACATTTTCATTTTTTTTCTTACTAATTTTTAAAGTTAAAACACCTCCAACAACATAGCAAGTGGAACCAAGAAGAATTAATAATGCAGAAAGAAAATTATTTTCATCGATTAATAGATTATCTGAAAATAAATAAAGTATTCCTGAAAAGCCAATTAAAATTCCAAAAGTTTTAATAAAGTTGAATTTTTCATTTTTTGTATAAAAATGTCCTAATACAGTTGAACTTAGAGGTGTTGTTGACATCAAAATTGCAGCTAAATTACTTTGGACAGATTTTACTCCATAAGCAATTAAGAAAAATGGTGCAACTAAATTTATAAATCCTATCATTGCGAACCAATGCCAATCTTTAGAAAATGCTTCGATTTTAATATTTTTATAATAGCAAAGTAATAAAACCGGAATTGCCCCAAAAAAAACTCTTAAAAAAGCAATCGTTATAGGTCCAAAAGAATAAGTTGCAATTTTAATATTAAAAAAAGCTGATGCCCAAATCAATGCTAAGATAACAAGCAATACATAATCTAATAACTTTGGTTGTCTCACTCTATAATGTCCTTTATTGAGCCATTAGTAATTTTTTGTAAATCTGTATAATTTATTTTAAAAACACAATTAGGATGCCCAGCTGCAGCAAAAAGAAAATTAAATCTTTCTAAGGAATTGTCTATTAAAATATCAATTTTATTTAGATGACCGATTGGTGAAACTCCACCAATAGTATAGCCAGTAATATTTTTTACATCATCTGAGGAAGCCATAGAAACATCCTTGATATTGAGTATTTTTTTTATTTTATTAAATGAAGCTTTTTTATCACCTGCTATTAAACATAATGTAAATTTTTTATTTGTTCTAAAAAGTAAGCTTTTGATTATTGCCCCAACCTCACAACCTAAGGATGAGGCAGCTTCAAGGGCCGTTCTAGCAGAAGTATCTAAAACAATAACTCTTTGATTTGTATCAAATTTTTTTAGAAACTTTTCAGCCCTTTTAACAGGCTCTTTGTCTAATAAAGTCATTATTCAACTTTTAATTGTTAGTTAATTAAAACATTTAATTATACACTTATGTGAAAATTGCATAGGTGTTATTAAGTAAATGAGCAATATTTATCAGTCTTTATTTGGTAATACAACGATCAGAATTATAAAGGAGAAAAAATGAGTGTTAAAGAAGTATTGGATTTTATAAAAGAAAAAGAGGCTGAATTTGTCGATTTAAGATTTACTGATCCAAGAGGTAAATTACAACATCTCACAATGGACTCTTCTGTGGTAGATGAAGACATGTTAAATGAAGGTGTTTTCTTTGATGGATCATCTATTGCTGGCTGGAAAGCAATTAACGAGTCTGACATGATTCTAAAACCTGATACTTCAAGATTTTTTTTAGACCCTTTTACATCTCATAATACTGCTGTTATTTTTTGTGATATTTTAGATGCTGTAAAAAAGACTCCTTATGAGAGAGATCCAAGAGGAGTAGCTAAAAAGGCTGAGGCATATCTAAAAGCGTCAGGGATAGGAGATAAAGCATTTTTTGGTCCTGAACCAGAATTTTTTGTTTTTGATGATGTAAGAATTAAAAACGATATGAATGAATGTGGGTTTAAAATTGATAGTAAAGAGGGTCCATATAATTCTGGAAAAGAATATGAAAATGGAAATATGGGTCATAGACCACCAATTAAAGGTGGTTACTTCCCAGTCCCACCAGTAGATAGTGAACAAGATATGCGGGGGGAATATTTAAAGAATTTAAAAGAGGTTGGTATAAAAGTTGAGAAACATCATCATGAAGTTGCTCCAAGTCAACATGAACTCGGTATGTATTTTGGAACTTTAGTTAATCAAGCAGATAACGTTCAATTGTATAAATATGTTGTACAAATGGTGACCCATTCTTTTGGAAAAACAGCAACATTTATGCCTAAACCAGTTGCTGGAGACAATGGATCGGGAATGCATATTCATCAATCAATTTGGAAAGGTGACAAGCCTGTTTTTTCTGGTGATGCATATGCTGGTTTATCAGAAACTGCGTTACATTATATTGGTGGAATTTTGAAACATGCAAAAGCCATTAATGCTTTTGCTAATTCAACAACTAATAGTTATAAAAGATTAGTTCCAGGATTTGAAGCTCCTGTACTATTAGCTTATTCTGCGAGAAACAGATCTGCATCATGTCGTATTCCAATTACATTAAGTAAGAAAGGTGCAAGGTGTGAAATTAGATTCCCTGATGCCTCAGGTAACCCTTACTTAACATTTGCTGCAATGCTAATGGCTGGATTAGACGGTATTAAAAATAAGATTCACCCAGGAGAATCTTTTGACAAAGATCTGTATGAGTTGCCACCGGAAGAGGTAAAAGCTATTCCAACAGTTTGTGGTTCATTAAGAGAAGCTATGGAAAGTCTAGATAAAGATAGAGAGTTTTTAACTCAAGGTGATGTGTTTACTGATGATCAAATTGATGCTTACATTGCTCTAAAATTTGAGGAAATTCATAAATTTGAACATGCACCTCACCCAGTAGAATTTGAGATGTATTACAGTAGTTAATTAATTACTGTTTTGTCGTAGCAATTGTATCTTTGTTAACACCTTTTTTAACAACATAGTCTTGTGTGCCATTTGCACCAGTGTTTACTTCTTTTCGAAGATCTTTAAAAAAAGTTTTTTCTTTTAAAGAATCCTTAAGATTTTTAACAAGATTTTTAAATTCAAATTTATTCATGAGAATCTTATACACTAGATATGCATTTAATGCAATACTGATATGCAACTTACGGGATACTGTAAACTAATCTATTTTAAATGACTCTCCGCAACCACATCGTTCAGTTTCATTAGGATTATTGAAGACAAAAGTGGATGAAAATTCCTCTTTTTTATAGTCCATTTCCGTCCCTAAAAGATACATTATAGCTGCAGAATCTATAAAAACTTTAACTCCTTTATCTTCTATCACCTCGTCACTTGGATTAATTTCTTTAGAATATTCCATTACATAAGACATACCTGCACATCCACCTGATTTAACCGAAACTCTAACACCAACAGAACCTTTATGTGCATCAGACATTATTTCTTTAATTCTTGAAGCGGCATTATCACTAAGTTTTATTATGGGACTCATTATAAATTCAACTCCAATTTTGCAGCATCAGACATCATGTCTTTAGTCCAAGGTGGATCCCAAACTAACTGAAGGTCAACATTATCAATTTCCTCAACTTGCATTGCGCCCTCTTTTACCTCTTTTGGTAAGCTTTCTGCAACTGGGCAGTTTGGAGTGGTAAGCGTCATTTTTATTTCGGCTTTTCGACCTTCTACTCTTATATCATAAATTAAACCAAGTTCATAAATATTTACTGGAAGTTCTGGATCATAAATTTTTCTAATTTCTTGGATAATTTTATCTTTAACTTTCATAACTAATTCTCTGTACTAATCTCTTTCCCATCATTTTCCATTGCAGAAACTAAAGTGTGCCATGATAAAGTAGCACATTTAACTCGCATTGGATATTGTTTTACGCCTGATAAACACATTAATTTAGTTTTATCATCTTCTTTTAATATATTATTCTTGAGTTTAGGATTTTCTTTTATCATTCCTAAAAAATCCTCAATGATTTCTTTAGCCTCATTGTCACTTTTGCCTTTAATTAAATCTGTCATTATTGAAGCAGATGCCATAGAAATTGCACATCCTTTTCCCTCGAAAGATATATCTTCAACTTTTCTTTGATCATTTAATTTTAAGTATACATGCACATTATCTCCACATAATGGATTATTTCCTTTAGCATCTTTATTATAATTTTCTGTCT
>CACJEC010000021.1 GCA_902592325.1 uncultured Pelagibacteraceae bacterium
TATCATTTTCTAATTTAAGATTGTTCAATTCTGTCTCAGCCATTTTAATTAATTCAGAGTCAGAACTTTTATCTTCTAAAATTTTATTTATCTCTGATCTATCTTTTTCATAAGAAATATATTTTTTTGCAACATTAATGATTTCATTTAAATCAGCATATTCTTTAGATTTTTCAGCGAAAAGCTTTTTATCTATTTTTCCTGATGACAGTTCTTTCTCCAATATTAAATGTTTATTGATCAACTCTTCAACTGTTTTTATTGGTATCATCTTATTGATTTTCTAGTTCTGAGGCTTTTTTTTCTACTTCACTTACAATTTTTTCAATCATATCAGAAGTTAAAACTTTTTCAGTCTGCACTCCTGACAAATAAAGCATATTATTTCCTTTTTTGCCCCCAGTTATTCCCACATCTGTCATAGCTGCCTCTCCTGGGCCATTAACTACACAACCTATTACAGAAAGAGTAATTGGAGTCTTTATGTGTGAAAGCTTTTTTTCTAAAACTTTAACAGTTTCGATTACTTGAAAACCTTGTCTAGCACATGAGGGGCAAGAGATAATTCTTACACCTCTTTCCCTTAAATTAAGAGATTTTAATATCTCATTTCCAATTTTTACTTCCTCCACTGGATTATCTGATAAAGAAATTCTAATAGTATCACCTATACCATCTAAAAGTAACGTACCTAATCCTATTGAAGATTTAATACTACCAGGTATGTAGCCTCCTGCCTCAGTAATCCCTAAATGTAAAGGATAGTCAGTTACCTTTGATAACTGACGATAAGCTTCAATTGATAAAAAAACATCAGAAGATTTAACACTTATTTTTAAATTAAAAAAATCCTCATCTTCAAGAATCTTTACATTTCTCAAAGCGCTTTCAACTAATGCTTCAGGACAAGGTTCTTTATATTTTTCTAAAATATCTTTTTCTAAAGATCCAGCATTAACACCTACTCTAATAGAACAGTTATAGTCCCTTGCTGCTTTCACTACCTCTTTAATTTTATCTATATTGCCAATATTGCCAGGATTAATTCTCAAACAACTAGCACCATTCACTGCAGCCTCAATCGCTCTTTTATAATGAAAATGAATATCGGCAACTATAGGTACATCAACATGTTTAATAATTTCTTTTAAAGCTTTAGAAGATGCTTCATCTGGACAAGAAACTCTTACGATATCAGCGCCTTCACTGTGAATTTCATTAATTTGTTTAATAGTAGCTTTTATATCTGTAGTTAAAGTATTGGTCATCGATTGTACAGATATAGGGTTTTTTCCTCCTACTTTTACTTTTCCTACATTAATTTCTTTTGTTTTTCTTCTTTTGATATCTCTAAATGGTCTAATGCTCATTTCTTATTATCTAATTTAAATTCTTTATGTAATGCACTTAATGCTTTTTTAGTATTTTTTTTATCAATTAAAACTGAAATTTTAATCTCTGAAGTTGAGATTACTTGTATATTGATTTTTTTATTTGCAAGAGTTTGAAACATTCTAAAAGTAACACCAGGTGTTGTAATCATTCCAACTCCAATTACTGAGATTTTCGAAACACCCTTCTCGAAAAGTAATTTTCTATAATTAATATTTTTATTTTCTTGAATCGCCTTTTTTGTTTTGTTCAAATCCTCTGTCTTAATTGTAAATGTTAAATCTGTCTCTCTACCATTTGCAGAAATGTTTTGAACAACCATATCAACATTTATTAAATTTTTAGATAATGGTTTAAAAATAGATGCAGCAACACCAGGTTTATCTTTTACCCCAATAAGCGAAACCTTTGAATCATTTTGAGTAGATGAAATTCCTGTAACAATTTTATTATTAATTATACTAGATCTTTTGGTAATTAGTGTTCCTGTTTTTTTAATAAAAGATGATTTTACTTCAATATCAATTCTATTTAATCTTGCATCTTGAATTGAAACGGGTTGCATAACCTTAGCCCCAAGTGAAGCCATTTCAAGCATTTCCTCATATGAAATTACTTTAATTTTTTTTGCTTTTTTTAATTTATTTGGATCTGTTGTATATACTCCCTCAACATCAGTATAAATTATACATCTTTGAGCTTTAAAAAATTTAGCAACCATAATTGCACTAGCATCAGATCCTCCCCGTCCAAGAGTAGTAATTCTATTTTCATTATTAACTCCTTGAAAACCAGCAATGATTGGTATCCCACCTTCTTTTAAATATTTAGTTATTTTTTTTCTGTTAATTTCATTAATCCTTGAGTTCTTGTGTATTCCAACAGTGATGATTGGAATCTGCCAAGATAACCAAGATCTAGATTTATAACCTTTATGTATTAGCCTTCCTGCAATTAAAGAACATGCCACTTGTTCTCCAGAGGAAACTAAAACATCATGCTCTGATTCAGAAAAATTATCACTTATCTCAAAAGATTTTTTTATTAACTCATTTGTCACACCACTCATTGCTGATGAAATAACAATAACTTTATATTTTTTTTTTTTATAACCGGCAATTATATCAGCAACTTTTTTAATCTTTTTTATTGATCCAACTGAAGTGCCTCCAAATTTTAATACTACAATTTTCATGGTAAAATAATCTCTTAAATTTAAAAAATATTGTATAAATACATGTTGAATATAAAGTCAACTTACAAATGAAAAATAACACAATTAATAAAAAAGAAATAGAAAAATTTTCTAAAATTGCTGAAGAATGGTGGAATCCTGAAGGTAAATTTAAACCATTGCATAAATTTAATCCTATTAGAATTTCTTACATAAAAGAAAATATAATCAAAACATTTAAGTTAGATCAAAAAAAAACTCCATTAAAAAATATTAAAATTCTAGACATAGGGTGTGGTGGAGGTTTGCTATCTGAACCTATGTGTAGATTAGGTGCTAAAGTGACAGCAATTGACGCATCACAAAAAAATATAGATATTGCAAAACTCCATTCTAAAAAAAATAATCTTAAGATAAATTATTTCTGCACATCTCCCGAGAAATTAAAACTAAAAGAAAAATTTGATGTCATCTTAAATATGGAAATTGTGGAACACGTTGACGATGTAAATTTTTTTTTAAAATCCTCAAGTAAACTTTTAAAAAAAAACGGAATAATGTTTGTTGCTACATTAAATAAAACTTTAAAATCATACATTTTTGCAATAGTGGGAGCCGAATATATATTACGCTGGCTTCCAATTGGTACACATGAGTGGGAAAAGTTTTTAAAACCAGAGGAACTAAGCTCAATACTCAAAAGTAACGATCTTCATGAAGAGAGAATAGATGGAATGAAATTTAATCTACTTACTGACAAATGGAATATCAGTAAAGACAAGTCAATTAACTATATTGCTAAATTTATAAAAAATTAATTATTTTTGTCTTCAACCCAAGGTATCATCTGCGTCTCTATTCCTTCTTCTTTGAGTTCTTTTAAATCTTGCTTAGATGCAGTTCCATAAATACCTTTTTCTTTTTTTTTTTCGTTATAATGAATTGATCTCGCTTCATAAGCAAAGTTATCACCAACATATTTAAAATTATTTTTAATGAATTTCTGATATTCATTAATAGTTTTTTTTACCTTGTTAAATTTTTTACTTGCTTTTCTGTCTGAGCTTTTATTTATCAAACTCGGGGCCATTAAATTTTTTTTAATGTTAATCGAATTACAATTATGACAATTTAAAAGCTTCTTTTTTTTTAATTTTTCATATTCTTTAGAGTTTGCAAACCAACTTTCAAAAGTTAACTCACAATCTTTGCAAACTAAACTATATTTTATCATATTATTTATTTAGCAATTCTATATAAAAATTCAATATCTCTAACTTCTATAGTCAGCATTAATTTCAATATATTTTTTTGTTAGATCCATTGTATAGGCAGTAAAATTCTTATTTCCACTTCCAACACTAACGCTAATTTCAATATTTGAATTTTTCATATAATCAGCAGCCTCTGTTTCATTATAAGAACTATTGATTTTACCCTTTTGTATTATTTGAATATTTCCAAACTTTATTGACAAATTATTAATTTTAATTTGTGTACCTGATTTACCTACGGCCATTATAATTCTTCCCCAATTAGGATCTTCACCAGCAATTGCTGTTTTTACAAGTGGTGAATTTGCAATTGAGAAAGCGATTTTTTTTGCATCAAAATCAGAATTAGAGTCTAATACTTTAATAGTTATAAATTTTGAGGCTCCCTCTCCATCACCAACTACTCTTTTAGCTAAATTTAATAAAACCTTATTTAATGACAATTCAAAATATTTAAGTTTTTTATCAGACACGCTGTTTATTTTTGCATTATTAGCTTTACCAGTAGAAAAAATTGAAACCATATCATTAGTACTCATATCTCCATCACAACTTATTGCGTTAAATGTATTTTCAATATTTTTTTTTAATAATTTTTTTAATATGTCATTAGGAAGATCCGCATCCGTGAAAATATATCCTAAAGTAGTCGCCATATTTGGGTGTATCATTCCTGAACCTTTTGCAATTCCGTAGATCTTAACTAAAGACTTTCCTATAGTACATTCCTCCATGGCCATTTTTGGTTGTGTATCAGTAGTCATTATTCCTAAAGCAGCCTTCATCCATATAAGTTTATTTTGGGTGTATTTTATATTTTTTATAAGGTCTGGAATTTTTAGAGTTATTTGTTCTACAGGAAATGTTTCACCAATAGTACCTGTGCATCCAAACATAATGTTTTTAGGTTTAATTATTTTTGGATTTTTTTCATCTTCTTTTTGTTTATGACTCAATTGTAAAGAGATTGCCTCAGCAATACTTTGCATGCTTTTATAACCTTTTTCACCAGTAAATGAATTAGCATTCCTAGTATTAACCAATAATGAAAAGATTTTTTTTGCTTTTTGATTTAAATTCCATTTTATATTTTCAGATAGAATTTTTGATTGAGTATAAACAGATGCATAATTTGCACCATCTCTAAAATAAAACATAACTACATCATCTCTGCTAGTTTTGTAAAGATTTGCACTAACAGTAGATATTGATAAACCATCTAAATGGTCTAAATCCTGAAAATCGATCATTTTACGATTTTTTGATTTAGACGATAAAAAATTCGGTATATTAATCCCCATGCTATTTAAAATAATTATTTAATAGTTATATTAAAGTTATAATTAATTATATATCAAAACCAATGTTAAATCCTCTAAGCTTTTTCTCAAAATTAATCAAATCTGGCAATCAGAAAGAATTAGATAGAATTGGAAAAATTATTAAAGAAATTAATGCCTTAGAAGAGAGTTTTAAAAATTTAATTGATGAGGATTTTCCTAAAAAAACTCTAGAGTTAAAAGAGAGACTCAGAAATGGAGAAAAATTGGAACAGATTTTACCTAATGCTTTTGCTTTAGTAAGAGAGGCATCTAGAAGATCAAGAAATGAACGCCATTTTGATGTTCAATTAATTGGGGGAGTTGTTCTTCATGAAAATAAGATTGCGGAAATGAAAACTGGTGAAGGTAAAACTTTGACTATTGCTTTATCAGCTTATCTAAACGCATTAGAAGAGAAAGGGGTGCATGTAGTAACTGTAAATGATTATTTAGCAAAAAGAGACTCCCATGAGATGGGAAAAATTTATAATTTTTTAGGATTAACCTCGGGGTTTATCAATAACGATCAAAATGATTTGGAAAGAAAACGGAACTATAATTGTGATATTACCTATGCAACTAATAGTGAACTAGGTTTCGATTATCTTAGAGATAACATGAAATACTCTAATGACGAAAAAGTTCAAAAAGAACGTCACTATGCAATCGTGGATGAAATTGATTCTTGTTTAATTGATGAAGCAAGAACACCTTTGGTAATTTCAGGCGCTGCGGAAGATAAAACAAATCAATATTTGGCTATAGATAAATTAGTAAAACAATTAAAAAAAAATGATTATGAAATCGATGAAAAGGATAAAAATATACTTTTAACAAATGAAGGTATTAATAATGTTGAAAAAATTTTTTCGAATGCTGGAATATTAAAAAATAATAATTTTTATGACCCTGAAAATTTAGCTCTAGTTCATCATGTTAACCAAGCGTTGAAAGCTAATCATTTATTTGAAAAAGGTAAGGATTATATCATTAGAGATAATAGTTTAAAAATTATAGATGAATTAACAGGTAGAATTCTAGAAGGTAGAAGGTTTGGTGATGGTCTCCATCAAGCTTTAGAAGCAAAAGAGAAAATAGAGATACAAGCTGAAAACCAAACTATGGCTTCAATAACATATCAAAATTACTTCAAATTATACAAGAAAATATCAGGATGTACCGGAACTGCAGCAACTGAGGCTGAGGAATTTTATGAAATTTATAATTTACCAGTTGTAATAATTCCAACAAACAATCCTATGATCCGTAAAGATTATAACGATCAAATTTTTAGAACTGAAAAGGAAAAAAATTATGCAATAATAAAAAAAATAATTGAATGTAATCGAGCCGGTCAACCTTTGTTAGTTTTTACCTCTAGTGTTAATAAATCTGAGGTTTATTCAAAATTATTAAAAAAAGAAAATATAAATCATGTTGTTCTAAATGCTAAAAATCATCAAAATGAAGCTGAAATCATAGCTAACGCTGGTAAAGAAGGTTCAGTAATTATAACTACAAGTATTTCAGGACGTGGGGTTGATATCCAATTAGGTGGAAAAAAAGGATCTATTGAAGATGATCGTTTAAAAAAAGATAAAGAAAAAATTAAATCTTTAGGGGGTTTATTTGTAATCGGGACAGAAAGAATGGAGTCTAGAAGAGTGGATAATCAAGCTAGAGGAAGATCTGGCAGACAAGGAGATGAGGGAAAATCAATATTTTATGTAAGTCTCGAAGATGATTTAATGAGGATATTTGGTTCAGAGTCAATGAACAATATTCTTGAAAAATTAGGTTTAAAAGATGGAGAAAGTATAGATCATCCCTGGATCAATAAAGCATTGGAAAGAGCTCAACAAAAGGTTGAGGCTAGAAACTTTGATATCAGAAAAACATTAATAAAATTCGATAATGTATTAAATGATCAACGGCATGTAATTTTTTCTCAAAGAGATGACGCTATGAAAAGTGACGAAATATTTTCATATTCTGAGGGATTTTTAAATGAAATTATCGATGAATTAATTCAATTAAAGATTCTAAAAATAAAAGATCCAAAAAGTAATGATTTCAAAAATAGATTAAAGTCATTAATGGGTAAAAGTTTAGAGGAACAAAAATTTTTAGAGCTCATTTCTCTCCGAGATGAAGATTTTAGACAAAAAATAATAGATCAATTTAATGATAATAGAAATGAAAGAACTAAAATTTTAGGTGAAAATCAATCAAAAGAAATAGAAAAAAGAATATTATTACAATCGATAGACATGAACTGGAAATCTCACATACAGTATTTAGAACAGTTACGTCAAGTAGTTGGTTTAAGATCTTATGGACAACGAGATCCATTGAATGAATATAAAAAAGAGGCATTTGATTTATTTTCGAGTTTACTAGAAAAATTGAAATTAGATTACATTACAATTTTAATGAATTTAAAAGTAGTTTTGCAAACCAAAGAAGAAAATAAATCAAAAAAAATAGATCCTAAATTTTCAGAAAAAAAAATTGGAAGAAATGAACCTTGTTATTGTGGATCGGGAAAAAAATATAAACACTGTTGCGGTGCCTTATAAAAAGGAAATTATTAATATCGTTGTTAATAATAAAAAACCAGATATGTAGTATATATTTTTTTTATTAACATTAAAAAATTGTCTCATAACATTAGCCTTATTTTCTAGTGTGCTTAAACTTTCTGGATTACTTGTAAAACCTTTATTTCTACCAATCTTTAAAAATTTATTTTTTCTTTGATCTAAAATATCTTCACCTGACATATCTTGAAATAAACTTAAGTTTTTTGAAATAGATTCTCTAACATTGCTTAAAACCAAATTTTTATCTCTATGCGCTCCACCTATTGGTTCTGGAATTATTTCATCAATAACTCTTAACTCTAAAAGATCTTTAGATGATAATTTCATTGCTTTAGCAGCATCAAGCATTTTTTTCGGATCTCTCCATAGAATAGTAGCACATCCCTCAGGTGATATAACTGAATAGATTGCGTTTTCCAACATTATCACTTTGCTTGAGGAGGCTAATGCTATTGCTCCTCCCGAACCACCTTCACCAATAATAATAGCTAAAGTTGGAACTCTTAATTTCATACAACATTCAATAGATTTTGCAATTGCTTCTGCTTGCCCTCTCTCCTCAGCTCCTACACCTGGATATGCGCCTGGGGTATCAATAAAAGATATTATAGGTATATTAAATTTGTTTGCCAATTCCATAAGCCGAATAGTTTTTCTGTACCCTTCAGGTCTCATCATTCCAAAATTTCTTTCAATTCTAGACTCCAAATCTTCACCTTTTTCCTGACCAATTACTAGAACAGATCTATTATTAAATTTTGCAAACCCAGTTATAACCGATTTATCTTCTCCATAATATCTATCTCCAGCTAAAGAGATAAAATCTTCAAAAAGATTATCTATAAAAAATTTTGATTTTGGTCTGTCCTCATGCCTTGCAACCATTGTGGTTTGCCAAGGATCAAGAGCTGAATAAATTTCTTTTAATTTTTTGTCCAATTCAACTTGGGTTTCTGAGATTTTATTTGTATCAACTTCTGATAATCCTCCTTGATTGTAAGGATCTTTTAGCTTATCTAATTCATCTTCAAGAGTTTTAATATCAGTTTCAAAATTAAGATAATTTTTCATTGGCTTAAATTATGTCATAAAAAATAAAAGTGACAACAAAATGTCAGTGCTACTATTAATAATTTGACTTAATTTTATATGAGTTTTAACATTGGGTAATGCCTACTCAATATAAAAATGTAAATAATCTTAAAATTGCTGAAGATTTACTATTATTCGTTAACAACGAATTGCTAAAAGACACAGATATTAATCCAAAAGAGTTCTGGTTTGGCTTCAGCGAGGCTGTACATAGTCTGGCAACAGAGAATACGAAACTTATAAAAAAAAGAGAAAATTTACAGAAACAAATTGATGAATGGCACATAAAAAGGAGAGGAAATAAAATCAAAATTGAAGAATATAAAAAATTTTTAAAAAAAATAAACTATCTTGTAGATGAGGGTAAAGATTTTAATATTGAGACAGATAATGTAGATGATGAAATAGCAAAAATTGCTGGGCCACAACTTGTAGTTCCAATAATGAATGCAAGGTACACACTTAATGCAGCAAACGCAAGATGGGTAAGTTTGTATGATAGCTTGTATGGAACAAATATAATTGAATCAGAGGAGGGTGGTAGTGAAAGATATGATCCTATGCGTGGACAGGAAGTAATTAAATATGTGAGAGAATTTTTTGATAAACATATACCATT
>CACJEC010000022.1 GCA_902592325.1 uncultured Pelagibacteraceae bacterium
AAACCTTTTGCTCCAATAAAAGCTGAAATAACTGCCATAGAGAAGCACACCATTATGACTTGGTTTACACCGATTAATATATCTCTTCTAGCAGTTGGAATTAATACTTTAAACATTAATTGCCAATTATTACATCCACTCATTCTTCCAGCTTCAATTACTTCTGGAGGTACCGCTCTTAAACCTAATAGTGTTAATAAGATCATTGGTGGTATGGCCACAACCATAGTTATAATTACTGCAGCATGATCACCCACTCCAAAAAGAACTAGCGCAGGAACCAATACTGCGTATTGTGGCATTGTCTGCATCACTAATAAAATTGGATATAAAGCTTTCTCGACACGTTTGCTTTTGAAAGCTGCTATTCCTAATCCAAGTCCAAAAATAAAAGATAATGGAGCAGCAACTAATATAAAAGAAAGAGTTTGCATAGAAGGTTTCCATTGACCAAATACAGATATGTAAACCATCGTTAAACCAGCAAACAAAGCCAAACCTTTGCCACTTAGTTTATAAGATAGTAATGCTGCACCCGCTGCAACAATTGTCCAAGGTAATCCTGGTAATTCAGCCCATGGATTTTTATCTATCCAATCCCAACTAGTAAACGCAACTATAGTTTCAAGACCGCCTAATAATATCTCTCTTATTAATTCTATCAAAAAAGTCATGAAAGCAGTTAAATTTCTGCTTATTTGCAAAACTATCGGACGACTTTTAAATTCTTGAGTATCTTCGTTCCAAACTTCAATTGGCATCCAATCGTTCATTAAGAAAAATAATGAATCATTAATCCAAATAGGTAACCATCCAAGCAATGGAGGCAGTCTCCAGAATACGTCGAAAGCGTAATATCTTACTTCTTTTCCTAAAAATACATAACTACTTTGATTAGGATCTTTGACAAATTCTGCTTGGCCCCTAATGAACTTATATGTTTCGGGGACATCAATCGCAAAGCACAAAGCAAAGAATACTATTAATAAAAATAACCATTGAAAAGTTTTTGGATATTTTTTTAAAAGTTCCATAATTTAATTATTATTTTTTCTTCCTCCAAAAACTGTATTGATTATTTTAGTTGGATTAATGGAGCCTATAATTTCATTGTTTTCATTGACTACAGCAACTGATTTTTGTTGAGTGAGAATTTTTTCTGCAACATTCTCTATGATTTCATCTTCAGAAACTTTTAAATCACCTAAATTATCTTTCGAAGTATCCATAACATCTTTGATTAATAAAACTTTTTCCCTTGGCACTTCTTCGGTAAATTTTCTTACATATTCCGTAGCTGGATTTAAAACAATATTAGCGGGAGTGTCTAGCTGCTCAATTATTCCATCTTTCATAATTGCAATTCTGTCAGCAAGTTTTAAAGCCTCATCAAAATCATGTGTAATAAACATAATTGTTTTTTGTAATTTTTCTTGAAGTCGTAAGAACTCATCTTGCATCTCTTTTCTAATTAATGGATCCAAAGCCGAAAAAGGCTCATCTAAAAACCAAATATCTGGCTCAACTGCTAAAGATCTTGCGATACCTACTCTTTGTTGTTGTCCTCCTGAAAGTTCTCTAGGAAAATAGTTTTCTCTACCATCAAGACCAACTAGTTTAACCATGTCCATTGCTTTAATAATACTATCTTCTGTCTTCACTCCTTTAATCTGAAGTGGAAAGGCTATATTCTCCACAACAGTTTTGTGTGGAAGCAAAGCAAAACTTTGGAAAACCATCCCCATTTTATTTCTTCTAAGATCTATTAAATCTTTATTATTTAGTTGTAACAGATCCTGACCTTCTATAAAAATTTTACCACCTGTTGCATCAGTTAATCTCGAAATACATCTTAATAAAGTTGATTTACCTGAACCAGATAAACCCATAACAACTAACATCTCTCCTTTTGAAACTTCAAAAGAAGCGTTGTTTACTCCAACAATACACCCATTTTCTTGAAAAGTTTTAGCGTCAACATTGCCATTAGAGTCTTGAAGCATTTTTTGAGCATTTGCCCCAAAAATTTTATACACATTTTCACATTTGATTACTGGCTCGGACATAAATTTTAATTAGGTTATATGAAATTATGACAAAATAAAATCCATAATATTGTTACTTTCCTCCTAAAAATTTTTAATATAATAAACCCTAGTATCAATTCCTGTACTTAAAAAACTTAATGCTTCACCACTTACAGTAATAGACTCGTCAACTCCAACATTATTTCCACTCACTGTAAAGCCTGCAAAACACTTATTTTTCTCCTCATCCCACTTAACAAATGTTTCATCAATTTTGTTACCATTAATTGTATAAATTTCATGAGCTCTAAAATTTAAAAAATTTGCACCCATAATCGCTCTTTGAGGAATTAATTTTGTTGCTTTACAAACTTGCTCATAAACTTCATCAGTTAACTTATAGTGATCTGTGCCATCAAAAGTTACCAATATTCCTGAAGGCAATTTAGAAATTAATTCACTTAATTTCTTTTCTTTAGCAATCCTCTCCTCCTCTAACTTCATTTTTCTAACAAGTTCATCGCCACCACCAAACTTTATATTTAGAACAAAAAAAGATAATGAAATAATTAAGATTATTAATACTAGGCCACCAAACTGTTTTGTAGTCTCAGGTAAATACTTTATTTTACTTAAAAAATTTTCTTTCAACATTTAATCTAGCAGCTTTCCATTTTTCCATGTTCCTGTTTTTTGAGTTCCATCGGACCAAGTAAAAGTTCCTTTTCCATTCATAAAACCTTTTGCCCATTCGCCTTCATAAGTTGAACCATCAGGAAAGGTTAAAACACCTACACCACTCCACTCACTATTTTTAAACTCACCTTTATAGATATAACCATTAGGCCAAGTTTCTACTCCTTGACCATTTTTTTTTGTTCCTACCCATTCTCCTTCATAGGTAGTTTTGTCAGTATAAACCCATTTACCAAAACCGTTTTCACAATTTCCTTCTTTGCATCCTGTGCTTCGCGCTATTGCAGCTGAACTGATTAATAAACTTATAGTTATTACTAAAAGGTATTTTTTCATAATTACATTTTACACAAAATTAGCTAAAAAAAAATTATACTTTTTTGTCATCTTTATTACATGAATAAATAGAAATATATTTTTCAGAGTTTTCACTTTTCATATTTTTTGTTATTTCATGAATTAATTCACCTGTTTTTCTTGTGATAATACCGGACTCAGAATAATTTTTTTCTTTATCAATTGATTTGAATAAAACTATATCTTTATTGACTACTTTGACATTAAGTTTTGATGAAACTGAAAGAAATGATGATAATCCTTTGATTAAAAGTGTTTCTGGACTTTTGGATAAAATTTTAAAACTATCTAAACCTTTCTCATTTAAATCTTTAGCTAAAAAAGTTTGATAATTGTATTCTGAATTTTTAATTATTTTTTTTTCTAAATTACAAACAAACTCGAGATCAATGTTTTCATTTATACTAACATCTTTTGCTAAAGATTGATTAAAAAAAAGTAAGCTAATAAATATACTTATAAAATATTTGATCATTTATTTTGTAAAAAAAAATCTCCCCCAACTTAGTTGGGAGAGATTTAAAGATTTAAAAACTTTTAACCTTATTTAGTAAAAGCTTTCCAAACTTTCTTATTATCTTTCAGCCATTTTTTAGCTGCATCTTCATGAGTCATTTTATCAATGTCAACTAAAGCTGCCATTGCACCAATCTGACTTGTTGAGAAAGAAAGTTTTTTGAACATTGCTGCTGCTTTTGGATGAGTTTTTGGAAAATCAGCATTAACTGCTTTTTTCAAATAACCATCTGGTGAACCACATTTTCCATCTCCACCATCTTCTGGTCTACAACCAGCAGTGTATGGAGGAAAATCGATAAATGTAAAACCAGCACCATCTGTAAAGTTAGGTGTCCAGTTAAAGATGATTGTTCCTCTTCCTTCTTTTTCAGCTGCTGCTAACTCTGCCCAAAGCGCGTCAGCACTTCCAGCAAATTTAACCCACCATAGATCTCCTAAACCTAAAGCGTCAACCCTTTGTGGAATTAAGTCACCATGCCACGTTTGTGGTCCTTCCAACATTCTTCCTTTTCCATCTGGAGAGTCAGGTGTTGTAAAGTTTTTAGCACAGTCTGGATTCTTTAAAGCAGTCCAGTCTGGTAAACCAGGACATAATCCTTTTTCAGCAACCCAGTTAGGATATCCCATATCCTCAAGTGTTCTTGCTTCATGGTCTCCCCAGTCTAGCAATCCACCTTTATCAAGAGCTGTTGTAAAAGATTTACCAAAAGCAGATTCCCATACCTCGTGAGATATAGTTACGTCACCAATTCTAATTGATTCGTAAACTGCTTGAGAGTCAGCATTAACGTATTTAACATTGTTACCCATGTCTTCCATAATCCCACCGATAACATAAGCCATTACAATCTGACTTGACCAGTTGTGTGTTGGAATAACTATAGGTTTTTTGCTATCTGCATTTGATAGACCAGCAAAACTTACTACTGATATTATCAGCGCAGAAATTAATGATATTATTTTTCGCATTTATTCCCCTTTCTTAATATTAAGTGTATTTAGTATGTGCTTAAGTAAAATGATAGTCAACTACTAGATATTTATATAATATAAGAATAGATTTATAAAAATGTCGCAAACAACATTAGATATTAAAGAACCAGGACTAAATGCCCTACCACCTGGGGTTGAAAGATATATTGTCGAAGGTGGTGGTTTAACTGGAATTCAAATATTTCCTGATGATGAGATTGAAATTATCAATAACGAAGGAAATCAAGTTTGCGAAATTTCAGTATTTAATAAAGACGGTAAATCAGAACTTGGAATTTTAAGCTTAAAAGAAATTAAAGATAACACAGAGATAAAAAAAATACTTTTTAAAAAAGATGAAACATCCTTGCAAGCTTTGCTTCAATTAAAAAAACGAAACTTAAATATTGAGAAATCAAAATCATCAATGATTTTTGATAAAGAAACAAAAGCAGGTGAGAGTGTAAAATTAAAATCAAAAGATAAATGTTATTGTATTTTTGCAGCCCCGGGAAATCAAATGCTTGTACATGAGCAAAACCCTTCTACAGAGCTCACGGTAATGGTAACAAGGTCAGAAGTTAAAAAAGAAAAAGAGTTTTGTGTTATTCCTGATCCTGTTTACGATCCATCGGAAGAGAGAAATATAGCAAGAACCACATCAATTGGTTATCAAGTAAAAGAAGGTGATTATATTCAAGTCATTACTCCAACAGGAAGACAATGTTCTGATTTTGTAGCGTATGATACGGCAAAATTAGATAAAGGAAAAGAGAACGGTCTTGATTGGCAAACAACAAGAACTTTTATGGGTCATACTTTTCCTGGACCAGGACTGTTTTCAAAATTTTATGATGTAGATCATGAACCATTAGTAGAGGTGGTAAGAGATACAGTTGGTATTCATGATACATTTAATCTTGCTTGTACTTCTAAATATTACGAGGATGCTGGATATTTTGGTCATGCAAATTGTTCAGATAATTTAAATGAAGCGATGGAAAAATATGGAGTGCAAAAGAAAAAGGGTTGGCATGCAATTAATTTATTTTTTAATACATCTGCTGGTGGTCAAAATTCAGTTTTATCAGATGAGTCCTTTGCAAGACCAGGTGATTATGTAATTTTTAGAGCTCTAAAAGATTTAACTTGTGGGACAACTGCTTGTCCTAGTGATATTGATAGTTGTAATGGATGGAATCCTACAGATATATTTGTTAGAACTTATGATAGAAAAAAAGAATTTACAAAATCATTTGCTTTTAGAATGAAAACAGACTCTGAAAAAAAACTAACAAGAAACACAGGTTTCTACGAAAGAACTTCAAAACTAACAAGAAACTTTGTTGATGCTAGAGGATTTTGGCTGCCAAACGATTATACAAAACATGGTGTGATAAATGAATACACAGCATGTAGAGAAAAAGCAGTTGTAATAGATTTATCCTCATTAAGAAAATTTGAAATTATAGGGCCAGATGCAGAAGAATTGATGAACTATACATTAACAAGAAATATCAAAAAACTATCTGTTGGACAGATTGTATATTCTGCAATGTGTTATGAAAATGGCACCATGTTTGATGACGGTACATTGTTAAGATTAAGTGAAACAGGTTTTAGATGGGTTTGTGGAGACGAATATGCTGGAGAATGGCTCAAAGAACAAGCGAAGAAAAAAAATTTTAAAGTAATAATCAAAAACTCAACTGATCAAATTAATAATATTTCTGTTCAAGGTCCAAACAGTAGAAAAATTTTAGAAAAAATAATATTCACCCCACCAACTCAACCAACGATTTCTGAGTTACAATGGTTTAGATTTACCATTTGTAGGTTGGAAGAATTAAACGGAATTCCATTAATTGTATCAAGAACAGGTTATACAGGAGAACTTGGTTATGAAGTTTGGTGTCATCCCGATCATGCTCCTCAAGTTTGGGACAAGGTTATGGAAGCAGGTAAAGATGATGGGTTAATCCCTGCTGGATTTGGTGCTTTAGATTTATTAAGAATTGAAGCTGGATTAGTTTTATTTGGAAATGAATTTGATGGACAGCAAGATCCTTTTGAGGCCGGTATAGGATTTGCTGTTCCACTTAAAACAAAAACTGATGATTTTATTGGTAAAGAAAATTTAATTAAAAGAAAAGAAACCCCACAAAAAAAATTAGTTGGCCTAGAATTGATTGGTAAAGAAAAAGCTAATCATGGAGATTGTGTACATATTGGAAGAGCACAAATTGGTATTATTACAAGTGCATGTTTGTCTGCTACTTTGGGAAAAAATATTGCTTTATGTAGAATTGATGTTGGTCATTCAGAGATAGGCACTGAAGTTGAAGTTGGAAAAATAGATGGTCATCAAAAAAGAATTCCAGCTAAAATAGTTGGATTTCCACATTACGACCCTCAAAAAACAAGAGTTAGATCTTAAATGAAAACTACCAAAGAGTTATTAAATTTTTGGGAAGATCAGATGAAATTATCTCATACTTCCAGCAATTATTTTTTTCGCAAGTCACCATCACATTACCATATGATGTTATTAGTAATGAATGCATACAAATATAATGAAAATTTAACTGTTGAAGAACTTAAAACTAAATTATTTAAAACTTCACGTCCAAAATCTGCACTTATGATAAATGAGGCATGTGAAAAAAATTTTTTTTTTTTAGAAAAAACATCAAATGACCAAAGAAAAAAATTTATAAAACCAACTTCAAGTTTTATAAAAGAATTTGAAGATTACTTAAAAAGACTTAGAGAAATTTCTATTTAATTATAAATTATTTAAAACTGTTTTAACAGTTTCTCCCATCACAGATGGATTCTTTGATATAGTTACGCCACAATCTTTTAAAAGCTCTACCTTCTCTACTGCACTTTCACCATATGCAGAAACAATAGCACCTGCATGGCCCATTACTCTTCCCTTTGGCGCCGTAAGCCCTGCAATGTATCCTATAACAGGTTTTTTCATATTTTCTTTTGCAAACTCACCTGCTGCAACTTCTTGTGGTCCACCAATTTCGCCTATCATTAAAATTGCATCCGTTTCATCATCTGTTTCAAATTTTTCAATAATATCTCTAAAAGAGCTTCCATTTATTGGATCGCCTCCAATTCCGACACTAGTTGAAATTCCAATTCCTAAATGTTTCATTTGTTCAGCAGCTTCATAACCTAGGGTTCCAGATCGACTTATTATTCCAACTCTTCCCTCTTTGTAAATATGGCCTGGCATTATTCCTAACATAGATTTTCCCGGACTAATAATTCCAGCACAGTTTGGTCCTACCAGTGTCATCTTTTCATTTTTAGAATACCTCTTCATATATCTTTTAATTCTAATCATATCGTGGGAAGGGATACCATCGACTATAGCTACACAAGTTTTTATACCTGCATCTGCTGCTTCCATAGCTGAGTCAGCTGCAAAAGCTGGTGGCACAAATAATATTGATGCTGTAGCACCAGTATGTTTCACAGCATCTTTCACAGTGTTAAATACAGGTCTATCCAAATGTTTTTGACCTCCTTTTCCAGGTGTAACACCACCAACAACATTAGATCCATATTTTATCATTTCTTCTGCGTGAAAAGTTCCCATCTTTCCGGTGAAACCTTGAATCAAAATTTTTGTATTCTTTTCAATTATTACTGCCATTTTATTTTTTTAATGCCGCAACAGCTTTGTTTGCAGCATCCTCTAAAGTATTTGCTTCAATATAATTTAACTTACTGTCTCGAAGAATTTTATTTCCTTTTTCAACGTTTGTTCCAGCTAATCTTATTACTAATGGAACCTTAATTTCAATTTTTTCTAGTGCTTGAACTATTCCTTCTGCAACCCAGTCACATCTGTTTATTCCAGCAAAAATATTTACTAAAATAACTTTCACCTTCTTATCCATAGTAATTAATTTAAAGGCTTTTACAATTTTTTCAGGAGTTGCTCCTCCACCTACATCTAGAAAATTAGCTGGTTCCCCGCCTGCTAATTTAATCATATCCATAGATGCCATTGCTAATCCAGCACCATTAATAATATTTCCAATGTTTCCATCTAAGCTCACATAATTTAGACCTCTGTCAGACGCAAAAACTTCTTTTTCATCTTCTTGGGTTTTATCTCTCAGTTCAGATACTTTATCTCTTCTAAACATTGCGTTATTATCAAAGCTCATTTTACAATCCAGCGCTAAGATTTGTTTTTGTTTTGAAATTACCAATGGATTTACCTCAACCATAGTAGCATCTAACTCACTAAAAGCTTTAGCACATCCAATAATAGTTTCTGAGGCTCTCCTTATTAATTCTGGCTCAATACCTAATCCAAATGCCAATTCTCTTGCTTGAAAACTTTGTATACCAACTGCAACTTCAATTTTAGATCTAATGATAGACTTTGGTTTTTCTTTGGCAATTTCTTCAACACTCATTCCACCCTCTGTAGAGGCTACAACCATTATACTTTCCGAGCTTCTGTCAAAAACTAATCCTAAGTATAATTCTTTTTCAATGTCAGTTGCTTCTTCAATATAAATTCTATTAACTATTTTTCCCTCTGGGCCAGTTTGATTCGTAACTAATTTTTTTCCCAAAAGTTTATCTGTTGCTTGAGCAACCTCTAAGGGTGTATTGCAAACAATTACTCCACCGGCTTTACCTCTTGCGCCTGAATGTATTTGTGCTTTTACTAC
>CACJEC010000023.1 GCA_902592325.1 uncultured Pelagibacteraceae bacterium
AGTTGCTGACATTGGTCGAAAATATAACATACCTTTAATAATGGATAACACAGCTTCACCAGTATTATGTAAACCAATTGAACATGGTGCTGCTGTAGTAATTCACTCACTTACAAAATATATAGGAGGACATGGGACTGCTATCGCTGGGAGTATAGTTGACAGTGGTAATTTTGATTGGACAGCAGATCCTAAAAGACAACCATTATTTAATGAACCAGATGCTAGTTATAGTGGAGCTATTTGGGGTAAAGTTGTACCTGAACTAACAGGTGCAAATGTACCATTTGCTGTGAGGGCTAGAGTTTGTTTATTAAGAGATTTAGGTTCTGCATGTTCACCTGATAATGCTTTTGCTATTATCCAAGGTCTTGAAACAGTTCCTCTTAGAATGAAACAGCATTGTGAAAATGCCCAAAAAGTTGTTGAATATTTAAAAAAACATAATGAAGTAACAAAAGTTATTTATTCAACTGAACATGATAAACCGATAGCAGAAAGAGCCAAAAAATACTTATCTGGTGGGAATGGCCCAATGGTTGGTATTGAATTAAAAGGTGGTTATGAAGCTGGTAAAAAATTTATAGAGTCTTTAAAAATGTTTTATCACGTTGCAAACATTGGTGATGCAAGAAGTTTAGCAATTCATCCAGCTAGTACTACACATAGTCAGTTAAATGAAAAAGAGTTAGCAGCTTCTGGAGTTACTCAAAGTTATGTGAGACTATGTATCGGTTTAGAACATATCGATGATATTATTGCAGATTTAGATCAAGCTCTTAATAAATCTTCAAAAGGAACTTTAAAGGCTGTTAGTTAGACTTTGTATTTAAATAGAAAAAATAAATACACGAACTAACTAAAAAAATTGAAGTTAATTGGTGCATAGATGATATATAGATCTGTGCACCAAATAATACTGTAAAAATTCCCAAAACAATTTGTAATAAAATGAAAATACCTAAAATTTTTATGGAATTATAAAGGTCATAAATTCTATTTTTATAAATTTTATAAAGTATAAACAAATAAAACACACCAATTATATAAGCTAAATTGCGGTGAATAAATTGCACTAAAGATGGTTCACTTAAAGCTGATAATTTAAATAAATTTCCTAAATTATTATCATTTGGAAAATATGTATTTCCCATTAAAGGCCAAGAATTATAAATTTTACCAGCATCCATTCCTGATACAAATGCACCAAAAGTAATTTGTAAATAAACTAAAATTAAAAAAGAAAAAGGAATTAATGGATTTATTTTTTTTAATATTTTTCTATTTTTATTAATCTTTAAATAATTCCAAAAAATCAAAGACAAAATCAAAAATGCAATTATTAAATGAACTGAAAGTCTAAAATGACTAACATCTACTCTGTCAACCAAGCCACTGCTAACCATGTACCACCCTATAAAACCTTGAAAGCATATTAAAAAAAAAATTAGATAAAGATTAAATAATTTTGAAATTTCGATTTTAAAAGAAAAATAAATTAAAGGAATGAGGAAGCCAATTCCAATTAATCTTCCAAGAATTCGATGAGCCCATTCCCACCAAAAAATTACTTTAAATTCTTGCATGGTCATATCATAATTTTGTAATTTAAATTCTGGAATTTCTTTATAAAGATTAAAATATAACATCCAGTCATTTTGATTTAAGGGAGGGAGTAAACCTGAAAATAATTCCCATTTTGTAATGGAAAGACCAGAGTCGGTTAATCTTGTTAATCCTCCTACAACTATCATAATGCAGACTATAAAAAACATCAAAATTAGCCAAACTGATAGTTGATTATTAATTTTAGTATTAGCTGTATACATAATTGGATAAATATAATAATTATCTAATAATCCAAATATATAAATGTCGCCATTAAAAAGAAAAAAACTAAGTAAAATTAGATTAGAGTTAGATAAATTAGATAATTCTCTTATAAAAATAATTAAAAAAAGAACAAACTTAGTTAAAAAGGTTCTGGCTTTAAAAGACAAAAAAAATCAAATTATTGATCAGAAAAGAATTAAAACTATATTAAAGAACATAAGAAAAAAATCTTTAAAAAATAATATTGATCCCAAAATCACCAATCGTATTTGGAAAAATATGATTTGGTCTTACATACAGTTCGAAAAACGAAACTTTAAAAAGAAATAATTATTTACTATGAGGTGGAAGTTTTTTTTCAATAAAAACTTCGTGTTTTCTTGTTGCTGGATTATATTTTTTAGCTTTTAATTTTACCTTGGCTTTTTCACCACCCGCAGGTTTTTTTACATAATAAAAAAAAGGACTATCAGGATTTTTTTCTGGAACAAGTCTAACTTTAATGTGTGTTTTTTTTGCCATCTTATTTTAAGTTTTTCAAATCTTTAATAATTTTTGAAATATTTGAAATTTTATTCTTTAAATTATTTGCTTTTATAGATTTATTTAAACTTTCGTCAAGTTCATTAGAGTGGCTTGAATTGAGGACTTTTTTTACACCACTAATAGTCATACCTTTATCTTTGAGTAAAAATTTTATTTTTTTTAATAAATCAATATTAGGCTTATCATAATATCGCCTATTACCAGATAAAAATTTAGGTTTAATTTGTTTAAATTCTTTCTCCCAATATCTAATTGTATATGTAGGATTTTTACGGCCAGATCTGGGTTTTAAATCTAAAATTTTAACAACTTCTCCAATTGTTTTATAAGCTTGATCAGATTTATTCATTATTTAATAAATTAATAAAATCTTTAAAATCTTTAGATGGTTTAAATAAAACTACGTTTCTTTCAGAAATCATCTTTTTTTCTTTAGTTTTAGGGTTTCTGCCAATTCTTGATTTTTTTTGTCTTATTGAAAATGTACCAAACTTTGAAAGTTTTAATACTTTCTCTTTATATAAATTATCAATAATAGTTTGAAAAAAATCATCAATAAGATTTTCAGAAATTTGTTTTGAAAAACCTAACTGCATATAAACAGAATTAACTAAATCTTTTTTAGTTAAGTTAACTCTCATTATCTAATGTTTTTTTTAATTTTATCTATTAAGTTACCTTTAATTATTCTGCAACAAACATCAAGTGAATTTGAAAAACCAATGTAATCAGTACCGCCATGACTTTTTACGACAGGTGAATCTAACCCTATGAATATAGCTCCATTGTATAATCTTGGATCTAGACGTTTTTTGAATTTTTTTAAATTAGAAATATTCAACAGTGAAGAAATCTTACCAAGAAATGTTCCTCCTAAAGTTTTTTTTAATTCCTGAGTTATAAAATTTGCTGTTCCTTCAGCAGTTTTTAGGGCAACATTTCCTGTAAAGCCATCTGCAACAATTACATTTACAATTCCATTCATTAATTGGTTGCCTTCTATATAACCATTGAAATTAAAATCCTCTGATTTCTTTTCTTTTAATATTTTGTAAGTTTCTTTAATTATTTCGTTACCTTTTAATTCTTCTGAACCAATATTTAGTAATGCTACATTTGGAGTTTCTTGAGGATAAAGAGATTTATATAAAGATGCTCCCATCACTGAAAAATCAAATAAATTTTTAGCACTACATTCAATATTAGCTCCGAGATCTAAAACAACACTCATTCCTTTTTTGTTAGGCCATAAAGCTGACAAAGCTGGTTTATCAATATTTTCAATCATCTTTAAATTTAATTTTGAGATAACTAACAATGCACCTGTATTGCCAGCAGAAATAACTATATCACAATCTTTATTTTTAACACTTTCGATTGCTAGCCACATACTAGTATCTTTACCTTTTTTAGCAGCTTCTAAGGGTGAGTCTTCACTCGAAACTTTATTTAATGTATTAATTATCTGGTAGTTTTCTTTGTTAATTTTGTTTCCTAAGCAACTTGTAATTTTTTGTTCATCGCCAAAAATTTTATAATAAATGTTTTTGTTTGAGTTATAGTGATGAATAATTCCATCTATCACTTTTCTAGGTGAATTATCACCTCCCATTGCATCAACTGCAATTTTAATCATGGATCCCATGTTTTAATATTAATTATTCTTTAGGGTCTAAAACTTGTCGACCTTTGTACATACCTGTTTTTTCATCTAAATGATGAGATAATCTATATTCACCAGATTTCTTGTCCTCAACAACATTTTTAGATGAAAATTTCATATTTTGAGATCTTCTCATTCCAGTTCTTGAGGGTGTTTGTTTACGTTTTGGTACAGCCATAATTAATGAGTACTTACACTTTTTAGATAAGAATTCAAATTATTTTTTGAAAGATGTTCACTAAAACTGTTAAAATAATCGACTAAATATTCAATATTGGTAAATTCTTGTAAAAATTTTGATATCAGCTCTTTTTTACTATTAAAGTTTATTTCATTCCAGAAATGTATTTCTGAAATAATACTATGAAATAGATTAATATAATTTTTCATTTTTTTATTAATAGATTGATCTCCATAACCAATTTCTCTTATACTTAATTCCAATTGTCTAAAATTAAAATCATATAATTCCTGTAATTTTTTGTCATTTTTCTCACTTTTAAATTCTTTAAGAATAAAGGCAAAATGTAATAAGAATAATGTTAATCTATCACTAAAGGTATCTTGTTTATTTACGACTCCTGCATACAAAGATTTATTAGTAGTTAATTTTATCAAATTATTATAAAAGTTAATATAATCAGTTTTCATGAAAAAATTATTATTACTATCATTAATATTTATATCAAGTTGTTCATTAAACAAAATTGTCCAACATCATGGAGTGCATAATTTAGAGGAAAAACAAACAAAACTTAAAACTAATTATGCTAACACTAATGATATAATTAATATTATTGGCCCTCCACTAGTTAAAAATACTTTTGATAATGATATCTATATTTATATAGAAAGAAAAACTTCTGGATCAAAACTTACGAAATTGGGTCAAAAAAAATTGATTAAAAATGATGTTTTGGTTCTTGAAGTTGATAATAGTGGACTACTTATAAGCAAAAAATTTTACAATAAAAGTGATATGAAAAATATTGATTTTGATAAAAATTTAACAGGGATTAATTATCAAAAAAGATCATTTATATTCAATTTTTTATCTTCTGTAAGACAAAAAATTGATGACCCTGTTGGCAAAAAAAGAGTTAAAGACTAATAAAATATCATCCAGCTATAACAGCTAAAAGCAACAATGCTACAATATTAGTAATCTTAATCATTGGATTAACAGCTGGTCCAGCTGTATCTTTATATGGATCTCCTACAGTATCTCCAGTTACGGCAGCTTTATGCGCTTCTGATCCTTTACCACCATGATTTCCATCTTCGATATATTTTTTTGCATTATCCCATGCTCCGCCTCCAGCTGTCATTGATACAGCTACAAATAAACCAGTAATAATAACGCCTAATAACATAGCACCAACTGCTGCAAGAGCTGCAACTTGTCCACCAATAAATAGTATAATAAAGTAAAGTACCACTGGTGATAGCACTGGTAATAAAGATGGTATAATCATTTCTTTAATTGCAGCAACAGTTAAAAGATCAACTAATTTTGCATAATCAGGTTTTTGTTTTCTCTTCATAATTCCAGGGAATTTTTTAAATTGTCTTCTAACTTCAACTACAACTGCGCCCCCTGCTCTACCTACAGCTTGCATCCCCATAGAGCCGAATAAATATGGAAGCATTCCACCAATTAATAAACCAACTACAACATAAGGATTAGATAAATCAAAAGTTACAACTATACCCTCTAACTTAGAACCAGCCACTTCTGAAAAATGTTTTATATCCTCAACATATGCAGCAAATAAAACTAAAGCACCAAGACCAGCTGAACCAATAGCATAACCCTTGGTAACAGCCTTAGTAGTGTTTCCTACAGCATCAAGAGCATCGGTAGTTTTTCTAACTTTTTTATCAAGATTAGACATTTCGGCTATACCACCGGCATTATCAGTTACTGGACCATAAGCATCTAAAGCTACAACCATACCAGCTAATGCAAGCATTGTAGTAACAGCTATTGCAATACCAAAAAGCCCAGCGATTGTATTAGTAATTAAAATACCAGCAACTATAATTAATGCTGGTACTGCTGTAGCTTCCATCGAAACAGCTAAACCTTGAATTACATTGGTTCCATGCCCTGTAGTTGATGAGGCTGCAACTGATTTAACGGGCCTATAATTTGTTCCTGTATAATATTCTGTAATCCAGATTAATAAACCAGTAATTATCAAGCCAATTATTCCACAATAATATAAACTCATTCCATTAAAGGTTTTATCATTAATTGAATATTCATTTGTAAAACCTATTACAAAATCAGTTACTGGGTATAAAATAACTATTGAAGCTAAAGCTGAAACTACAAAACCTTTATACAAAGCATTCATTACATTTTTACTATTACCTAACTTAACAAAGAAAGTTCCTAATATTGAAGTTATGATACAGGCACCACCAATCGTAAGGGGATAAATCATCATATTCATATCACCATAAAAAAATATAGATGATAAAACCATTGTAGCAACAATTGTTACTGCATAAGTTTCAAATAAATCTGCAGCCATGCCTGCACAATCTCCAACGTTATCTCCAACGTTATCTGCAATAACAGCTGGGTTTCTAGGATCATCTTCTGGAATACCAGCTTCAACTTTACCAACTAAATCAGCACCTACATCCGCTCCTTTAGTAAAAATCCCTCCACCTAATCTTGCAAAAATAGAAATTAGTGAAGCACCAAAACCTAATGCTACAAGAGCATTAACAATTTCTCTTTCATCAATATTAAATTTTAATAATAAATAATAATATACTGCGATTGCCAGAAGAGCTAATCCCGCAACAAGCATTCCTGTTACTGCTCCTGATTTAAATGCAACTGAAAGACCTTGAGCCAGACCTTTTCGTGATGCTTCAGCAGTTCTTACGTTAGCTTCAACAGAGACCAACATTCCAACATACCCAGCAATACCAGACAAAGCAGCACCTATTAAATAACCTAAACCTACTAAAGGACTGAAAGCTATGCTTACAATTACTAAGACAACCACACCAACAATAGCGATGGTTTTATATTGTCGGGCTAAATAAGCTTTAGCTCCAATTTGAATTGCAGATGCAATATCTTGCATTTTGGAATTACCAGTGCTTTGATTTAAAATATTTTTTCCAGTGAAGTATCCATAAACTATAGATAAGAAACCAGCTGCAATAGTGTATAATAATATTGTTTCGACAGATGAGCTCATATAAACCTTAAGATTGTTGGTTGTTAAATTTTAAGCCCGGACAATACAAAAAAAGATAAAAAAGACAATAATTAACTTTTAAAATTGATGTGTATAACCCTTACTTTTAATCACTATTTGCTTACCTTTTTGATCAGTTAAAGATGATTTTTTGTTTCCTGAGGTAATTTTACCAATCTTAGTTATCTTAATATTAAGATTTTTAGACATGAAGTTAATGATTCTAGCTTTTGAAGGATTAACAGTAAATAGAATTTGATAATCATCGCCCTGAGATATTAAATTATTTTTATTTAATCTTTTTAAATTTATTAATTTTGATAAATTTTTTGAAATAGGTATATCATCTTTATTTAACTTATAAGATAAATTTTGTTTATTTATCATCTTCTCTAAATCTGTAATTAAACCATCAGATATATCTATTGAAGTATTGGCGTATTTAAGCAAGGTTTTAGTTAATTTGATTTGAATGTTTGGTTTATAATAACTATTGACAAAATAATCTTTAATTTTTTTTTGAACTTTAATTTTTTTTTTTAAAACTTGGAGTCCGGTAAAACTGTCACCTAAATTTCCAGTTACATAAATATCGTCATCATATTTTGCTTTATTTCGATAAATTATATCTTTTGAATAACCTATCGATGTTATAGTAAAGCTCAACTTATTAGAGAATGTTGTGTCACCACCACATAAAAAAATTTTATATTTTTTTTGCTCTTGTTTTAATGACTGAGAAATTTTTGATAAATTTTTCTTGGAAAATGTTTTTCTATTACCTGAACCTGAAATAAAATAAAATTTAGGAAAAACTCCTTTACATATAATATCTGAAATAGATGATCTAATAATTTTTTTTATCACTAGT
>CACJEC010000024.1 GCA_902592325.1 uncultured Pelagibacteraceae bacterium
AATTAGTTATTTAGAACAAAGTCGACCAAGAGGTCTTCCAGATGCATTTGTAATAGGTGAAAAATTTATTGGTAAAGATAACGTAGCAATGATTTTAGGTGATAATTTTTTTTATGGTCAAAATCTATCTAGATTACTCTTAGCTAATACAAAATTAAATAAAGGGGCTAAAGTAATTTTACATAAAGTTTTAAAGCCAGAACTATTTGGAGTGGCCAAGATTAATAACAAAAATAAAATTATAAAAATTAAAGAAAAACCAAAAAAATTTGTTTCGGATCTCGCAATTACAGGTTTATATTTTTTTGATAACAAAGTGGTCAAATATGCTAAGAAACTTAAGCCCTCAAAAAGAGGAGAGGTAGAAATAGTAGATTTATTAAATTTTTATAGATCTAAAAACGAATTATCAGCTGGTTTAATCGGAAGAGGTGGTGCTTGGCTAGACACAGGTTCAATGGATGATTTTTATAAAACAAGTAATTTTGTTTCAGCTATTGAAAATCGACAAGGTTTAAAAATTGCTTGCCTAGAGGAAATTGCATTTAATAATAAATGGATAAATAAGAGACACCTTAAAGAGTCCATAAAATTTTATGGGAATTGTGAATATTCAAAATATTTAGCAAAGCTTTTATAAATGAAAATAAAAAAAACGAAATTCAAAAATTTATTAGTTTTTCAATCAAAAAATTTTAATGATAAAAGAGGTCTTTTTAGAGAATTAGGATTAGAAAAATATATTAAAAAAAGATTAATATTCACAGTTGTTTCCAAATCAAAAAAAAATGTTCTAAGAGGATTGCATATGCAAAAAAATTATCAGCAAGGAAAATATATTTCTGTAGTTAAAGGAAAAATATTAGATGTTGTGGTTGATTGTAGAAAAAAATCAAAAACTTTTGGAAAACATTTCAAAATAATTTTAAGTGAGAAAAATTGTAAATCAATTTATATACCTACTGGTTTTATCCATGGATTTTTGGGATTAGACAAGGAAAATATAATTATTTATAGCTGTACAAATTATAGAGATAAAAATTCGGAGATTGGGGTAAAATGGAATGATAAAGATTTAAAAATAAATTGGAATATAAAATCTCCAATTTTATCAAAAAAAGATTCAAAAAATTTAAATTTTAAAGAAATTAAATTTTAAAATGCAAAATTTAACAATGTTTTGTATTTGTATACACAATGAACTTTTATCAAAAGTTAAAAAACTCAATTATATTCCTGTTGGTTTAGGTAATGAAAAATTTGATAAAGATTGGATTAGAGATGATTCTGGAGAAAATATTTCTTATAAAAATAAATTCTATGGTGAGTATACTTTTCACTATTGGTTTTGGAAAAATAAGCTAATTGAAGTTAAAGATCAAGAATGGATAGGATTTTGTGCTTATAGAAGATTCTGGTCAAATAAAATAAGTGCTAGTTACGAAAATATTAAATTTGAAGATAATATATTAAAAAGTGTTCCTAAATTATGGAATGATTATGATGTAATACTTGGGGACAAAATATATGTTGATGATATAAAATTATCTAAAATTTTGAAGTATGGAAAACTCTCAATTTTGAAAAACCCTAGATCAATTTTTAAAAAAAATCGTAATATTAAATTTCAATTTGATATGTTTCACGGAAATGGTGATCTTGATAAAGCTATAAATGTTCTCAACGAAAATGATAGAGAAGATTTTAGACAATTCGTTAATTCAGAAAAATCATATAATCAGGGCAACATGTTTATATGTAAATCAAAAAAACTGATGAATAATTACTACGAAACGATTTTTGATTGGTTAATCAAATGTGAAGAAATTTTTGGTTTTGAATTAGATAGTTATGGCAAAGTTCGTATATATGGATTTTTAGCTGAAAGGTTTCTCCCGTTTTGGTTTAATAAATACTCAAAATGTCTTGAATGGCCTATTATTTTTAATGATTTAAGAAAGGAAAATTTTAATTGAAAAAAAACAACATTTTTTTAGATCTAGGTCTTCAACCCTTAGCCAATAATTATCTTAAAAAAAAAGATTTAGAGAAAAAGGAGAAAAAATATAGATTAAAAGTTGGTATGGATGCCAATACTAATCTTGTTTCTATAAATAAGCCTTTATCCAGTAAAGCAATGTTTAATAACACTTATCCTTACAGATCCTCTATGTCAAAAACAATGATTAATTCATTTAAAAATTTATCTAAATTAATATCAAATAAATTTAAACCAAAAAAAATATTAGAAATTGGAAGTAATGATGGAAGTTTCATTAAAAACTTTTCAAAACAAAAAGTAATAGGAGTAGAACCATGTTCCAACATTGAAAAAATAACAAAAAAATTAGGTTACAAAACTTATGCAAATTATTGGAACAAAAAAACTGCATGGAAAATCCTAAGAAATCATAATAAAATTGATTTGATATACTCTGCTAACACAATTAGTCACATTGAAAATTTAGATGAGGTTTTTGAGTCTATAAATATAGTTTTAGAGGATAAAGGAACGCTTATAATTGAAGATCCATCTTTATTAGAGTGTTTAAAAAAAAATACTTATGATCAATTTTACAATGAACACATTTATGTTTTTTCTCTAATAGGACTTGAAAGTATTTTAAAAAAGCACAATTTTGAAGTTTATCATGTTCAAAAACTCGATATACATGGTGGATCTAATAGATATTTTATAAAAAAAAAAGATTATAAGAAAAAAATTGATACTTCTGTAAAAATATTTAGACAAAAAGAAATTTCATTTGGTTTAAATAAATTATCAACATACAAATCATTCTCAAAAAGAGTTTTAAAATCTAAAAAACAATTAAAAAAAATTTTTAACAAAATAATTTTAAAAAAGAAAAAAATCATAGGATATGGAGTCACTGCAAAATCGACAACAATTCTAAATTATTGTAAAATAGGTAAAGATATGATTAGTTATTTTGTTGACACAACTAAAGATAAACAAAACAAATTTACTCCTGGTACAAAAATACCTATATATAAATATAGAGGTTTTATAGAAAATGATATTAGATATATTTTTCTTGGTGCATGGAATTTTAAAGATGAAATTTTCAAAAAAGAAAAAAAATTTATTAAAGAAGGTGGAAAGTTTATAATTCATACACCTTATCCTAAGATAATATGAAAAAAATAATATTTACTGGTGGAACAGGTAGATTTGCAAAAGTTTTTAAAAAAATAAAAACAAAACATAAAATTTTTTATCCGAATAAAAAAGTCTTGAATATCAATAATTTAAATTCGATAAATAAATATTTCTTAAAAATTAAACCTGATTATTTAATTCATTGTGCTGCATTATCTAGACCAATGAGCATTCATGAAAATAATATATCTAAAAGTATAGACATTAATATTATTGGAACTTCGAACATTGTTAAAATCTGTGAGAAATTCAAAATTAAATTAATATATTTTTCTACAAATTATATTTATCCTGGAAGAAAGGGTAATTATAAAGAAACCGATCCAGTCCTTCCAATAAATAAATATGCTATTTCAAAATTAGGTGGTGAATGTGCAGTACAAATGTATGAGAATTCACTAATCTTAAGAATTTGCATGACTGAAAAACCATTTGTACATAAACAAGCATTTAATGATGTTGAGATGAACTTTATTTTTCATGAAGAATTAGCAAAGAACTTAATGAAACTTTTAAATAAAAAAGGAATTATAAATGTTGGTGGAAAAAAACAAACAGTAATCAAATTTGCTAGAAAATATGATAAAAGCATCAAATCCGTGTCTGCTAAAAAAATTTTAGATAAAAATTATCCCTTAAAGCAATCAATGGATATTTCTAAATATAAAAAAATTATTAAATAAAAATTAAAAACCAAAATTTAATAATTTTTTTTCAAATATTTTTTTTCCTAAATATTTTGCACCTTCTGATGTATAGTGTCCAAAATCCCAATATATTTTATGTCCTTCTGGAGTGAGAACATCACATATTTTTCTTATATGATCACATTGAAAACTTTGCTGATCAAAATACTTTACATCATTATCAAGTGAAATCTTTAATAATCTAGAATTTATTTTTTTACGATCATCAATATATTTATACATTTCCTTTTCAACATATAGGATATCCTCATCTAAAAGTTTTCTTTTTTCAAAAACAATTGAGTCAAGTAAATTAAAACTATGTGGCATGAAAATTTTACTTTCTAAACTATGAGAGGTAATTATTATTTTTTTTCCATCTTTTTTAATTAATTTTACAATTTCATCTAATAAATCAAGATCATCACTATTCCAATGAGAAGAAAATATAATTATGTCTGAGTACTTATATTGATCTAAAATATTTTCTGAAAAATTTACGTTATTACAGAACATGTTTTGTTTTTCAATTAATTCTTTTAAACAAGATACTTCATAAACAAGATTTTTATTTCGTTTAAGAGGTGAAATTAATGAAATTATCTCGTTTTGAAATAAATCTTGATTTAATTCAAAAAGTTTCAAGAAATCTTCACCATAAGAGTTTCCAACTACTAAGATATTTTTTTTTAATGATGATGCAGAAAAAGCCTTAGGTATATAACTTTCTCTAAATTTATAATGATCGTTTACAGCATAGCCTTTTTGATCAAGTAAAAAATTTTCAGTGATCAATTGTCTTTCTACAAAACCTTTATTTTTGATATTATATACATTCGTGATAATCAAAATTAAAATTATAATTGGGATAATCCTGGAGATTCTAATAAAATTAAATTTTTTATTTTTTAATCTAAAAGGTTTTTCAATTAAAAAATAAGTAATAATTGAAAGAATAAGAGTTAAAACAATCCACTCAAATTTATCTTTTACAGAAGGTAATTCTTGTTGAAGTCTTCCGAATGCAAATATTGGATAATGCCATAGATATAATGAATAAGATATTAGTCCAGTGCCTACAAATAATCTTGATGATAAAATTTTTATAATAATATTTTCTTTCTGAGAAAACCAAATAATCATTGAAGTTCCAATTATAGGAATTAATGTTAAATACGAAGGATGACTTATTTTATCATCGAAATAGGTTATTGAAAAAATTATTAAAGATAACCCAATTATTTGAAATATATTATTAACTAAAGTTTTTTCACTTCTAGATCCTTTTTGTATTTCCATATACGCTAAAACAGAACCAATCAACAATTCCCATAATCTAGTGTGTATAAAATAAAATGAGGATACTGGGTAATTTATTGATAAAAATGATGCTAATATTAAACTAATTAAGAAAATTATTATCAGTATATGAATAATATATTCTTTTATCAGTCTATACAAAAATAGAAAAAAAATTGGAAATATAATATAAAACTGCTCTTCAACAGCTAATGACCATGTGTGTAAAAAAGGTGTTAATAATGCATCTTCTTGGATGTATTCAAGCTCTGAAAAATAAAAAAAGAAATTAGATGAAAAAAAAACAGAATAAATAACTGATTTTGAATAATCCACAAAATTTGTAGGCATCATATATTTCCAAGCAAAAAAAAATGAGATAATTGCTACAAAAATTAATGCTGGTAATAATCTTCTAATTCTTCTTTCGTAAAAATTTTTAAACGAAAAATTATTTGTTTTGATGATTTCTCTATAAATTATTGATGTAATTAGATAGCCAGATATAACAAAAAAAATATCAACACCTAAAAATCCCCCTTTTAAAATCTCAGTACCTTCTAATGAAATTTGTAAATGATAAAATATAACTGAAATAACAGCTATTGATCTTAATCCATCGATTTCTGGTCTATAATAGTTGTTAGTTCTAAGAGGCAATTCCATGATAAAATTAATTTAACAATATAGTTTTCATAAATCTATAGCTCTTGACTAAATAAGCAAAACAATTTTAAATTAGCTATTTAAATGGTAGCGGGAAGTGGGATCGAACCACTGACCTCAGGCTTATGAGTCCTGCGCTCTAACCAACTGAGCTACCCCGCCATTTTGATTTAAAAGATATATACTACTTTTATATTTTTCTTTCAAATAAGAAATAAATTGATTAATAAAATATCTAAATAATAACAATGACTATAATATAAAAATTTAATAATGAAGAAAATTAACATTATTTATCTATTGCCTGAGATGAAAGGTGCATCAGGTGGGGCTAAAATTATTTATTCTCATTCAAAGAAATTAAACAATTTAATCAAAAATGTTTCATCTCACATAATTCATCTTAAAAAATCTATTCCTTATAAAATTGAAACTTCAATGTCTAAAAGATTTAATTTTTTTAAGAAAAAATTTTCAGGATGGAATCCTAATAAAATGAAAATATCAAAATCTTTTTCTCCCAGTAAGGATTGGTTTAATGATAAATTAAACTCTAAAAAAAATTTTAAGTTAAATAATGCTACTGATTTTTTAATCATTCCAGAAATATGGTCTCATTTTGCAATAGATTTAAATTTAAAAAATAAAGGAATTAAATATGGAATATTCATTCAAGGATTTTTCCACATGAATTCTACCAGTGATTTTAAAAAGATAAAATCAGCATACAAAAATGCAAGTATAATTTTAATTAGTTCAAATTATAACATTAAATGTTTTAAAGAAATTTTTCCAGAATTTAGTGATAAAATTTTAAAGATGAACTTATCAATTGATAGTAAAAAATTTATGATAAAGAAAAAAGTTAATAAAATTACTTTTATGCCAAGAAAATTGCCAGATCACCCACACTTACTTAAATTTTATCTTAAAAATATAATTCCAAAGAATTGGAAATTCGTTTCTTTAGAAAATGTTACAGAAAAATATTTAATTAAAACCCTGGCAGAGTCGAAATTTTTTTTATCATTTTCTAATTTTGAAGGTTTGGGAATGCCGCCAATAGAAGCAGCAATTTCTGGAAACAAGGTAATAGGTTATTCTGGTGGAGGTGGGTCTGAATATTGGGAAAAACCAATTTTTATTAAGGTAGAGACTGGAGATATAAGAGATTTTGGTCAAAAATTACTTTATGAAATAAAAAACTATAATCAAAATTGGATTGAGAAGAGTAAAAAAGGACGAATAAAATTAATCAAAAAATATTCTGATGTGTCAGAAAATAAATCATTAATAAAATTAACAAATAAAGTAAAAAATATTATTCTTTAAAAAAAGAAATATATTTTATATTATTTTTTTTAGATTAATTTGAAATTTAAATAAAGTTTTAAAATTAAATGAAGTGTTAAAATATTAATACTCCAAACAAAACTAAACCTAAAGATGTTGCTGCAGTAAATAAAATTTTTTTTCTACTTTCCTTTTTTTTATCTAATTTAACTCTATTTAATAAAACATTAATGTTAGTGGATTTATTCTCTTCTAAATTTTCTTCTACTGTTTTGTATCTTTGAATAATTTTATCTTTAAACGATACGATTGAATTTTTCATAATCTTATTTAACCACCAAAAATCATGATTTACAAATCATTTAAATCGAAAGATAAATTCCTAGAGTTCCAAGCACAGATAAAAAGAAAACGAATATAAAAATATTTTTTCTATTTTCTTTATTCTGAATTTCTTGAGCTCTTGCTTTAAGGTCATTGATATTAACTGTTTTAGGTCTTTTAAATGAACTCTTTTCATTTAATAAAGGCTTTTCTTCAGTCTCTTTAAACTTTGGGGTCTGTTCCAGAGATATTTCTGATTCCAAGCCTTTATTATTCATAAGTAGATTTTAATCACAAATTTTAGAATGTTTCAATTCAGTCTAAAGTTCATAATGGGTCACAATTTGATTGACACATGTTCATTTTGGGTTTCAAATCAATCTTTAGAAAAATGGATCTGAAAAAAATAAATTTATCTGAAAATCTCACTGATGAAGAGGTTTATGAAACTATTATGAAAAATTATTCCATTTTTACCAAAGAGTGGGTTTCCCATCAATGGAATTGGATGAATAATGTTTATTGGGCATTTAAAGATCATTATAAA
>CACJEC010000025.1 GCA_902592325.1 uncultured Pelagibacteraceae bacterium
TGTATTCGCGGCAGCTATATGCGGACCAGCTCCAGTTGATCCTTCCATTCCATCTAGATAAATAGAGTCAGGATCACATTTTGCAGCCATACGCACATCATCATAAACTTTTGATGCACCTAGTTTTAATTGAATAGGTACTTTATTTTTTGTTAATTGTCTTAGCTCTTCAACTTTAAGAGCTAAATCATCTGGACCTAACCAGTCCGGATGTCTAGCAGGAGATCTTTGATCAATACCAGATGGCAATGATCTCATTTCAGCTACTTGATCAGTTACTTTTTGACCCATTAAGTGTCCACCCATTCCAACTTTTTGACCTTGACCAATAAATACTTCAATTCCATCGGCTAATTGTGCGTGATGAGGATTAAATCCATATCTAGATTGAATACATTGGTAATACCATTTTTCAGAATATCTTCTTTCATCAGGTATCATTCCACCTTCACCTGAACATGTTGCACTCCCTGCCATCGTTGCTCCCCTAGCTAAAGCGGTTTTAGCTTCATAAGAAAGCGCACCAAAACTCATCCCAGTAATATAAACAGGAATATCTAATTCAATTGGGTTTTCACATCTTGGACCAATTACAGTTTTTGTTTCACATTTTTCTCTATAACCTTCAATCACAAATCTAGTTAGTGTTCCAGGTAAGAATACTAAATCATCAAATGTAGGAATTTTTTTCATTAACGCCATTCCACGCATCCTATATCTTCCTAATTGAGATTTAATATGTATATCGTCTATTACTTCAGGGGTGAAAATAGCGTTGTGGCCAAGGAGACTTTTATTTCTTTTACCTTCCTCATGAGCATGAACATCAGCTTTTCCTCCGACTCCCTTTCCATTTTTCTTAACGTTTTTCTTAATTTTTTTCTTAGGCATTAAATTGCTCCCTTCTTCTCTGTAGGTTCCAAATTGTCATAATTCCAAAGTTTTTTACCTGCTACAATTTTTTTCATTTTGCTTACATCGAAATTTTCACCAATTTCTGCTACCCTCAATTTTCTTTTTAACCAATCTTGGTCATTTTTTGTAAGTTCCGCATCTACTGCATCACTACCATATGATCCAATTTCTCCACCTACGAAAATTGTCCCATCATACATAGAGTCACCTAAATTTATCCCAACATCCCCCAGAATAATTATTCTTCCTCTTTGCATCATAAAACCAGTAAATGCACCTGCATCACCACCAATAATTATAGTTCCACCTTTCATGTCAATACCAGTTCTAGCACCAACACTACCTTTACAAATTAAGTCTCCACCTCTAATAGCGGCACCAAAACAAGAACCTGCATTTTTTTCAATAACTACTTTTCCAGCCATTAAGTTTTCTGCACAAGACCAACCAACTCTACCGTTAATTCTAACAATTGGACCATCACATGAACCCATTCCAAAATAACCCAGACTTCCTTCAAAAATTAAGTTCAGTTTATTTAAAATTCCTACACCTAAACTATGTTTTCCTTGAGGGTTTTTAATAACTATAGTTCCATATCCTTGACTCATTAAATTATCAATTTCTTTATTTGCCTCTGGAGCTGTCATTTTACCCACATCAAGTTCTGTTCTTTTATTGAAATCAACATCATAAGTACCAAAATAAAAAAAGTTTTCAGCTTCATCTGGATTAAAGAATTTTTGTTGAGTTCTACCAGTTAAAACTTCGGTATGCATTCCCATTGACTGGGATTTAGATTTTTTCTCTGTATTTTTTAAATTTGCCATACTTTTACCTCTCCATCAAATGGATCATATGTGTCAATTTCTTGTGGTAGAACTGACCTGATAGCTATTTCTTCTGAGCCCATCGCAACCAAATCATCTGACTCGTAAAGAACCAAAGGCTTTGCGGCCATAGTATCTTTTGCCATTCCCAAAGAATCCTTAGTTGCTACAAAATATGTAAACACTCCATCAAGTCCTAACAAAGAATCTTTCATACCTTCCTCAAGACTTGCCCCCTCTCTCATTTTTTGAGCAATGTAAACAGCTATTAGTTCAGAATCACATTCTGACATAAATCTCATCCCTTTATTTTCTAGAGCTCTTCTATTATTCCAATAATTTGTTAATTGACCGTTATGAACAACTGAAACATCACTGAAAGGATATCCCCAGAATGGATGAGCTGATTTAATATCTACGCCGGACTCTGTAGCCATTCTAGCATGGCCAATTGCGTGAGTTCCAACAAGTTTATCCAAACTGTATCTGTCACAAACCATTTTTGCATTTCCAAGATCCTTTATAACTTCTAAAGATTTACCCATAGATAAAATTTCTACTCCTGGAATACTTTCAATTTTTTGTGAAAATTCTAATAAGTCTTTTGTATTATAATCAATTTCATATCTTAATGAGTAAGGAAGAACTCTTTCTTCTTTAACTATTTTTGCACCCATTTCTCGAAGAGTATCATCAACTAATTTTTTTCTTTCATCATAAACTGAAACATCTTCCATAACTGAAGAACTTCCTTCTCCAACATTTTCTCCAACTTTAAAACGCATAATAAAGTTTTTACCATCCGTATCACCATATAGAGCATAACCTGTTGAGTCCTCACCTCTATGCTTTAAAGCTTGAAGCATACCTTGAAGTTCACTTCCGACATTAGAAGATTTTCCTCTATGAATTAATCCCGCTATTCCGCACATATCTTTTTCCTTTTCTAATTTTAAAGTCTAAGGTAGACAATCTAGATAAGTATCTAGATCCCACTGAGTTGTTGCACCCAAAAATTTTTCCCATTCATCATTTTTATACCAGTGAAATATTTTATACATTTCATCAGGCATTGCAGATTGAACTATTTTATCTTCAGAAAGTCTTTCAAGTGCTTCACCTAAACTTAATGGTAATTTTTTAACATCTTTTCCAGCTTTTTGAGCTTCGTAAATATTTCTAGATTCAGGTTTGCCTGGATCAATTTTATTTGAAATACCGTCATCCATAGTTTTAAGTAATGCAGCACCCATTAGATATGGGTTATGCATTGAGTCTACAGACCTATATTCAAATCTTCCAGGCGCAGAAACTCTTAAACCACATGTTCTGTTCTGATATCCCCAATCCGCATAAACTGGTGCCCAAAAACCTTGATCCCATAACCTTCTATAAGAATTGACAGTTGAGGATCCAATAGCCGTTAAAGCTGGTAAGTGTTTCATAATACCACCTATTGACATTAATCCAACTTTTCCTGGAAGTTGCATGTCTTTAGTGTCAGGCATAAAAGTATTTGTTCCACCCTGAACATAAGTAAAGACTTCATCAACGCCTGGTAAAGATTTATGCCCTAATTTATTAATAACGTCTTTTCCACCTTTCCACAGAGACATATTAGTATGACATCCGCTAGCAGAAACTCCCATAAATGGTTTTGTCATAAAACAAGCTATCAAGCCGTGTTCTCTTGCCACTTGTGCACATATTTGTCTATAAGTTGAGAGTCTATCAGCGTTTCTTAATACATCATCAAACATCCAGTTCAATTCTAACTGACCTGGGGCATCTTCATGATCACCTTGGATCATATCAAGACCCATTGCATTTGCGTATTCAATAACCTTCATAAAGACAGGTCTTAATGATTCAAACTGATCTATGTGATAACAAAATGGTTTTGAAAATCCTTTTCCTGTTGGAGTACCATCTTCATTTTTAGTTAACCACATCATTTCTGGTTCAGTACCAACTCTCATTTGGTAACCATGTTTTTTCTTAAATTCTTCGGCAATAATTCTTAAATTTCCTCTACAGTCAGATGTTAAATGTCCACCTGGATTTTCTCTTTCCTCTCTATTTCTAAAACAAGTACAATAAACTCTCGCAACTTTTTTATCCCAAGGTAATTGGACAAAAGTTTCAGGATCAGGAATTCCAACTAATTCTTTAGCTTCAGGACCATATCCAATGTAATTATTGTGACGATCTAAAAATAAGTTTGCAGTTGCTCCGTAAACTAATTGAAATCCTTTTTCAGCAGTTCTTTCCCAATGATCTGCTGGAATACCTTTACCAACAATTCTTCCAGTAACTGAAATAAATTGGAAATAAATATAAGTTATTCCTAACTCGTTAATTTTCTCTCTTACTTTTTTTACTAATTTAGCTCTACCTGGTTGGTTAACGTGTTTTTCTAGATCTGTCATAGTCCCCTCTGTTAAGAATTTTTAGTACGAAAAGGTAACTGAAAAAAAAACGTCTGTCTACTTAGATCAACTAGCTCCATGGAAACGGACTGTTCGAAGTAGGGTGAAGTTCACCCTTCTCGTATCGGTTGAATCTAAAAGGTTTCAACAAGTCACTCTCTTGTCCTAAAATTTCTTTTGCTACTAACTCACCAACACCAATCATTTTGTAACCGTGGTTAGCGTCAGCAATCATATAAACATTTTCTAAAAACCTATCAAAGATTGGGAACGAGTCTGGTGTCATACACCCAAGACCACCCGAAGGTCCTTTTCTATATAAATCTGATTTTCCTTCAAATCTTTTTTGACAATGAGCTAAAGCAGAGCACCACATATCATTAAAAGCTTCTGTTGTTTGATACTCTGGTGACTCTATTCCATATGGATCTACATTTACTTGATCAAAATGTTTATCAACTATGTAAGGAGAAGTACCTCCTTGAACACCTAAGCCATCAATATCAGGTTTATAATAAATTCCCCAAATTTTATCAGTAATTAATTTTTTAGTTTTATCAGAATATAATGGTGCAGTAGAGTCAACGTGAATTACTGGCGGTGCTTTACCATTATTCATTTTTAAGAAATCAGGTTCTACTCCAATAACTCCTTCTTGTAGCATCCAATAAGTCCACATATCAGTTGTATGCATTTTTCCATCTTTACCTTTAATGTTTGCAGTTTTTGGAAGTTCTAACATGTTCCAGAAATCTCTAGCCCAAGGTCCTGCTCCGATAACTACTTGTTCGCAATCAATTGTACCTTGGTTAGTTTCAACACCTGTAACTGCTTTGCTGTTACTACCTCTTTTAAATCCATTAACTTTCACACCTTTAATAACTTGAACACCATTAGTAGTAGATTTATTTTCTAGTGCTTTGATAGAATCTTTATTAAAAGCGTATCCACCTTTCTTTTCATGAAGAACTGAGGTAATCCCTTGAGCTTGCCAGTCATCAAACATACTCTTCATATAATTCATACAATCTTTTTCGCCCTCAATAAATTCAGAATCATAACCAATAGCTTTTTGTTGTTCATAAATTGTAGCAACGTCTTCATGCATTACTTCAGGTGAAATTTGTAAATAACCAACCGCATTGTATTTAAAGGCTTTAGGATCACTTTCCCAAACTGAAACTGAATGAGCCATTAGCTCTCTCATTGCTGGCTGAAAATAATTATTTCTAATTACTCCACAAGCAATACCACTAGCACCTGCTGCAGTATCTTTTTTTTCTAAAACAACTATGTCTCCAGGATTTTTATAAGTTTCGGATAATTTCCAAGCAGTGCTTAGACCGTGAATTCCACCACCAATTATTACTACTTTCGCTTTAGTTGGTAACTTTGTCATAATCTAATGTCGAATCTTTAACAAATGTAAAAAAGTTATTAAAGTTTATTTTTTACTACTAAAAACTATATATATAAATAATACGTGAATTATATTAGTTAATGAATTTACATAAATAATTATAATATTTGTATGAGTTTTAAATATTTTAAACCTGCTAAATCTCGTTTACAAAGAAGTGAATTAGCAGTTCCAGGCTCATCCCCAGAAATGTTTGAAAAAGCTTTAAATTCTAAAGCTGATTATATTTTTTTAGATCTTGAAGATGCTGTGTCACCAATGGATAAAGTTACCGCTCGTCAGAATGTTATTAAAGCTTTGAAAGAGTTAAATTGGAAAGAAAAAGGTAAAACAATTTCAGTTAGAATTAATAGCCCTGACACACATTATATGTATAGAGATTTAATAGATATAGTAGAAGAAGTTGGCGATAAACTTGACACTGTTTTATTACCAAAAGCTGGTACAGCTAGTGATGTTTACATGATTGATTGTTTATTAACTCAGATAGAGACCAATAAAAATTTAAAAAATAAAATAGGAATAGAGTGTTTAATTGAAACTGCTTTAGGAATGTCTAACATTAAAGAAATTGCAAAATCTAGTGAGAGACTTGAAGCATTACATTTTGGTGTTGCTGATTACGCTGCAAGTTTAAGAGCAAGAACTGTTGTTATAGGAGGATTAAACCCTGATTATCCAGGTGATCAATGGCACCACGGACTTTCTCAATTAGTTATGACTTGTAGAGCTTATGGGTTAAGAGCTATAGATGGTCCTTTTGGTGATTTTAATGATCCAGATGCTTATGTTGAAGCAGCAAAAAGGGGAGCTGCTATTGGTATAGAAGGTAAATGGGCAATTCACCCATCTCAAATTGAACTAGCAAATAAAGTTTTTTCTCCTCCTTCTTCAGAAGTAACTAAAGCGAAGAAAATTTTAGAAGAACTTGATAAGGCTGCAAAAGCAGGAAAAGGTGCTGCCCAGCTAGATGGAAGAATG
>CACJEC010000026.1 GCA_902592325.1 uncultured Pelagibacteraceae bacterium
TAAAAGCTATACAAAAAGAATTAGGTGAAATCGAAGACGGTAAAGATGAAAATACAAGCCTTAATAAATCAATTTTAAAAGCCAAGATGCCTAAAGAAGTTGAGAAAAAGTGTTTACAAGAATTAAAAAAATTAAAGAACATGAGCCCAATGTCTGCAGAGGCAACAGTAGTAAGAAATTATCTTGATTGGATGATAGAATTACCATGGCATAAAAAAAGTGAGGTTGATATCAACTTGGCAAAAGCCTTAGATGTTTTAGACAAAGATCATTTTGGTCTTGAAAAAGTGAAAGAAAGAATAATTGAATTTCTAGCAGTTCAAAAAAGAATGGAAAAAATTAAAGGTCCAATTCTTTGTTTGGTTGGCCCCCCGGGAGTTGGAAAAACTTCTCTGGGAAAATCTATTGCAAAAGCTACTAATAGAGAATTTGTTAGAATGTCTGTTGGAGGAATGAGAGATGAGGCTGAAATTCGAGGTCATAGAAGAACTTATATTGGATCTTTGCCAGGTAAAATAATTCAGATGATGAAAAAAGCTGGAACAAAAAATCCACTCATTTTATTAGATGAAATAGATAAGATCGGAAATGATTATCGAGGTGATCCTTCGTCAGCTCTTTTAGAGGCATTAGATCCAGAGCAGAATACTACTTTTAATGATCATTATTTAGAAGTTGATTATGATTTGTCAGACGTAATGTTTGTAACTACAGCAAATACTTTAAATATTTTACCACCATTACTCGATAGAATGGAAGTTATAAGGTTAGCCGGATACACTGAAGATGAAAAAATTAATATAGCTAATAAATTCTTATTACCCAAACAAATTAAAGATAATGGTGTTCAAGAAAATGAGATGAAACTTGATAAAGATATTATTCAAGAAGTAATTAGGAATTATACCAAAGAGTCAGGTGTCAGAAACTTAGAAAGAGAGATTTCTAAACTTGCAAGAAAAGTTGTTAAGAAAGTTATTTCAGGAGAAAAAAAAGAGGTAGATATTAATAAAAAAAATCTTTCAGATTTTTTAGGTGTACCTAAGTTTAAATTTGGGGAGATAGAAGCAGATAATAAAGTGGGCATTGTCACTGGTTTAGCTTGGACTGAATATGGAGGTGAAATTTTAAAAATCGAGACTGTAACTATGCCTGGTAAAGGTAGAATGCAAATTACAGGTAAGTTAGGTGATGTAATGCAAGAGTCTGTTAAAGCTGCAAAATCTTTTGTAAGATCTAAATGTTTAGAATATGGAATTATTCCTCCATTATTTGAAAAAAAAGATTTTCATATTCATGTCCCTGAAGGTGCAACTCCTAAGGATGGTCCATCTGCAGGTATAGGAATGGTAACATCTATTGTTTCATCTCTAACAAATATCCCTGTAAGAAAAGATGTTGCCATGACAGGTGAAGTAACTATTACTGGTCAAGTTTTGCCGATTGGTGGTTTAAAAGAGAAATTATTAGCAGCACATAGGGCAGGGATTAAAGAAGCTATTATTCCTAAAGAAAATGAAAAAGATTTAGTTGATATGCCAAAAAAAATTATTGATGAAATAAAAATTACACCAGTTGAATATGCTGATGAAGTTTTGAAAATTGCTTTAACAAAAGAGTTAAAAAGAACAGAGTGGGTTGAGGTAGATCTAGGTAAAAAAGATGATAAATCTCAAGCAAGCATTCAGTAAAAATTAAAATTTTTTTATGGAAATTTTGATAATTCTTTTATCTTTAATTTTTATTATCTTTTACTTATCTAGACCAACATCTAAATATGAGGAAGAAAAATTTAACTCTAAAGATAATTGGCGAGGTGGTTTCTAAAAATTCTCTGCAATTTATAACGACTAATAAATCTTGACCTTATTAGTCTAAAAGATATAAATCACTCTTTTGGTTTAGGGCGGTTAGCTCAGTTGGTAGAGCATCTCGTTTACACCGAGGGGGTCAAAGGTTCGAGTCCTTTACTGCCCACCAAAAGAATCAATAGTGGGGGTGTAGCTCAGTTGGTTAGAGCGATCGCCTGTCACGCGATAGGTCGAGGGTTCGAGTCCCTTCACTCCCGCCACATATTGATAATAATTCTCAATTTTATAATTCACTTAATAAATAAGCCGTAAAATACGTGACCAATTTGCACTGTAAATAAGTGTAAAAGTATCTATATAAATCATTAATTAAAGAGTGATTTAAAACTTTTATTTTATAAAAAAAACAACTATATTATGAATCTTATCGGAATTTTCTTATTCAAAGATTAATACTATTAACTTTATGACTGCGGATTTTTTAAAAGATTATTTACCGATAATTTTATTCCTAATAATAGCTTTAGGTCTAAGTTGTGCATTTATATTAATTAATTTTATTTTATCTCCAAAACATCCTGATCCCGAAAAATTATCTGCATATGAATGTGGTTTTGAACCTTTTCAAGACTCTAGGATGGAATTTGATGTAAGATTTTACTTAGTTGCAATTTTATTCATTATTTTTGATCTTGAAATTGCTTTTTTATTTCCATGGGCTGTGTCACTTGGAAATATTGGAATTCTAGGATTTATATCAATGATGATTTTTTTATTCATACTTACCATTGGTTTTATATACGAATGGAAAAAAGGTGCTCTGGACTGGGAATAATTATAAATTTAGATGAATAATAAATTAGATCAAGTTCCTGAAGAATTCAAAAAATTGGCTGAGGATTTTAGTAAAAATGGATTTATAACAACATCATTAGATAACTTAATTAATTGGTCAAGATCTGGCTCATTGCATTGGATGACATTTGGTTTAGCTTGTTGTGCAGTCGAAATGATGCAGACTGCTATGCCTAGATATGATCTTGAAAGATTTGGAGCAGCCCCGCGGGGCTCGCCAAGACAATCAGATGTTATGATCGTAGCTGGTACTTTAACTAATAAAATGGCACCAGCCCTGAGAAAAGTTTATGATCAGATGCCTGAACCAAGATATGTTATTTCAATGGGAAGCTGTGCTAATGGTGGTGGCTATTATCATTATTCATATTCAGTGGTTAGAGGTTGTGATCGAATAGTTCCTGTTGATGTATATGTTCCTGGATGTCCACCGTCAGCCGAGGCTTTATTATATGGAATTTTACAATTACAAAAAAAAATTAGAAATAAAGGCTCTTTTAATCGATAAATATTATGAAGACACTAATTGAATTAGAAAAAAAAATTAATTCTGAGCTTAATACAAAAATAAATAGTTCTGAAATAAAACATGATCAGTTATATATTGAAGTAGATAAGGAAGATTTGATTGATGTTGTTCTTTTTCTAAAGACGAATAAAGATACAAAGTTTCGTCAATTAATTGATATTACAGCTGTAGATTATCCCGAGCAAAGTAAAAGATTTAAATTAGTCTATTTATTTTTAAGTCATGAATTTAATCAGAGAATTATATTAAGTTATTATGTAAATGAAAATGAAGTTATTAATTCATTAACATCAATATTTCCTGCTTCTAATTGGATGGAAAGAGAAGTTTTTGATATGTATGGTATAAATTTTAAAAATCATCCTGATTTAAGAAGAATTTTAACTGATTATGGCTTTGAAGGTCATCCTTTAAGAAAAGATTTTCCTTTAACTGGACATACAGAAGTTAGATACAGTGAAGATAAAAAGAAAGTAGTGAACGAACCTGTAAAACTGGAGCAAAATTATAGAAATTTTGATTATGAAAGTCCATGGGAAGGAACAAAATACATTAAACAACAAACTAATACTAATGACAAAAAAAATTAAAAACCTTAATTTAAATTTTGGCCCTCAACATCCAGCGGCACACGGTGTCTTAAGATTAATATTAGAATTAGATGGAGAGGTTGTCGAGAAAGCAGATCCTCATATCGGTCTACTCCATAGAGGAACTGAAAAACTAATTGAAAACAAAACTTATATGCAAGCTGTACCTTATTTCGATAGGTTAGATTACGTGGCACCAATGAATCAAGAACATGCTTTTGCTTTAGCTGTTGAAAAAATATTGCAAATTGAAGTGCCAGCAAGAGCACAATATATTCGTGTTATATTTTGTGAAATAGGTAGAATTTTAAGTCATATTTTAAATGTTACTACACAGGCACTTGATGTTGGTGCTTTAACACCCTCATTATGGGGATTTGAGGAACGAGAGACTTTAATGACTTTTTATGAGAGAGCTTCTGGATCAAGATTACATGCAAATTATTTTAGAGCTGGAGGTGTTCATCAAGATTTACCAGCAGGACTTGAGGAAGATATAGCAAAATTTTGTGAAACTTTTCCAAAAATTATTAATGATTTAGAAAATTTGTTAACTGATAATAGAATTTTTAAACAAAGAAATGTTGATATAGGTATTGTAAAAAAAGAAGATGCTTTAGATTACTCATTCTCAGGTGTAATGATTAGAGGCTCAGGTGTTCCCTGGGATTTAAGAAAATCACAGCCTTATGATTGCTACGATCAATTAGAATTTAAAATACCTGTTGGTAAAAATGGTGATTGCTACGATCGTTATTTATGTAGAATTGAAGAAATGAAAGAAAGTGTTTCTATAATTAAACAATGCTTATCAAAGATGGAAAAAGGACCTATCAAATCTCAAGATGGTAAAATTACTCCACCACCTAAAAAAGAGTTAAAACAATCTATGGAAGCATTAATTCATCATTTCAAATTATTTACAGAAGGGTATAGAGTCCCTAAAGATGAAATATATACTGCTGTTGAGGCTCCAAAAGGAGAGTTTGGAGTTTATTTAATTTCAGATGGTTCAAGTAAACCTTACAAATGTAAAATTAGAGCACCAGGATTTTCACATTTACAGTCAATGGATTATTTAATTAAAGGACACATGTTAGCAGATGTTCCAGCTGTATTAGGTTCATTAGATATCGTATTTGGAGAGGTGGATAGATGAGTTTAAGAAGACCTGCAAAAAATCAACCTGAAAGTTTTGAGTTTAGTCCCTCTTCATTAGAGGCAGCCAATTTAATTATTTCTAAATATCCAAAAGGAAAACAACAAAGTGCAGTGATGGCTCTACTCTATATTGCTCAAAAACAGAATAATAATTGGATACCGTTAGCAGCAATGAAGTATATCGGTAAATTTTTAGACATGCCTTACATCAAGGTATATGAGGTGGCTACTTTTTACACTATGTATAATTTAGCACCTGTCGGAAAATATTTTGTACAAGTTTGCACAACTACACCATGTATGATTAGAGGTGCATATAAGTTAGTTGAAGCATGTAAGGAAAAAATATCAGAAAACGAGTCTGAACTTTCAAGTGACAAAAGTTGTTCTTGGATGGAAGTTGAATGTTTAGGCGCTTGTGTCAATGCACCAATGATGCAAATAAACGATGATTATTACGAAGATCTTGACAAAGAGAAAACTTTAAAAATTTTAGATAAAATTTTAAATGGTGAAACGCCTAAACCAGGCTCATATAGAGGAAGGGTAAATAATGAACCTGAAAATAATAGAAAAACACTCATGGATTTAAAAAATGCTTAAAGATCAGGATAGAATATTTCAAAACTTATATAATGATTTAGGTTCAGATGTTAAATCATCTCAAAAAAGAGGGGATTGGGTTAATACTAAAGATCTCACTAGCAAGGGAAGAGAGTGGATTATTAATGAAATTAAAGATTCTCAGCTACGAGGTAGAGGAGGTGCTGGCTTTCCAACAGGATTAAAGTGGTCGTTTGCGCCTAAAGAAGTTGGCTCAAGACCTCACTATTTAGTAATTAATGGTGATGAGTCTGAACCAGGCACTTGTAAAGATAGAGATATTCTTCGATTTGAACCACATAAATTAATAGAGGGATGCTTGATAGCCTCTTTCGCAGTTCAAGCTCATGTTTGTTACATATATATTAGGGGAGAATATTTTATCGATGGACAAAAACTTCAAGCTGCAATTGATGAAGCATATGAAAAAAATTTAATTGGTAAAAATGCAGCTGGAACAGGTTGGGATTTAGATATTTATATTCATTATGGAGCTGGAGCATATATATGTGGTGAGGAGACTGCATTACTTGAAAGTATAGAAGGTAAAAAAGGGCAACCAAGATTAAAACCACCTTTTCCTGCATTAATTGGTCTTTATGGTTGTCCAACAATAATAAATAATGTTGAGACAATTGCCGTAGTTCCAACAATTCTTAGAAGAGGTGGTAAATGGTTTGCATCTTTAGGAAGAGAAAAAAATACAGGAACAAAAATTTTTTGCATTTCTGGAAATGTCAATAACCCATGCAATGTTGAAGAGGAAATGAATATTCCTTTAAAGGAATTAATAGAGGTTCATGCAGGTGGAGTTGTTGGTGGTTGGGATAACTTACAAGCTGTAATTCCTGGTGGTTCATCAATGCCATTAATACCTA
>CACJEC010000027.1 GCA_902592325.1 uncultured Pelagibacteraceae bacterium
AGCTAATATAATTCCTTTTTTTATCATCCTTTACCTAATCTATTAATAATATCTTTTTTTGAAAGTGATTTATAATAAGATTTATTTTCAAAATACCATTTAAGTGTCAATAGAATTCCTTTTTTAAAATTAGTTTTGGGATACCAATTAAGTTTATTTCTTATTTTATTACTATTTAATGCATATCTGATGTCGTGACCAGGACGGTCTTTTACAAAATTTATTTTTACTTTTTTGCCAAGTTTCATCATTTTTTTTGAACTTTTTAAAAGTTCTTTAGTAACCTGCAGATTATTTAAGTTAGTATTAGAACCAATATTATAAAATTCACCAATTTTACCTTTTAAAAAAACCTTTATTAGCGCCTCACAGTGATCCTTAACATATATCCACTCTCTAGAATTAGTTCCTTTTCCATAAATTGGTAAAGGTTTATTATTCATAATATTATAAATCAATTTTGGAATTAATTTTTCAGGATGTTGTTTTGGACCATAATTATTTGAACAATTAGTCACTATCGCAGACAAACTGTATGTTCTAACATATGAACTAACTAAATGATCAGATGCTGCTTTACTAGCTGCATAGGGTGAGCTAGGATTGTAAGGATATTTTTCATGCGATCTTCCACTCAAAATATCACCATAAACTTCATCTGTTGAAATATGAATTAATTTTGAATTATTATTTTTTGAATATTTTTTAAAGCACTCTAATAAATTATAAACTCCAACTATATTGCTTTGAATGAAACTGTCTGGATTATCTATTGATCTATCTACATGAGTTTCTGCAGCTAAATTAAATATTCCAAGAGGCTTATATTTTAAAAATATATTATATATTTTTTTATCTTTGATATCGATTTTAATATATTTATATTTTTTTGAGCTTTTGAATTCTTTTACATTATATAAGTTTGAAGAATATGTAGCTTTATCAATATTTATAACAAAAAAATTTTTTTTAAGTAATAAATCTACAAGATTACTTCCAATAAATCCTAAACCACCGGTAACTATGATTTTTTTCATTGTTTGATTTTTACATTACAAAAAAGTAATAGTATAGTTGATTATACATATAACATGTCAATAAGTAGGCAAAATCTTTCAGTAGTAATTGTTAGCTTTAAAAGTGAATATATAATAGAAAAATGTATTAACTCAATCAATAAAGAAATAAAAATAATCGTAGTAGACAATTCAAATAATCAAAAATTTAAAAAATATATAGAAAATAAATATAACAATATAAAATGTATCTTATCTTCTGAAAATTTAGGAATGGGAGCTGGGAATAATTTGGGTATTAAAAATATAACAAATGATTTTGCATTAATTTTAAATCCAGATGTAGCGTTAGACAATAAAGCAATTGATGAAATTATTAATGCTTCTAAGGATCTTGATACTTTTGGGATATTGGCTCCAATTTCAGATAAAACTCAGTATCCAAATTATAAATTATTTAAAGACGATGATTTTGATTTAAATAAACCATTTAAGGTAAAAAGTGTTGATGGTTTTGCTATGTTACTTAATTTAAAAAGGTTAAAGAAATTAAAAGATTTTATTTTTTTTGATGAGAATTTTTTCCTTTATTTAGAAAATGACGATTTATGTAAAGAGTTAATTAACAGAAAAGAAAATATTTATATTGTTCCAAAATCTAAAATAAATCACTTAGGAGGTAAAGCTGTTGATATAAAATATAAAGATGAAATTGAGCTTTGTAGAAACTGGCACTGGATGTGGTCAAAATTTTATTTTAATAAAAAGCACTATGGTTTTATCAAAGCTTTCATAAACATTTTTTATAATCTTGTTTCTGCAAAAATAAAATTTGTTTATTATTTAATCACATTTAATAATCATAAAAGAAAAATTTATCAAATGAGATTATCAGGTTTATTTAATTCAATTCTTGGAAGAAGATCTTTTTATAGACCAAAATTAAATGATTAATGTCCTGGAAATTCTATAAGGTTTTCTACACTATAGTTATTTTTCTCAAGACTCTCGCAGCCACCTAAATCATATAGATTGATAACAAAAATAAATGCAGCAACTTTTGCATTAGATATTTCTATAAGTTTTGCTGCAGCTTTAGCTGTTCCACCTGTTGCGATTAAATCATCAATAATTAATACAGAGTCATTTTTTTCAAAAGAGTCTTTGTGAACTTCGATAGTTGCAGTACCATATTCAAGCTCAAAATCAATTGAATGAACATCAGCAGGTAATTTATTTTTTTTTCTTAACATTATGAAGGGTTTTTTTAATAAGTAGGAAACGGCAGAGGCAAAAACAAAACCTCTAGATTCTATTGCTGCAATTTTATCTATTTTATAACGTTTAGATTTTTCAATTATTTGATTAATGGTCTCAGCAAATGCCTTTTCATTCTTAATAAGAGTTGTGATATCTCTAAATAATATACCTTTTTTTGGATAATCGGGAATAGATCTTATAAAGTCTTTTAAATTCATAATAGTAATTTATAAAAAATATAAATAATTTAAATTTAAAATATGACAATAAATAAATTAGCAATCATAGGTGGTAGTGGCTTATATGATGTAGAGGAGTTTAAAAATAGAGAATTAATAGATTTAAATACTCCTTGGGGCAAACCCTCTGATCAAATTTTAAAAACTATTTATAAAAGTAAAGAAGTTTATTTTTTACCAAGGCATGGAAAAGGTCACTTTATTTCTCCATCAAAAATAAACTTTAGAGCTAATATTGATGCTCTCAAACAATTAGGTGTAACAGATATTGTTTCTATATCAGCCGTTGGGTCGCTTAAAGAAGAATTACCCCCTGGTAAATTTATAATAGTTGATCAATTCATTGACCGTACCTTTGCAAGACAAAAAACTTTTTTTGATGAAGAAATAGTGGCCCATGTTTCTATGGCACATCCAACTTCGAATGGTTTAATGAATGCATGTGAAGAAGCGTTAAAAAAAGAAAAAATAGATTATCAAAGAGGAGGAACATATATCGTTATGGAAGGACCTCAATTTTCTACATTAGCCGAATCTAATTTATATAGATCTTGGGGAGCTGATATAATTGGTATGACTAATATGCCAGAGGCAAAATTAGCTAGGGAAGCAGAAATAAGATACGCATCAGTCTCTATGGTAACTGATTATGATTGTTGGCATCCAGATCATGAAAATGTTGATGTGCAGCAAGTAATAAGTGTTCTTTTAGGAAATGCTGCTAAAGCAAAGAACATGATTAAAAATTTAATAGAAAATTTTGAAAATCATATTGATCCAAATGACCCAACAAATAACTGTTTAGGTGTTGCTATAATTACTTCTCCAGAAAAAAGATCGCAAAAAACAAAAGATAAACTTAAGACTGTTGCAGGACGTGTTTTAAATAAATGAAAAAAATAATATTTATTTTGATATTTAATTTAATTTTTATTTTTAATATTGATGCTAAAAATCATAATTTAAATCAAATTGCTGAGCTCAACAAACTTTTTAATGATTTGAGTAAGATAAATAATCCTCAAGATGGAGATATTTTAGAAAAGAAAATTTGGGCTGTTTGGAATAAACATCCAAATCAAAAAAGCTTGACAGAAAAATTAGAGCTTGGCACTAAACTTATGTATCAAGGTCAATATAATTATGCGCTAGAAGTCTTTACAAATATTATTGAAAAAGATCCAGAATGGTCAGAAGCTTGGAACAAAAGAGCTACTTTATTATTTTTAATGAAAGATTATCAAAAATCTTTAGATGATATTAGTAAAGTATTAGATTTAGAACCAAGACATTTTGGAGCATTATCGGGAAGAGCTCAAATATACATTGATTTAGAGTTATATCAAAAAGCTCTTATAGATTTAAAAGATGCAAGAAAAATTCATCCAGTTATTAGAGGTAATAAATTAATTAATGAGCTTGAAAAACTTATTAATGGAGAAAATGTATAGAGAAAAAAATAATGAAAATTGAAGGTAAAGAATATCGTACAATTTGGTTTGAAAACAATGTTGTAAAAATTATTGATCAAACAAAACTACCTCATAAATTTATTATTAAAGATCTGAAAACAGTTAAAGATGCTATAAATGCTATCAAAACAATGGAAGTACGAGGCGCACCTTTAATTGGAGCCACAGCAGCTTATGGATTAGTCCTAGCTATTCTTGAAAATAATGATCAATCATTTTTAAATAAGTCCGCAGAAGATTTAATTAGTTCAAGACCAACAGCTATAAATCTCAAGTGGGCTGTTGATAGAATGATGAAAAAATTATCAGGTGTTAATAGTGATAAAATTTTGGAAATAGCTGTTAATGAAACAAAAGATATATGTGAAGAAGATTTAAAATTTTGTGAAAAGATAGGTTTAAATGGACTTAAAATTATAGAGGAAATCTATAACAAAAAAAAAGACACAGTTAATATTTTAACACATTGTAATGCTGGTTGGCTTGCAACAATTAATTGGGGTACTGCAACCTCTCCAATTTATCATGCACACAAAAAAGGAATTCCAGTTCATGTCTGGGCTGATGAAACTAGACCAAGAAATCAGGGAGCCAATTTAACTTCATATGAATTAAATGAAGAGGGGGTTAAAAATACAATTATTGCAGACAATACTGGTGGAATATTAATGCAAAGAGGCCAAGTAGATATGTGTATTGTTGGAACAGATAGAACTTTATCCAATGGAGATGTTTGTAATAAAGTTGGAACCTATTTAAAAGCACTAGCTGCTCATGATAACAATATTCCTTTTTATGTAGCACTTCCAAGTTCAACAATTGATTGGAATATTAAAAATCATAAAGATATTCCGATTGAAGAGAGAAATTCGAACGAATTATCACATATGGAAGGTATTGATGAAGAAGGAAATATAAAAAAAATTCAAATATATCCAAAAAAAAGTGAAGTTATGAATTTAGCTTTTGATGTGACACCTGCAAAATATGTTACAGGTTTAATCACCGAAAAAGGTGTGTGTGAAGCATCAGAAAAAGGACTTAAAAACTTGTTCAAATGAAGAATTTAGATCTAAGAAAACAAATTATTGAATATTCATTAAAATTAAATTCTACAAATCTTTCACCACTTAGATCAGGTAATATATCTTTAAGAGGAAGGGAAGATGATAAAGAGGGATACTTAATTACTCCATCAGGAAAAAAATATGAAACACTTAAACCTGAAGATATTGTTTTTATGGGTTTAAATGAAGAAGAAAAAAAAAATGACTCAGCGAATAAACCTTCATCTGAATGGAGATTTCATCGAGATATTTATGTAAATAAAAAAGGGGCACACGCTATCGTTCATGCTCATTCTCCACACGCAACAGCTGTATCTTCTCATGGAAAATCAATTCCACCGTTTCA
>CACJEC010000028.1 GCA_902592325.1 uncultured Pelagibacteraceae bacterium
AATCACAAACCCAAATTGCAGCTGCTTGTGCTTTAGAAAAAGTATAATTTTCTTTATAAGGTAAAATTGTTGCAATTTTCATTTAATTTTTTTCAGAGTATCTTTTAATATGGATAATCTTTTTTTTCTATCTTTTTTAAGAGAATATTCAAAGGATAAGGCTTTTGATTTAGATTTAAATCTTTTTTTAAAGACAATCTTCCATTTATAACCCCTTGTAGATTTAGCTCCTTTTGAGGCATTATGTTTATCAAGTCGCAATAAAACGTTTGTAGAATAACCAACATATGTTTTATTTAGATATCCATCTAAAGTTTTAAGAATATACACATAATGATACATATTAATGATAATTGTTAATATAAATAAAACCTTATTTTATTAATTTTTTTATATTAAATATAATCTTTTTAACAAATTCTTTAAAAACATTTTTCCCTGTGTATGTGTTAGTTAAATATATATCTTTATTACTAGTTTGTATTGGTGTTTGCCAGTCTCCATATTGATGTTTTAAGTAATCTTCTGGAGGAAATGGCACATTGTGTGATTTACCAAATAAATCTATTTTAATCATATTTAAAAGAAAATGATCAGGTATTTTGAGATTTTTTCTCCAAAATTTTTTCTTAGAGACATCATGGTTCCAAGACATAATTGTATATTTTGTGACATCTTCAGATAATTCTCCTATAATATCAATTTTAAATTTTGAAATATCTTTTTCAAAATTTATAATTTTAAATTTTGTTTCAGAAATTTTTGATATTAATAAATCTTTTTTAGAAGATATGTCATTTGTGAATACAGCAATTTCAACATCCCAATCCCAGGGAATAAATCCTTTATCTCTTATTGCACCAAGCAAAATCCCGCCATGTAAGAAATATTTAATTTTTAAACTATCTAAAATCTTACAAATTATTAAAAATTCTTTTTTTCTAATTTCTAATTCATTTGATGAACGGACTCTTACTTTTGGATTATTAGATTCAGAGTAAATTTTTGAAGTCATATGTAAATTTCAAATAAGTTATTAATAAAATCAATGTTTTATTTCATAAATGGCGGTCCCTAGGGGAATCGAACCCCTCTTTCGAGGATGAAAACCACGTGTCCTAACCGATAGACGAAGGGACCAAATTTGAGTTTTTTTATTGCATAAATATATAATAATCAAGCCTTATTAGTGGTTTTAATTATATCTATTATTTCTAATTGAATAGTTTTTTTATTATTCCATTTATTCTCTTTAACCTTTGCTATTAAATTAATACTAGTTTTATTGTTAATAATTTCGTACGAAATTTTGGATTTTAAATGATTAAAAGATATAGCTCTAATGATTCTATTGGATGATTTTACGTAACAAGAAATAAATTTATTTTTTAGTATTGAGGGTTTAATAAATCTTACATTCTTGAATAAAAATACTGGATTTGTATTACCATTTCCAAAAGGTCCTAAGAGTTCAATATTATTTATAAATTCTTTGTTAATTGAATTTAATGATATTTCTGAGGTAAAATTATTTATTAAATTTGAGTCTTTCTTAATATAAAAATTATCTAAAAAATTTTTAAAAATTTTAATATTTGATTTATATAAAGAAACACCTGCTGCTAAGTTATGACCGCCCCCGCTTATTATGATTTTTTCTTTTAAGGCCTTATATATATAGTTACCTATGTTAAATGTTGTGATAGATCTGGCAGAACCTTTTAAAATTGTTCCAGAATTGGTAAATACTATACATGGCTTATTAAAATATTCTTTAAGTTTTGAAGCTAATATCCCAATTAATCCCTCTGAAATATTTGATTTATAAACAAAAATTATTCCCTTTTGTTTAGAAATTTCATTAAAGTCCAAATCATCAAAATATCTTTTTTCTATAAGTTTTCTTTTTTTATTAAGTTCATAAATATTGTTTAAAATTTTAATTTGTTGTTTTTTTAAATTTATTGTTAATAATTTAACGACTTTATTTGCATCATCTAATCTGCCTGCTGAATTAAAAATTGGTCCAATCAAAAAACCAAGATCATCTAATTCAACTTTTTTTTTTATTCTTAAGAACTTAAATAAACTAGAAAGTATAAAGTTATTATTTATATCAAAATTTCTTAATATATTTTTTGCTAATAACATATTTATTCCTCTTATGGGCATAACATCAGCTACAGTAGCTAATAATATGTAAATTAGATATTCTTTTAGTGAAAACTTTAATCTATTCAGATTAATATAAAGATCTAGAAATAGATAAGTTAAAAAGGAACTACATAAATAATCAAAATTATTATAGTCCAAATTTTTCTTTGGATTTATAAAAACATTTGATTCTGGATATGGTTTTTGAATATTATGATGATCAATTATTAAAGAATCAATCTTTAAAAGCTTAATATAAGCTATTACATCATTTGAATTTGAACCACAGTCAAGAAATATTATTAGATTTGGTTTTTTCTTATATATTAATTCTTTTATTAATTTTTTATTTGCACCATAACCATCTTTAAATCTATTCGGAATAAAGTAATCAGCATTTAAATTTATTTTTTTAAAAAAATTAACCATTAAAGCTGTTGAAATACATCCATCTACATCGTAATCACCTATAATTAATATATTGCTTTTTTTTTTAATATTCTTTTTTAAGAGAGTACATGCAGATAAAAAATCTTTATTTTTGCTAAAAGGATTCTTAAAATCTATTTTATTTTTAATAGAAAAAATTTCAGTTTCAGTAAATGATCTAGATAGTATTAATTTAGCTTGAATATACGAAAAATTATGATCAATCTTAATCTTTTCAATTAATCTTTGATTATTCTTTAATTCTTCCCAGTTTTTACCGGAAACAGATTTCATTAAATATAGTCTTTAGATTTAAAAACTTTTTTAAGTTTAGATGATTTGTGTGTGATTAAAGTTTCAGAAGTATAGAAACTTTCGTTAATATTAATGCCACCAACTAAATCTCCAGAAGTTATTCCTGTAGCACAAAAAATAGAATCACCAGAAACTATTTCATTTAATTCATATTTTTTATCTAAATTTTCAATACCCATTTTTTTTGCTCTAAGTATATCTTTATCATTTTCAAAAATAAATTTACCTTGAAAAAAACATTCAAATGTATCTAAAGCTGCGGCCGCAAGCACACCTTCAGGACCACCACCAATACCTAAAAAAATATCAACATTGTATTCTTCTTTTGTTACTAAAAGCGCTCCTGAAACATCGCCATCAGAAATTAATTTTAATTTAACTCCTAATGATTTTAATTCATCAATATATTTTCTGTGTCGGGGTCTATCAAGTAAACATGCGGTAAGTTTATCTGGTCTTGTATTCTTATATTCTGCTAAATTTTTAATATTTTTTGTCAGAGTGTTATCTAAATCTACTATTCCTTTTTCTGAGGAAGAAATGGCAATTTTATGCATATACGTTTCAGGTGCATTAAGCAAATTAGATTTTTCAGCTATTGCAATTACTGATAAAGCACCAGGTAAATTATTAGCAACAAAATTAGTTCCTTCAAGAGGATCTACGGCAATATCTAATTCTGGTCCTAATCCAGTGCCTAAATTTTCACCTATATAAAGCATTGGAGCTTCATCAAGTTCACCTTCACCTATAACGATTCTACCTCTCATATTAATCTTATTTAAATTAGTCCTCATTGAGTCTACGGCGGCTTTATCAGCAGCAATTTTATCTTTTTTACCAACTAGATTAAAAGTGGCCAATGCAGCTTTTTTAGTAATATCGTGAAGTAAACTTGTATATTTTTTATCAATAACCATTAAATTTGTATCTCTGCTCCAATATTTTTATTAAGTTTATCCTCAAACTCCCTTAATCTTTTCCAAACAGAAATAAGTTCTACAATTGTTGACCAACTTTTAACTAAATATTGTAATGATCCTTCAACCCTACCAAATGCTCTGGTGATTTGCTGAACAAAACCTAGAGTAATTGCACCTGTTACAATTGTAGGTGCCAAAGCTAGATAAGGTACAATGACCATTCCTTGAAAATAACTCCATTTAACCGTATTAAAATATAAATAATGAAAATAAGATTTGTAATGTATTCCTCTAACACGATTATATAATTGTCCTATTGTCGGAGGCGCTGCTCTTATTGGATCATCTTCTCCGTGAACAAGTTCCTTTCTATAGCCTGCCTCTTCTTTTTGAATATCATATTCTATACCTGGTAATTTAATACCAACAGCTGCAAGTAAAAGCGTTCCCCCTAAAGCAGATATAATAGCTACCCAAACTAACGCATGATCAACTTTTCCTATCCAAGGAAGAACATCTATTTGTTTTGATAAAGCCCAAAGTATTGGAGTAAATGCTATCAATGTCATAATACTGTCTAATAATCCAGTTCCCAAACCTTCCATTATTCTTGCAAATTTAAGTGTATCCTCTTGAACTCTTTGAGATGCACCTTCAGTCAAACGAGCTTTTAACCATTGTTCGTGATAATAATTCGCCATGGATGTTCTCCATCTAAAAACCCAATGGCTTGTAAAAAAACCTGTGAACACTGCAATGATAATCCAAAGTGCCGCTATTTTAGCAAAAGTAAAAAGATATCCAATAAACTCTGTTTCACTAACTGAATTAGGAGTGGTTAATGCTTTCTGAAGAGTATCATAAAATTCTCCAAACCATTCATTAATCTTAACATCTAATTGAACTTGGTACCATGTTGAAATTAAGATAAATAAAGAACCAAATATGCTCCATAAAAACCATTTTTTTTGTGTAAAAAATTTAAACATTAATTATCTTAAAAAATTATCTGCATAAGATTTTTTAACAGTTTTTCTTTTTTTTGGCTCTATTATTTCAAAAACTATTTTTTTCTTTTTTGCATAATTTATTGCTAATTCTTTTGAGGAGAACTCTAATCTTAATTCAGTAAATGTATCTGTAGAACTTTCCCAACCCATTAAAGGATTCCTAGTTGGGTCTTTAGTTTCATACTCCAAAATCCATTTGTCAGATTTACCAGTGCCAGACTGCATTGGACTTTTATTAGGAATATAAATTTTTGCTTTTTTCATATTATATTAATGGTCGGAGTGGCAGGATTTGAACCTGCGACCCTCTGGTCCCAAACCAGATGCGCTACCAGGCTGCGCTACACTCCGAGAAAAATCTTTATAGCTTAGTTATTAATGTTTTCAACAAATTAAAAAAAAAAAATGATAATAAAAATGAAGATTAATAGCTCTCCAAAGAGTAATTTGAACAATGATTAAAAATGACAATCAAAAGATTT
>CACJEC010000029.1 GCA_902592325.1 uncultured Pelagibacteraceae bacterium
AGAAGCAATTTATTTTCACCTAAATTTCCAAGATCATTTTTTAACTCATTAAATTTCTGATTTAAATGAATTAGAAGTTCCTCTAAATGCTCTTCTTGCCCGTCGTCGCATGATAACAGAAATTCTTTTCCATTAAATTTGATACTTACGTTTGCCATTTATCAATTTCCTCTAATAGAGTATCTGTTTCTTGATTTAATTCATCAATTTTTTCAGAAAACTCAATTTGTTTTCTTTCCTCTAATTTTTCCCTATTTTTCATTTCATCTAATTTTTTAGATAAACCGTCATAATTTTCTTTTAACATCATGTACTTGTCTTCAAGCTCTTTTTTTTCAATTTCTAATTGATTTTTTTTTTGATTTAAATCTTCAATTCCACTTTGTAATTCTGGATTTTTTAAGTTTAATTTTTTTAATCTTGCTAAAGCTAAACTTAATTTTTTTTCTTTTTCGATTATAGAATTCATATATATATGTTTATAATATTAAATAGATTCTTCTAAGTCTACACAGGATAATTTTTTGAATAAACAACATAATGATTTAGCTAATTGCATCAGATTTTTATCGATTGACGCAGTTCAAAAAGCTAATTCTGGACACCCAGGTATGCCAATGGGTATGGCAGATGTTGTTACCGTACTATTTAAGAATTTTTTAAAATTTAATCCAAGAAACCCTGATTGGCTAAATAGAGACAGATTTATTTTGTCTGCAGGTCATGGATCAATGCTCTTATATTCTTTGCTTTATTTAACTGGCTATAAAAGTATATCACTAAAAGATATTAAAAAATTTAGACAAATAGAATCTATTTGTGCTGGACATCCAGAATATCATCCAAAAAGTGGTATTGAAACAACTACTGGGCCATTAGGTCAAGGCATTGGTAATGCTGTTGGGTTAGCTTTAGCCGAGTCTATTTTAGAAAAAAAAATTGGAAAAAAAATATTTAATCACAAAACTTATGTTCTTGTTGGAGATGGGTGTTTAATGGAGGGGATTAGTCATGAGGCAATGAGTTTGGCAGGTCATCTTAAATTAAAAAATCTAATAATGTTATTTGATAATAATTCAATATCCATTGACGGACCGACGAGTTTAGCTGTTTCAGATAATTTTAAAAAAAGATTCGAAAGCTATGGTTGGAATTATTTAAATGTTAATGGTCATAATCCTAAAGAAATTTTTAAAGCTTTGAAAAAAGTACAAAATACAAAGAAGCCAAGTGTGATTTCTTGTAAAACTAAAATTGGTTTTGGATCACCGAACAAATCTGGAAAAGCTTCTGCTCACGGAAGTCCTTTGGGTAATGATGAAATTAAACTTGTGAGAGACAAACTTCAATGGAAACATAAACCTTTTGTCATTCCAAAAAATTTACTTAATGAATGGAGAAAAATTGGAAAAAAGGGTTTTTCCACAGAAAAAAAATGGAATAAAATTTACCTTAAAAATAAAAATAGAATTAATAAATTATTTAATCAAAACTTTTTAAAAGAGATAAAATTAGAGAAAAAGAAAGCAATTAAAGAATTAAATCCTTTAGCAACAAGAAAAGCTTCAGAAAAGATTTTAATAAGATTGACTGAAAAAGAAAATTCATTAATTGGAGGTTCTGCAGATTTAGCTGGATCAAATAATACCAAAACTAATAATCAAAAAATTTTAAAACCTGGGAATTTTAATGGAAACTACATACATTATGGCGTTAGAGAGCATGGAATGGGCTCAATAATGAATGGATTAAAATTACATAGTAAATTTATTCCTTATGGAGGTACTTTCTTAATTTTTTCTGACTACTGTAAACCAGCAATAAGACTCTCGGCTTTAATGGAGCAACAAATTATTTATATAATGACTCATGATTCAATAGGACTGGGTGAAGATGGACCAACACACCAGCCAATCGAACAATTATCAGGATTAAGAGCCATACCAAATTTAAATATTTTAAGGCCAGCCGATAGAGTAGAAACAATTGAATGTTGGGACATAGCTTTAAAAAATAAAAGAACTCCAAGCATTTTATCCTTAACTAGACAAAACCTAAAACCAGTGAGAAATAAACATATAAATATTAATATGTGTTCTTATGGAGCTTATGAGATTTTAAGGACTAATAAAAAAATTAGTTTGACTATACTTGCTAGTGGATCTGAAGTAAATTTAGCAATTGAAACTAGCCATAAATTAGCCAAAGATAGAATATATTCTAAAGTTATATCAATGCCATGCTTAGAACTTTTTGATAAACAACCAAAAAATTACAAGAAAAAAATTCTTGATGAAACTAAAAACAAAATATCTATTGAAGCAGCATCGACAGATTGTTGGAAAAAATACATTGGACCAAATGGTCTAAGTTTTGGAATAAATGCTTTTGGTAAAAGTGCACCATATAAAAATATTTATAGACATTTTGGATTAACAGCAGCTAACATTGCTAATAAATCTAAAAAATTAATGAGAAAGTAAAATGAAAATTAAAGTGGGAATAAATGGAATGGGACGTATTGGAAGAATGGTTTTACGTTCTATAATTGAGAGTGATAATAAAAAAATTGAAATTAAACATATTAATAATCGAACAGGGCCGGAGGTTTGTTCAAGATTGATTAAGTATGATTCAGTTCATGGTAGATTTAATTCTGAAATAAAATTTGAAGAAAATAATTTAATCATAAATAATAAAAAAATCACTTTCAGCAAAGAAACAGATATAGATAAAATAAATTGGAAAAAATTTGATGTTGATTATGTATTCGAATGTACAGGAAAGTTTAACTCTAAAGATAAACTTGTATCTCATTTAAAAGCTGGTGCAAAAAAGGTAATCGTTTCTGCACCATGTAAAAATGCAGATAAGACGATTGTATTTGGTGTTAATGAAAAGGAAATACAAAAAAAAGATGAAATAATTTCAGCGGCCTCATGTACAACAAATTGTTTGGCGCCTGTCGCCTATGTTTTAAATAACAAATTTAAAATTGAAAAAGGATTTATGACAACTATACACGCTTTTACAAGTGACCAAAGAATATTAGATAACTCGCATAAAGATCCAAGAAGAGCTAGATCGGCAAGTCAGTCAATAGTACCAACATCTACTGGGGCGTCAAAAGCTATTGGTGAAATAATTCCCTCTTTAAGGGGAAAACTTGAAGGTGTTGCTATGAGAGTACCAACGCCTAATGTTTCTTTAGTAGAATTAATATTTTGTACCAAAGAAAACTTAACTAAGGAAACAATTAATGGTGCTTTTCAAGAATATATAAGTAATCAAAAAAATTCTGTCTTAAATATCACTCACGAAAAATTAGTTTCAATTGATTTCAATCACAATCCAGCCTCATCTATAGTTGATGCATCTTTAACTAGCGTAGTTGGAAATAATTTGGGAAAAATTTCAGCTTGGTATGATAATGAATGGGGCTTTGCCAACAGAATGTGTGATATTGTGGAGCACATCCATAAAAATTCTTAATGAAGAATATTCGAGATCTCCCAAACCTTAGTGGTAAAAAAGTCTTATTAAGATTAGATTTAAATGTACCTTTAAAAGAAGGTGTAATTCAAGATGAAACAAGAATAAATAAAATACTTCCAGTCATAAATTTTTTATTAGAAAAAAAAGCAAAAGTAATAATTATTTCTCATATTGGGAGACCAAAAGGCAAGGCTAAATCTGAATTATCAATGAGACCAATTTGCAATAATCTAGAAAAAAAAATAAATCAAAAAGTAAATTTATTTACTGAAGATATTAGAAAAGTTAAAGATAGAAATTTATTTAAAAATTCAGATAAAAATGTTTTAATTTTAGAAAATATAAGATTTTACTCTGAAGAAGAAAATAATGATTTAGATTTCGCTGAACATTTGGCAACTTTTGGTGATATTTATGTTAATGATGCATTTTCCTGTTCACACAGGGCTCATGCTTCAATTGCAAATATTACAAAATTTTTACCCTCATATGGTGGTTTACAATTAAATTCTGAAGTTAAAGCTCTTCAAAAAGTAACTTCTAATATTGAAAAACCTATTACTTGTATTATTGGAGGTTCTAAAATTTCAACAAAAATAGGTATAATTCAAAATTTAATTCCAAAATTTGATAACATCGTTTTTGTAGGTGGAATGGCTAATAATATTTTAAATTTTAAAAAATTTTCAATTGGAAAATCAATTTATGAAAAAAATTGTGATGAAATTATTATGAAAATTTTTGAATTGTCTAAAAAAAATTCTTGCTCAATTATTTACCCTGAAGATGTAATTATTGGTAAAAAACTTGAGGACAAACCAGTTCCAAAGAAATTAAGTGAAGTTAATCATAATGACATGATTTTAGATATAGGTCCTCGAACTATAAAAAAAATAGATAGTTTAATTAATTCTAGTAAAACCGTTTTGTGGAACGGTCCAGCAGGCTACTTTGAAAATCCTGATTTTGCAAAAGGGAGTTATGAAATAGTTAAATCCATAGTAAAAAATTATGAGTCTAATTCAATTTATTCTGTGGCTGGAGGGGGTGATACTATTGCTGTAATTAATAAAGTTAAAGCTATTAATAATTTTGATTTTGTTTCAACTGCAGGTGGAGCTTTTTTAGAATATCTTGAAGGAAAGACACTACCTGGTATAAGCGCTCTTAAATAATTATGTCTGAACTAAATTCTATAGCTTTAAAAATTTTATCTAATGGTAAAGGGATTCTTGCTGCTGATGAAAGTACAGCGACTATGACGAAAAGACTAGAGTCTGTTAATGTTCCTTCAACAGCAGATAATAGATTATCTTTCAGGCAAACTCTTTTCAGCTCAAGTAGTATGACTGATTGTATTGGAGGAGTAATTCTTTATGACGAAACTATAAAACAAAAATCAAACAACAAAACCATTCCAGAAGTAATCCAATCTTCCAGCTCTATTCCAGGAATAAAAGTAGATACTGGAGCAAAAATTTTAGCTAACTCACCTAAGGAAAAAATTACAGAAGGTTTGGATGGTCTAAGAGAAAGATTAAAAGAATATTATAAACTTGGCGCAAGATTTACAAAATGGAGAGGTGTTTATAACATTA
>CACJEC010000030.1 GCA_902592325.1 uncultured Pelagibacteraceae bacterium
AGATAAATCAGCAAAAAACATTTGAGCATCCCTTGCCCTTATTTCTTTATCATTAATATAAAACTTTGAGCCTTTATCTTTTTCTATTTTTCTTCTCACTTCAATTTCATCTAGTTCACGATATTGAATAGGTCCCTCATTATTTTGATTACTCACTGTTATTGAAACTTCGGCTATATTTTTAGAGGCTTTATTAGATGTTCCTGAAAATATTACATCTTCCATACCGGAGCCTCTCATACTTTTCGCAGAAGTCTCACCCATTACCCATCTCAAAGACTCAACAATATTTGATTTACCACATCCATTAGGCCCAACAATACCTGTTAAACCTTTTTCTATTAGGAAATTAGCTTTGTCTGCAAAAGATTTAAATCCGTTAAGTTGGATTTTTTTAAACTCCATGTGTTAACTTATATCAGTTTTTCTAGAGTTTTTTTCAAATTTTTATAATTAAGAGGTTTATCAAACTTTTTGTTATTAATTATTATCGTAGGAGTAGCATTTACTTTAAATTTCTTGGCTCCTTCGATTCGATCATTTAAAATAAAGTCCTCTATTTTCTTGTTAGTCGTACATTTTTTGAAATCTATGTTAAATGACTTTGATTTTAAAAATTCTTTTAAATTTTTATTAACATCTTCTATTGATTGACCTTTAATCCATTTAGATTGATTTAAAAATAAACTATTAAGAATTTCAGATTTTCCATCATTTCTACATTGAGATATTTTGGATGCGTTAAAAGCTGCTACATCAAGTGGAAAATGTCTAAATTCTATTTTAGCAATGCCTGTATCTATATAATCTTTTTTGAGTTGTGGATAAATATTAATATGAAAATTTGCACAATGACTGCAAGTTAGAGATTCATATGCTAGAATAGTTATTTTTGCTTTTTCATTTCCATCTATTATTCTTTTAATTTCAATTGAGTCATTTGCATTAATATTAAAAGTTTGAAATAAAATGGTTACTAAGAATATAATTATTTTTTTCATTTTTGTTTAAACACATTTGTTAATTCTATAAGTGACTTTTTAATTTTATCATTCTTAATACTATTTATTTGATTTTGGTATTTCTTAATTGTCTCATTTTTTTTGACTACCTTATCAAATAAGTTGTTTTTTTGATCATTATCAAAACTTATAAATTTAAGTTTTTCAACAACAGAATAACCAAAAAAACTATTCATCTTATCTATAATTTCTTTTTTTGAATATTCTATATCGACCTCATGTCCTCTTTTGACCATTACATGCAAAGTACTTGCGCCTAGTCGATTTGAACTTTTGAAAGATTTTGGGTAACAAAATTTAAATAATTTTTTGCCAACAATATATTTCCAATTATTTAAAGTTTCAGAATATATATGACCTTTTTTATTAATAATTTTTTTCACATTTTTTGGCAAAGTATCTTTAAACGATCTTAGGCCTTGAAAGGTGGTGTTTCTCTGCTTAGTATCTTTTTTAAATTGCATATGAAGGAACAATTATTAACAAAAAAAATTCTTAATTGGTATGATTTAAATAAAAGGTCATTACCTTGGCGAAAAAATGTATCTCACCAAAAAAGGCAATATTATACACTGATAAGTGAATTTATGTTACAACAAACACAAGTTGTAACAGTAATACCTTATTTTAATAGATTTATAAAAAATATACCCAGTCTTGAGATTCTTGCAAAATTTCCTAATAAAAAATTAATAAAGCTTTGGGAGGGTCTTGGTTATTATTCTAGGGCAAGAAATTTAAAAAAAACTGCACAAATTATTATTAAAGATTTTAATGGAAACTTACCTGATAATTTTGAAGATTTAAAATCATTACCTGGAATTGGAAATTATACTGCAAGTGCAATTCTAGCAATTGTTTTTAACAAGCCATACATTCCATTGGATGGAAACATAGAAAGAGTTCTAAAGAGATATCTATATTTAAAAAAAGACAGAGATATTCAAAAAGATAATCTCAATCAAAAAAAATCCATATTTGGAATATCTTCAAGATCTAGTGATTATGCTCAAGCGTTAATGGAATTAGGAGCTTTAATTTGTAAACCAACTAATTTTTTATGTAATCAGTGTCCTATTTCAAAGAATTGTCAGTCATTCAAAAAAAATGATTTTGAAATAAAAAAAAAAGTTAAAAAAAAAGTAGACAAGTATTTTCTTTTGAAGGTTTATAAAAGAGATCAAAGATATTTATTAATTAAGAATACTAAATTTAATTTTTTAAAAAATTTAACAATATTTCCTATGGAAGAATTATTTAAACCAAAAAATTTTAATAAAAATTTAAACTTTAAAATTTCCAACATGAATATGAATATAAAAATTCAATATTCAAGAAATAGCAGAGAATTTCAATCTCCTTATTGGGTTGATGAAAAAAAATTAGATAATTATATGTTACCATCATTTACAAAAAAAATTGTTAAATACTTAAAAAAAAATTAATGAAGAAAGTAGCTATTATTGGAGCTGGAATTTCTGGGTTATTTATTGCTAATTTATTTAATCGAGATCCAAACTATCAAGTAACAATTTATGAAAAAAATACAGCAATAGATTTAGAAGAAAGCTACGGCATTCAATTATCAGTAAATAGCATCAAATTTTTAAATGAGATTGGATTTGAAAAATTTCAAAATAATGAAAAGTTTACTCCAAAAAAAATCAACTTTTTATTGAATAAAAATTTAAAAAAAATATGTGAACTTGATATTACAAAATTTAATACAGAGGACTGCAAATATACCACTTTAAAAAGATCTACATTAATTAAGTTTTTGAAAAAAGATTTGGAAAACCTAATAAAATCTGGTTTTAAAATTTCAGAAATTAATCAAAAAGCTAAACAAATTAAACTTTTTTTTGAGAATAATGAAATTAACGAATGTGATTATTTGATTATTTCCGACGGAGTTTTTTCAAAAAGTAAAAATATTATTTCAAAAAACAAAACTAAACCTATATATAATGAAACATTAGCAATCAGAGGTATTTTAAATAGATCTTCTGAAAACATTGATAGTAAAAATATTAATTTAATTTTAGGTTCAGATTTTCACCAAGTAATCTATCCTACAAATTCTTATGGAGATTTGAATTTTATAGCACTAATGAAATATCAATTGTCTGCTAACGACCAAAAGAATTATTCATTATTTAAAGAGAATTCTTTTATTCGAAATGTTTTAGATCAAATTCCATATGAGAATAAAAAAATTTTAGACAATCTTTCAGAATTAAAAATATTTCCAGTATTTATTAGTAACAATTTTTATAAAATACAAAATGAAAATATTCATTTAATCGGGGACGCTTTTTTTGCTTTTCCACCATCTTTTGCCCAAGGTGCTTCTCAGTCAATAGAAGGGGCTTATGAATTATTTAAAAATATTAAAAATAATACAGAAGATAATTTTTTTAAAAATAGAGTTAAAAAAACAAAGATGGTTAATATTAGATCAAAATTCAATCAGTTTGTTTTCCATTTATCAAATCCTATATTAATTTTTTTTAGAAATATCTTTTTAAAAAAACTAGTAAAAAACAAAAAATTTTTAGAGACTTATTTGGGTAAAATTTATAAAAATTAGGTATTTTTTACTAATCTTTGTCTTAAATGATCAATAGGTAATACCGAACCATTTAAATTATAGTGCCAATAAGTCCATCCATTACAGCTTTCGGCTCCCAAAATTTTAGCTGCTACTTTGTGAATTGATCCTTCAGTTTGTGCATGTTTAATGCTGCCATCAGCCATAATTTTCGCACTAATTTTTTTTTTATTATCAAAAATAGTGGTTCCTGGTTTTATTATTCCCAATTCTACTAATGAACCAAAAGGTATTCTTGGTTTAGATCTATTATTTTTGATAGTATCCAGATAATTATCCTCGATAGCTTTTGTATTTTTTAATCTTTGTTCTGCAGCTTTAAAATAAACTTTCTCTTTTTCTATACCGTAATAATTTCTACCTAATTTTTTTGCAACAGCTGCAGTTGTCCCTGAACCTAAAAAAGGGTCTAAAACTAAATCATTTTTATTTGAAGTTGCTAACAAAATTCTATGAAGTAAAGCCTCAGGTTTTTGTGTTGAGTGCACTTTTTTTCCATTCTTTTTAAGTCGTTCTGTTCCATTACAAATTGGTAAATCCCAATTAGATCTCATTTGAAGATCGTCATTTAGACATTTAAGAGATTGATAATTGAAAGTATATTTTGATTTTTCTGATTTTGATGCCCATATTAAAGTTTCGTGAGCATTAGTAAATCTTGTTCCTCTGAAGTTTGGCATTGGATTTTTTTTATTCCAAATAACATCATTTAAAATCCAAAAACCTAAATTTTGAATAACTGTACCAACTCTAAAAATATTGTGGTAGCTACCAATGACCCAAATCGCTCCATCTTTTTTTAATATTCTTTTACATTCATTTAGCCAATCATAAGTAAAATCATCGTAATGTTTAAAATTTTCAAATTGATCCCATTTATCATTCACAGCACTTACTTTAGATCTGTCGGGCCTAATTAATTTATTTTTTAATTGCAGGTTGTAAGGTGGATCTGCAAAAATCAAATCAAAAGACTCATCTGGGATTTTTTTCAATTCGCTTAAGCTATCTCCATTGATAAGTTTATCTTTAAATTTGAAAGTCATTTGTATAAATAAATTAGACTCGAAAAAGATTCTAGGGTCAACCTATGATTGAATTTTTTGAATTTAAATTGTGTAAGAAATTTTTCGGATAACAATATCTAGTGTTTCCACGTGAAACTTATTTAACTTTATTTATCGGTGAAAAAGTTTTTCTATGTTGAGGAGTAATACCTAATTTTTTTATAGCTTTTAAATGTTGTCTAGTTCCATATCCAAAATTTTGTTCCCATTTATATCCTTTAAATTTTTTTCCTAAATTGGTTATCACTCTATCCCGTGTAACTTTTGCAATAATTGAGGCAGCAGAAATAGAGGGAATTTTTTGATCACCTTTTATTACTGATTTGAGTTTATAGTTATTCAGTTTAGGAAGTTTATTTCCATCAATAAGAACATGAGATGGTTTTTT
>CACJEC010000031.1 GCA_902592325.1 uncultured Pelagibacteraceae bacterium
ATGAAACCATATTAATTTTCCTTTTGATCTATTTTTTGTAAAAAAACACAACTTTTCTTTACATCTTTTAAAATCTTCTTTTTTTTTTAATAATCTAAATAAAATTATTAATGGAGATAATATTAAGATCAAGTTGATGAAAATTCTGTATACAAAAACCATTAAGTTTTTCTAATCTGTTTTTCGTAAAAATTTTTATAAGTTTCTGAAGTATTTATTAGCTTATCATGTTTTCCATGATCTATAACTTTCCCATTATCTACCACATAAATTACATCAGAATTTAATATTGTAGAAAGTCTATGGGCAATTACAATAGTAGTTCTCCCTTTAGTTAAAAAATTAATTGCTTTTTGAATTTTATTTTCTGTTTCAGCATCTAGAGATGAAGTTGCTTCATCAAGTAATATTATTGGGCTCTTCTTAATTATCGCTCTTGCAATTGATAATCTTTGCTTTTCACCACCTGAAAGCCTGACCCCATTTTCACCAATAATTGTATCGTATTTATTAGGCAATTTCTCAATAAACTCATTTGCAAAAGAATATTCAGCTGCCTCTTTAACTTCAGACATTGATGCCTCTGTATTTGCATAGGCAATGTTATTATAAATTGTGTCATCAAATAATGTAGTATCTTGACTAACTAAAGATAAATTTTTTCTTAAGGAATATATTGATGAATCATAAATTGATTGTTTATCAATCTTAATATCCCCTGAATTAGCATCATAGAATCTTGGTATGAGATTTAAAATTGTTGATTTACCTGCTCCACTGTGTCCAACTAAAGCTGTCATTTTTTTACCTGGAATATTTAAATTAACAGAATTTAAAACCCTTGAACCATTTTTATTATAATTAAATTCCACATTTTCAAATACAATTTCTCCTTCATCTATTTTTAAATTTTTTGAGCCTTCCTTATCTTTGACTTCAGGAATATAATCTATAATTGGAAGGACATTTTTTGCTCCAGCTATACCTTGTTGAATTGCAATATTTAAAGTAGCTAAAGACCTAACTGGCTGATAGGCCAACATCATTGCTGCTAAAAAAGAAAAGAAATTACTTACCTCAAGTTCACCTCTTGAGATTAAAATTGCTGAAAAGTAAATTAAAAATGCAATCATAATTCCAGTAAGTACCTCCATAATTGGAGAGGCTCTTACAAACACTTCCATAATTTTTTGTTTCGTTTTTTTTAAATCTTCAATAATTGTGTTTGCTCTTGTAAGTTCATAATTTTCTCTTTGAAAAATTTTAGCGAGTTTATGATTTTTCAAAATTTCCATTAGGTATGAATTTACAACTCCAGCAAGTCTCATTTGCTTATTTGAAACTTTACCCATTCTCTTTCCTAAAGTTTTTGCTGCAACTGAAGCGACAGGAATCATAATTATAGCAAATAAAGATAGTTTCCAATTTTGGTAAAACATTACAGCTAACAGAGCTACTAGTGTAAGAGTATCTTTAAAAAGATTTAAAATAACAGTGCTAACTAGATTTGTAATTAACCCAACATCATTTTGTAAATTACTTATAAATTTTCCAGAATGTTTATTTTCAATTAGTTTAGTATCTGCATGTAGAATAGAAGAGAAAGCATCAATTTGTATATCTCTTGTTACATCAACAGACACTTTGATCATTATTATTTTCGCAATATATAAAGAGGCACCCTTAATCGCAAAAGCTAAAACAATTAAACCAGGTATAACTAAAATTAAATTTTTTTTTTGTTCAATGAATAATTGTTTAATTGCAGGATCTAATAAGTAAGCAACAGCAGCAGTACTTCCAGCTAAAAGCAATGTAAAAAAAGCAGAAAGTAAAATATTCTTTACATATTTTTTAGTGTAGTCGTTGTACAGTCTTTTTAAAATTTCAATGTCGCTTTTCATCTATATTTTGCCACCTATTAAACTAATCAAAACCAATAAACCTAAAAAGTTATTTGACTTAAATATTTTTAAACATTTTAGACTATTTTTTACATTGAGTTTTTTTATTTGATAAAAGAATACTTGTAATACGATTAATATAAATATTAAGTAAAAAAAAATATTAAGTTCCATAATAATACTATTGGTTAAAAGACTTAGCAAAAAAACTGAGTAACATAGAGCTATAAATGTTTGTGGGCTATTTTTAAATTTAATTGATGTTGATTTTATTCCTATTATTTCATCATCTTTAATATCTTGATACCCATATATCGTGTCATATCCTAGTGTCCAAAATATGGCCCCCAAATAAAAAATTAATGGAACAATATCAATTTGACCTTTTATGGCAGTCCATCCTAGCACTAAGCCATAATTGAAAGTAATACCCAAAAATAATTGAGGCCAATATGTAAATCTTTTCATTAAAGGATAGGTGAAAGCTAATGGCATTGATCCTAAAGCAAGAAAGATAGTTATTGAGTTAAAATTCAATAAAACAAGTAAAGCTAAAAAACATAAAATAATCGTATAAAAAATACCAAGCTTAATTGAAATTTGATTAGAAGCTATAGGACGATTTTTCGTTCTTAATACTTTTTTATCAAATTCTTTATCTAAAATATCATTTACAATACAGCCAGCCGATCTCATTAATATAGAGCCTAAAAAAAATAACATTAAATAAAAAAAATAATCAAATAAATTAAGAGAGAAGTTATAAGCTAAAGTTAAGCCCCAAGAACAAGGCCAAAATAAAAGCATAAAACCTATAGGTTTTTTTAGTCTTATTAATTCAATAAAAAGATTAAATTGACTCATAAAATTACTTGTAAATAACAAACACAAGATTGATAATCAATTTGATTCGTATGAATATAGATTACACAGTAACTGCTCTAATGTTTCCGGCGATTCCTCTATTAATGAGCGTTTATAGTAATAGATTTCATTCATTAAGCAAACTTATTCGAGAACTTCATGATGAACATGTTTATGAAAAACATATCCCTCCCGAATGGAAAAAACAGTTCATTAATTTAAGTGGTAGGATTACACTTTTAAGATGGACCATTATGTTTGCTGCTTTTGGTTTTCTATTTAATATGCTTACAGTTCTTGGCCTTTATTTAGATGAAATTTTTATAGCAAGAGTAATTTTTGGCTCTTGTTGCTTGTCAATGATAATCTCAATAATGTTTTTTATCAGAGAAATTCATATTTCAACAAATGCTCTTAAATTACATATGTCGGATATGGATGTAGAAGTAGATTAGGGAATTATTACTGCTGGTCCTAAAATTTTTCTATTCTCTAAATCTTGATGTGCATTTACAATTTCATCTAAAGAATATTTTTTAAAAATATTTAAAGTAAATTTCTTTGATATATACATTTCAAAAACTTTGTTAGCTGCCTCATCTAATTCTTCTCTTGAGGATGTATAATGAGCAATGCTGGGTCTAGTTAAATATAATCCTTTGGGTGCTAAAGATTTTGTTACATTACATGGATCTAATGGGCCTGACGCATTTCCAAAAGAAACCATCATTCCTCTCACTTTTAAACATTCAATAGAACCATCAAACGTTTTTTTACCTACACCGTCATAAACTACTGGGACACCAACTCCATTAGTTATTTCTTTTACCTTTTCTGCAAAATTTTCTTTCGAATAATTTATTACATGATCACAACCATTTGCTTTTGCTATTTCAATTTTCTCATCTGAGCCTACAGTTCCAATTACAGTGCAACCTAAGCTTTTTGCCCACTGACAAAATATTTGACCAACACCTCCAGCAGCAGCATGAAATAATATAGTTTCACCAGATTTTACGGGATATGTTTTGTGCAGAAGATAGAAAACTGTGAAACCTTTAGTCATCAAAGTCACAACTTTCTCCAATTCAATTTCAATCGGAACTTTTACTAATTTTTTAGTTGGAAAAATTCTATGAGTTGCATAAGAACCAATAGGCATTGATGCGTAAGCTACCTTATCACCAATATTAAAGTCTTTTACATCTGGGCCAATTTTTTCAATTACACCTGCACCTTCAATACCAATATTTGATGGTAGTTCAACCGGGTAAAGGCCAGACCTATGATAAGTATCAATATAATTAAGACCAATAGCTTCATTTTTAATTAAAACTTCACCAGATTTAGGATCTCCCAATTTAATATCTTTAAGTTCTAAAACTTCTGGGCCACCATTTTTTGAAATTGTAACTGCTTTCATTTTACAAATGTACCATTATGATAATCTTGAACAGCTTGCAAGATCTCGGCTTTAGTATTCATCACGAATGGCCCACCTCTAGCTATTTTTTCATTAATAGGTTTTCCTGAAATAACTAAAAATTTTGAATTAGTTTGTGATTTAACTTTTAAAGCTTCACCTTTTGTAAGTAAGATTAAAGTACTATCTTTAACTTTATCATGGTCTTTTTCACCAATTTTTATTTCACCATTAATTAAATAAATAAATGTATTGTGAGAAGAGGGTAGGCTATAATTAAATTCTTTATCTTTTTTCAACTCTACATCAAAATAAGTAGGTTCAACATTATGTCCCTTAACAGGACCTTCAGCTTTTTTAAATTTTCCAGCGATAACTTTCACATGTTTATCATCATCTTTGTGAATACTCATTTTATCTGCATCAATATAGATATATTCTGGTTTACTCATTTTTAATTTAGCTGGCATATTGATCCATAATTGAAACCCATGAAGTTTGCCTTCTTTCATTGCAGGCATTTCAGAGTGAATTATTCCACTACCTGTTTTCATCCATTGAACATCTCCTGCAGTCATTCTACCTTCGCCGCCAGTACTGTCTTTATGTTCAAAGTCACCTGCAAGCATATAAGTTACAGTTTCAATTCCTCTATGAGGGTGGGGTGGAAAACCAGCAATATAATCTTCGCTATTTTCAGAACCAAATTCATCTAACATTAAAAAAGGATCAAAGTAATTTGGTT
>CACJEC010000032.1 GCA_902592325.1 uncultured Pelagibacteraceae bacterium
AAGATTAATTCTAACTCTAGTATGGTCTCCGTGATAAATTACTTCTTCAATTTTTCCATTGTGTATGTTGTCCATCTTGTCACTAGGATTAATTAAAGCTCTTTCAGGTCTTAAAGATACTGTTGTTTTTTCTCCTTTACTTTTAACTGAAATAGGATTTGCTAATATCTCAGCATTAGCCAACTTAACTTTACATTTTCCTCCAGAAATATCTGAAACTTCACCAGCAAAAGTATTATTTTCTCCAATAAATTCTGCAACAAAAGAGTTCACAGGTTTTTCATAAAGTTCATCAGGACTTGAGAGTTGTTGAACTTTACCATCATTAAATACTGCAATACGGTTAGACATTGTTAAGGCCTCACTTTGATCGTGAGTTACATAAACAACTGTTACACCAATATTTTCATGGATATGTTTAATTTCATACTGCATGCTTTCTCTTAAATTTTTATCTAAGGCTCCTAAAGGTTCATCCATTAATACTAATTGTGGATCAAACACTAATGATCTTGCAACAGCTACTCTTTGTTGTTGTCCACCAGATAATTGACCAGGCATTCTTTGAGCAAAACCTTGTAATGATACCATTGATAAAGCTTTATCAATTTTTTTATCAGCTTCGTCTTTTGGAATTTTTCTAACTCTAAGTGGGAAAGCTAAATTTTCATAGACAGTCATGTGTGGAAATAAAGCATAGTTTTGAAAGACCATTCCTATTCCTCTTTTATGAGGTGGAATACTTGAGATAGCATTTCCATCTAAATATATTTCACCATTAGTAGGTGTTTCAAAACCTGCCAACATCATTAAGCATGTTGTCTTACCAGAACCAGAAGGTCCTAACATCGTAACAAACTCACCTTCTTCAATGTCTAATTGAAGATCTTTAACAACTAAAACTTTACCGTCATAGCTTTTATCAACTTTATCAAATTTAACGAAATCTTTTTTTAGGGCCATAATTTTAGATAACTTTAAAACATTTGTATGAATAAATATCAACCATTAATAACTAGCTTTTAATATGAAGTTCCTTAGAAAAGTTACAAAATAATTCATAACCTTTATCTGTAACTCTGATTGCTTCAGAAGCCTCTACTCCCCAATTTCCAAATTGCATTACGGCAATCATATGAAAAGTCACGTTAGGTTGTAATACAGTCATATCACCTTTTGATATATTTAAAGTATGCTCCCCCCAGTCAGGTGGGTAACCAATACCAATTGAATATCCGGTTCTTGAAGTTTTTTCTATTCCATATTTATCTAATACTTTCCAAAAAGCTTGCGCAACATCATCAGCCGTATTTCCCGCTTTAACTAGATCAATACCAGCTTGAAGTGCTTCATTTGTTTTCTCCATTGTATCGATTTTCTTTTGATCTGGTTTTCCAAGTAAAACCGTTCTAGCCATTGGACAATGATATTTCTTATTTACTCCTGATAATTCAATAATTGTAGCTTCTCCTTCTACAAATTTATCTTCTGACCATGTTAAATGTGAGGCTGATGTACCTTTTCCTGTTGGTATCATTGGGACTATAGATGAATAATCACCACCAAATTCAGGCGTTCCTTTTATTAATGTTTTATAAATTTCTGAAACTGCATCGCACTGTCTTGTTCCAGGACTAATAGCATCAAAAGCTTTCTTCATTCCTAATTCAGTAATTTGAGCTGCTGCTTTCATAAATTTTATTTCAGTATCTGATTTAACAACTCTCACCCAATTAACTAATCTTTCACAATCTGAAACTTTCGCGTTAGGCAAACCTTGTTTTATTTTTTCATAACAATAAGCAGTGAAATAATGGCTATCCATTTCTAGTCCTATAGAAAGTTTGTCCCACTTTCTCTCTTTGATAAGATCTACAAGTGCATCATAAGGATGAAGTGGCCATGTGTGAATATATTTTTCATGATACTTAATTATATTTTCATCCTTAAGATAAGTTTTAATATATGCACCCCCTGCATCTTGATTTCTAACAAAACAAATCGGCTCATCAGCATTAACATGTACTATTACACATTGAGCATAATAAAATGACCAAGCATCGTAACCAGTTAAGTAATTCATATTTGATGGGTCTTGTGAGATTAAAAGTTCAATACCTTTTTTCTGCATCGAGGCTTGAACTTTTTTTAATCTTGATTTGTATTCTTCATTAGTAAAATTCATAACTTAATTATTAAATAATTCACCATAGCCTTCAACTTTATTATTATAATTAATCTTTTTCAAAGTATCCCAAATTAAAGTTTGGTTACTTGATAAAACAACTTTGTTAATTTTTTTTTCTAATTCTGCAATTACTGAGAGTACTGGCAATGCAGTACAAGAAACAAACAGTGCATCACTTTTAGTTATGTCTATATTTGTAAGTGTATCAAATACATGTTGTGGATCAACTTTACCAATATCTATATCAGACGCTATGTCAAAATAAGAAAGTTCATCAATTTCTATATTTTCTTTTTTAAAATAATTAATTACTGATTGATTTATCTCATCCGTATACGGAGTAAAAATTGATAATCTTTTTATCTTTAAACTTTTTAAAGCATTTATTGCTGAAGTAATTGGCGTTGTAACTTTAGTGTTTGGTTTTGCTGAGTTTACTTTATCAAAAATTGACTGATACCCTGCAGCAATTGTCCCTGAGGTACATCCATAAGCAACACAATCTAATTTTTGATCTGGCAGAATATCTTTGGCAACTTTTGGAATATCATCTGCCATTTTTTTTAATGTCTCATTTGTTAATGGATTGTAACATTTAATTCTATTACAATATAAATCTATGTCCTTACCATAAATTACATTATTAAAATCTTTTTCGATTCTAAAATCACTAGCCAATGTAATTAACCCTACCCTTGGATTATGCCTTTTTAGATATTTTGGTTTTATCTTAGTTAATTTCATTTAAAGTTTGATTAAATATATATTGATTAAATAGTCTAGTTAAATTACAGTCTTGTTAAGCGATACATAACTCGTCGATATTTACAAAATACGAAAGTGGGATCAATCGTCTTAGATTTAATTATTTAAGGAGGTTCGAATGAAATTTGGTTACTTTTGCAATACCACAAACTGGGATCACAAACCCTATGATCAATTATTAGATGAAACTAAAGAGATCACAACTTTCTGTGATGAAAATAATTGGAACTCTATTTGGTATACTGAACATCACTTTAATCATGAAGGAATGGAGTCTTGTACTAACCCAATAATGATGGGTGTTGATGCTGCTGCAAGAACTAAACAAATAAGAATAGGTCAAGCTTGTAATGTTATCACTTTCCATAACCCAATAAGATTAGCAGAGGACATCGCTTTATTAGATCAGTTATCAAATGGAAGAGTTGAAGTTGGGATTGGTAGAGGTATTTATGGAAGAGAAGCCATAAATATGAATAAAGAGGCTGACCTTAAAGATCAGGCTAAAAACTTTAGATTATTTGATGAAACATTAACTATAATGAAAAAAGCTTGGACTGAAGAATTTTTTAGTCACAAAGGTGAATTTTATACTTATCCATCACCAAATTTTGTTTGGCAACATGACATGAGTCCCCCAAGTGAAAAGTTTTTAGATACAAAAACAAATGAAATTAAAAAAATAAGTATTGTTCCAAAACCAAAACAAGCGCCTCATCCTCCAATTTGGCAGGTTGTAGATGGTGCAAGATCAATTGAATGGGCTGCTCAAAATGGTTTGAATACTATAATGTGGATTCCAACAGTCAAAGCTTTAAAGAAAAGATTTGAGATATATAGAGATGCAAAATCCAAAGCTGAGAATAGAGATGTTCCACTAGGGGAAGGAATTTCTTTAGTTAGAGATATGTTTGTTGCGGAAACTATGGAAGAGGCAGAAAAATTAGCTGGAGAACACATTATAAATTATATGAGATGGGTTTGCCACTGGAGAGGTTTAGGAAATCATATGGATCCAGGTGAGGAATTACCAGAGACAAAACATAAATTAGATCTTCTTAATTATGATTTCTTACACAAAAGAAATCTATTATTTGGTACTCCTGAATATGTAGTAAATAAAATTAATGAATTAAAATCAGAATTAAATTTACAAAACTTGCAAGTTTGGTCGAATTTCCCTGGGATTGATCATAAAGCTTGTATGAGAAGTATAAAGCTGTTTAATGATGAAGTAATACCTAAAATTAACTTTGATAACGACGATATAGAGAAAGCCAGTTAGTGAAACTTGAATTAAGGAAGTTTACGAAGTTTGTAGATAAAACTTTTATTGAAGGTGGAAAGGAGGCGAAGGAACCTGTTTTGATGGTTTCAGTAGCAGCTGTTTTTAAAAACCCTTGGGCTGGACAAGGTTTTGTTGAAGACTTAAAACCAATCATTTTAGATTTAGCTCCAAAACTTGGAGATATATTGGTTCCAGAATTAATTAAAGAAATTGGATCACCTGAAAAAATTTTAGCTTATGGAAAAGCTGGGACTGTAGGATTAAATGGTGAAATAGAACATGCATCAGCTTTTATTCATACTTTAAGATTTGGTAATAAA
>CACJEC010000033.1 GCA_902592325.1 uncultured Pelagibacteraceae bacterium
TTGGATTTTCATTAGATTATGACCAATCTAATTTGAATATAGTTTATTTGATTTTAGTTATAATAGGAGGATCTTTTTTTTCAACTAGTTCAGGTTTGAGGTTTATAAAAATTTATTCTTTATTTAAATATTCTATCAATCAAATTTTATCTTTTAGTAGACCAAAAAATGTATTCATGAATAAATTGCTATTCACGAAAATAAACTTTGATTTTAAGGAAATTAATAAATATTTTTTGACTATACTGATATTTGTAATATCTCTTTTTACTTTAACTATTTTGCTTACTTTATCATCAGTAGATTTTGAGAGCGCTTTTAAACTCTCCATATTGACAATAATGAATACTGTCAATTCTGCATCATACGGATTAACAGAGTTTGATTTTTATAATCTGAATTATTTAACCAAGAATTGTTTAATTTTATTTATGATTATCGGTAGAATTGAATTGTTAACAATTTTGATAATTATTAAAAAATTTCTTTTTAAAGATTAATTTTTTATTGTATATGTATACAAAATTTGCGCCCTTAGCTCAGCTGGATAGAGCATCGGTTTTCTAAACCGAGGGTCGGAGGTTCGAATCCTCCAGGGCGCGCCAAAATAACCATTTTTCAATATAAAATTTTACTTGACTAGAAATTTAAATGATTACTTTTGCAAATTAATTTTCCTTGAACACTATTTTCTTACATGCTTAAATTATGAATATTCAAATTAACTTTTGAATTATTTGTTAACAAATAAAAATAACTAAAAGGAAGAATAATGTTTAAATACTTAAAACAATTAACTTCTTTAGTTGCTATGGTTGCTGTGTTGTTTACTTTTACAACAGAAGCTATGGCTGCTAAAAAATCTAAGACACTTAAAAACACTCAAAAAAAGGGTTTTGTAAGATGTGGAGTATCTCAAGGTCTTCCAGGATTTTCTAATGCTGATGCTGCGGGAAATTGGACTGGTGTAGATGTTGATGTATGTAGAGCTGTAGCTGCTGCAGTACTAGGTGATGCAAACAAAGTTAAGTTTACACCATTAAGTGCTAAAGAGAGATTTACTGCTTTAACTTCTGGTGAGATTGATATCTTATCAAGAAACACAACTTGGACTCTTTCAAGAGACGCTGATATCGGACTTACTTTCGTAGGTGTGAATTTTTACGATGGACAAGGTTTCATGGTAAGAAAAAGTTCAGGTATTACTTCAACAAGTCAATTCAAAGATGGTATCTCAGCTTGTACTAACATTGGTACTACAACTGAGTTAAATATGAGAGACTTCTTTAATTCAAGAGGAATTTCTTATGAGCCAGTTGCATTTGAAAAAGCTGACGAAGTTGTAGCTGCTTACGATGCAGGTAGATGTGATACTTACACTACTGATAAATCTGGTTTAGCTGCTCAAAGAACTAAAATGAAGAACCCAGATGAACACATTGTTTTACCAGAAACTATTTCTAAAGAGCCTTTAGGACCAGTTGTAAGACAAGGTGACTCAGTATGGGAAGATATCGTAAGATGGTCTTTGAACACTATGATCGAAGCTGAAGAGTACGGTATTACTTCAGCTAATGCAGACTCAATGAAAACTTCAGATAACCCACAAATTAAAAGACTTGTTGGTGCTGAAGGTGAAATGGGTGCAGCATTTGGTTTAGATAATGAGTGGAACTTAAGAATTATCAAACAAGTTGGAAACTACGGTGAAAGTTATAAGAGAAATATAGCTGACACTGGTATTTTACCAGACAGAGGTCCAAATGAATTATGGACTAAAGGTGGTATTTTATACGTTCCGCCATCAAGATAATTAAAGTTATAAAATAGTTAAAAAGGGCTAGATTTTTCTAGCCCTTTTTTTTATAAACTCATATATTATCCCCCTGTGAATTTTAAACTAAAAGATATAGGCCCACAATTAATTACAGTTTTAGCTGTAGTCTTAGTTTTTGGTTTTTTTACATATAATGCTCAAGTTAATATGGAAAATAGGGGTATTGATTTTGGTTATGGATTTTTATCTCAAGAGTCATCATTTGATGTTCAATTTTCTTTAATTGAATATGATGGATCACATTCTTACTTTAGAGCTTACCTGGTTGGTTTATTAAATACTATTCTTGTTTCAGTTATTGGAATTATTTTTGCAACTATACTTGGAGTAATAGTTGGAATAGCAAGATTATCCCCTAATTATTTAATTAATAAATTTGCAGCTTTTTATGTAGAATTTTTTAGAAATATACCACTACTTTTACAAATATTTTTTTGGTACTTCGCTGCTTTAAGAGCCTTACCGCTTCCACAAGATGCGGAACCAATGTTTGGAATTTCGTTTTTAACAATAAAAGGTCTGTTCGTTCCTGCTTTTATTTGGGAAAATTTTAATATTTTCTTTTACTCAATAGTTGCCGCAATTATTGCAATAATTGTCATTCGTATAAATGCAAAAAAATTACAAGAAACTCAAGGTAAACAAACACCAGTTTTATTAATATCAATAGGCTTATTATTGATTTTGCCTCTTTTAAGTTTTTTAATTGGAGGTGTAAGGCTATCTTTTGAAGTTCCAGTTTTAAAACAACTCGCAACAACATCATTTATTTATGAAGGTGGTGTAAGTTTGCCTCCTGAATTAATTGCCTTAGCATTATCTTTATCTCTATATACAGCAACTTTTATAGCAGAATGTGTAAGAGCTGGAATTCAAGGTGTCGGTAAAGGCCAGAAGGAAGCAGCAGCTTCAATCGGTCTTACACCAAATCAGGTTCTTAAACTTGTAATAATGCCACAAGCTCTTAGAATAATAATACCACCTACAACAAACCAGTATCTAAATCTTACTAAGAATTCTTCATTGGCTGCAGCTATAGCTTATCCAGATTTAGTATTAGTTTTTGCAGGTACAGCTTTAATGCAAACTGGTAAGGCAATTGAGATTGTATCTATTACAATGTTTACTTATTTATCATTAAGTATTTCAATTTCAATATTAATGAATTGGTACAATAGAAAAATAGCCATACAGGAAAAATGATGTCTAAAATTAATTTTTTAAAACCTGACAAGTCTAACCTTTATACTTTTTTATATTTAGGTTCTTTTTTGTTTTTTGTGAGTTTTTTAGATGTTCTATTGAACTCTTTTTTTAGTTTAAATCTAACAGGTTTTTTACCTGATTTTTTAAGTTTTTTATTTCCATTAATAATTGGCTTTATTGGGCTTTATTTTATAAGGATTGAATTAAGTGGAATTAAGCAACTAGATTTATTAAATAAACATATTAATACTAATAATTTTAATGCTGTACTATCTTTACTAATTATATTTATAATTTTAAAATCAATCCCACCTATATTAAGTTGGTTTTTTGTTGATGCTAGTTTTGCAGGTGACTCAAAAGATGTTTGTACAGGTTCAGGTGCTTGTTGGACTTATATAAAAGTTTGGATGAGAAGATTTATGTATGGGATGTATCCGAATGCAGAACAATGGAGAATAAATCTATCATTTATAGCTTTGGCTTTACTTGGATCAGTAGGATATTTTGCTACTAATAAATTTAAAAAATACTTAACCCTTTACTATGTTGTAATTTATCCATTT
>CACJEC010000034.1 GCA_902592325.1 uncultured Pelagibacteraceae bacterium
TTCTTTAGATACAAAATGTTTTATTTTTTCTATAGAAATTTTATCACAATCATATCCTTCACTTGAGCATCTTCTAACTGCATCCTTTTTTTTTGTGATTGAATTGAATTCTTTAATTGTTTTTGATCCACAAGAGGGGCATTTTTTTGGAAAAATAAATTTTTCACTATTTCCACCTCTTTTTTTTACATCAACAGAAAGGATATGAGGTATTACATCTCCGGCCCTCTCAATAGTAACTACATCTCCAATTCTAATATCTTTTCGATTTATTTCGTCCTCATTATGTAATGTTGCATTTGAAACTATTACTCCACCAATATTAATTGGTTTTATTTTAGCAACTGGTGTTAAAGCTCCTGTTCTTCCAATTTGAATATCTATATCTAAAATTTTTGAAATTGCTTTATTCGAGGAAAACTTATGGGCAATAGCCCATCTAGGTGCATTTGCAACAAAGCCTAATCTCTTTTGTAAACTAAAGTCATTAACCTTATAAACAATTCCATCAATATCAAAATCTAAGTCTGTTCTTTTTTTTTCAACATCATTATAATTTTTAATTAAATTTTCTACTCCAGTGATTAATCTATTAAGAGGATTAATTTTAAATCCCCATTCACTTAACTTATTAAGATAATCATACTGATTATTTACTTTTAAACCTTTTTCAAAACCAAAAGTATAAGCAATAAATTTTAAAGGTATCTTTTTTGTATCTTCTGGGTTTTTTTGTCTTAAAGAACCTGAAGCTGCATTTCTTGGATTTGCAAACTTTTCTTTTAATTTCTCAAAGTCACTATTTTGAATAAAAACCTCCCCTCTAATATCAATTTCCTCTGGAAAATCTTTTGATAAAATAATCTTAGGAATATCTTTTATAGTGGCAAGATTTGATGTTATATCTTCTCCTTCTTTACCATCTCCTCTTGATAATCCTAAAATTAATTTTCCATTTAAGTATTTAATAGATGCTGAAATACCATCAATTTTAGGTTCTGCTGTATAAGAAATATTTGAATTATTATTTTGTGAAAGAAAGTTTAATATTTTTTTTTCAAAATTTTGAAGGTCCTTCTTATTGAAAGCATTTGCAAGTGATAGCATAGGAACTTTGTGTAAAACTTTTTTAAAATTTTTAGATGGTTTGTGCCCAATTTTCGATGAAGGAGAATTTTTTGATTTAAGAAATTTATATTTTTTTTCTAAATTTAATATATATTTTTTAAGATCATCATATTCAGAGTCAGTAATTTCTGAAATATTATCATTATAATATTTTTGATTATAATAAGTTAATGATTTTATTTTTTTTTTATATTCTTTTTGAACTAAGTCTTTATCCATATTAATCAAAAAGTTTTTTGAATTTTCTAAAAACTCCTTTTTTATCTTTTTTTATTTTTTTATTCAATTTGATTGAATAGTTTTGGTTAAAAACTTTGTACGATTTTTTATACCATTCACTTGATAAATAATTATACCCTAGAATATTCGCATACTTTTTAGACTCATCAATTAGACCTAATTTATAATTAATTTCTACAAGCCTATGTAAAGCTTCTTCTACAAATATTGTTTGATCATAATTTTCTGTAACAATTTTAAATCTATTTATAGCTGCTATCCATTTTTCTTTTTTAATATAGTGTCTACCTAAATACATTTCTTTAGACGCTAATATATCTTGTATTAAATTAAGTTTAAAATTTGCATCAATTGCAAACTCAGTATTTGGAAAATTTTCTAAAATAAAATTAAAATGTTCTTTTGCATTAAGTAATGGTGCTGAATCTCTTTTTTCGTCTTCAATACTTTCGTAATAACACATAGCAATTAAATAATGAGCATAAGCTAAATCTTTATCATTTGGATAAGTTTTTATATATCTTCTCAAATTTGAAAGCGCTTCAGCATAATAATTTTGTAAGTAATATGAATACGAGGCCATTAAAGCTGCTCTTGGTGCCCATATAGATTGAGGATATAAAAGTTCAGCCTCTAAAAATTTTTTTGCTGCAAAATAAGGATCACCATCTTTTAATGACTCATATGCATCATTATAGGATGAGATCATTTCTAGCTCTTGAGAAGTTTCTTTAATAGAAATTTTTTTCTCTTCTTTAGAGCATCCACTAAAAGCAATTAGTAATATTAATAAAAAAAAATTTATTTTATTCATAGAAACTGACTAAATTATAAAGATAATTAAAAATTATGCTATAGATCTTAGTAAACTTCTATTAATTAATGTATGAGGTAGGTTTTTTTCTTGAATTTCTATTATTGAAAAATTTGAATTATCGCTAAAAACTTTTCTCAATAATTGATTAGTTAGATAGTGGCCACCTTGGGAGCATTTTATACTTCCTATAATTCTATAACCACTTGTAAACAAATCACCTATGCAATCTAGAATTTTATGATTTACAAATTCTTTGGAATTTCTCAAACCATCTTTATTCAATATATCTTCTCCTTTAACAACAATGGCATTATCTAGACTTCCTCCCTTTGCAAGACCAATTTTTTTAATAGCCTCTATGTCTTCATATAAACAAAATGTTCTCGAACTAATTATATCTTTTAATTCATCATTGTAGACATTAATCTTATTTTTTTGATTACCTATAATTTCATTTTTATATTTTAATTCAAATTCAATATCTAAACTTAATTTTGATGGTGCCATTGAGGCATATCTTACACCATCTTCAAATTTTACATTTTTATTAATCTTTATAATTTTAATTGGTTTATTGCTTACCACAAAATCAGTTGCTAAAATTTTTTCAACAAATTCTTTTGCTGATCCATCTAAAATAGGGACTTCTTCATTGTCAATTTCAATTAGCGCATTGTCAATTCCTATGCTAAATAAAGCTCCCATTAAATGCTCAATCGTTGAGACTTTAACACCAAAGTCATTTGATATAGTTGTATTAAGAGAAGTATTACTAACATTCAAAAAACTTGGATAAACTAGATTATTGTTTTTAAGATCAATTCTTTTAAAAACTATTCCTGTATCTGGCTCTGAAGGATTAATAGAAAGATTCACTGATTTACCACTATGTAAACCAACGCCTTTAAATTGGACTGAATTTTTTAATGTTTTTTGATTAAGTAAACTCACAAAAATCAGCTTACAAGCTAATGCCATATTATCGAAAACAACAAATGTTACTAGAAAATACAAAATTATCCAAAAAAATTGAAAAATTTTTCAAAAAAGCCCTCATTTTTTTGTGCTTTCTTCACTATTAAAACTTCATTTTCATTTTGACCGTTAATAGTATCATTGGCTATTTTGCTTATATTTTCATTACTTATATTATTAAGACTATTTAAATAATCATAAGAGAGAATTTTATTTATTGAAATTTGGTATTTAGAAAATGTTTTTTTAAAATTTTCAATAATCTTGTTTTCCAAACATATAAAATTAACTTGAATTATTAAATTATCACCATCAATATTTTCTGGTAAAATTTTATGAACAACTCCATTTATAATATATTTGATTATTATCATGTGAATTATTTCATATTTTTCAGAATTTTTTTCTAATTGTTTTTTGATATCAACTAATGTG
>CACJEC010000035.1 GCA_902592325.1 uncultured Pelagibacteraceae bacterium
TTGTTTATTAGTTTTCATATTAGCTATAGGTTATTATATAACACCCGCTTTAGTAGGAGGAGCCTCTGGTACGCTAATTAGTAACCAAATTGCATTTCATATGAAGAGTACACTTGATTGGAGCTTTGCATCAGCAATGGGTTTAATGTTATTGACTGGAGTTTTAGCGATTTACTGGGTTTATAATAAATTAGTTGGAATAGATAATATCAAATTAGGATAAAAAAATGGCCTTACCAAAATATACAGAACCACATTATAGAATTTGGCATTATATATATTTAACTATTTGTGCAGCAGTTTTCTTTTTTCTGATTGCTCCTTTATTTGTAATTTTTCCACTGTCGTTTAATGCAGAAGAATTTTTAGTTTTTTCTGATGGAATGAAACGTCTAGATCCTGATGCATTTTCATTAAGATGGTATAAGGATATGATTTATGGAACTAAAAATCCTTGGGGTTTAGCAACAAAAAATAGTTTTATCATTGCAATTTTTGCAACAATAGGTTCAGTCATTTTGGGAACCGTTGCTGCTTTAGGGCTAAGTAGCAGACACATGCCTTACAAGGGTTTAATTATGGCAGTTTTAATATCTCCAATGATTGTTCCATTAATTATTTCTGGTGTAGCAATATTTTTCTTTATGGCTAAAGCAGGTTTAGCTGCGACTCATTTAGGTATAATCCTTGCACATATTATATTAGGTACACCATTTGTAGTAATAACTGTTACTGCTACTTTATCAGGATTTGATCATAGTGTAACTAGAGCTGCAGCAAGTCTTGGTAGTAATCCAGTTAATACTTTTATGAAAATTACTTTACCTTTAATTTTACCAGGTGTTATATCTGGGGGATTATTTGCATTTGTAACTTCATTTGATGAAGTTGTAGTAGTCTTATTCTTGGCTGGGTTAGAAAATACAACTATACCAATTCAAATGTGGACAGGTTTAAGAGAACAATTAAGTCCAACTATTCTTGCAGTTGCAACTTGTTTAATCATTTTATCTACATTAATATTAGTTACCGCTGAGCTCTTAAGGAGAAGATCTGAGAGACTTAGAGGAATAAACCGATAATATAATAATCATTTAATGAAAATTAAGAACGTAGTGGTGATTGGCTCTGGAACAATGGGTAGTGGTATTGCTGCTCATTTATGTAACGCAAATGTGCCTGTAACTTTACTTGATTTAAAAACAGAGATTAGCGAGAAAGCTAGAGAAAGAATTCATAAATCAAGGCCACCATTATTAATTGATAAATCAAAAATTAATAACATTAAAGTTGGAAATATTTCTGACGACTTTGATGTAGTTAAAGATGCTGACTGGATTGTTGAGGCGGTAGTTGAAAGAATTGATATTAAACATCAGATTTATGAAAAGATATTTAAAGCAAGAAAAAACGGTGCAATAGTATCATCAAACACATCTTCTATTCCAATTAAAGTTTTATCTCAACACTTAACAGACACTGAAAAAAAAGATTTCTGTATCACACACTTTTTTAATCCTGTTAGATATATGGGCTTGTTAGAAATTGTTAAAAATGAAAATAATGATCTTAGTAAGATTAATCAGTTAAAAGAATTTTGTGAAATTGAATTAGGTAAAGGAGCAATAGTTTGTAATGATACACCGGGTTTTTTAGGAAATAGAGTTGGTGTTTATGCTATGCAAATAGCAATGACTGAAGCTTTTAAAATGAAGCTTTCAGTCGAAGAAGCAGATGCAATTTTTGGAAGACCAATGGGTATTCCCAAAACAGGAGTATTTGGACTATATGACCTAATTGGCATAGATTTAATGGCAGATGTACTAAAAAGTTTTATTAAAGAGCTTCCAAAGACAGATGAATTTCATGAAGTCGCAAAAGAAATTCCATTAGTAAAAAAATTAATTGAGACAGGTTATACTGGAAGAAAAGGTAAAGGTGGATTCTATCGAATGAATAAAACTGGAACCACTAAAATCATGGAAGCTATAAACCTTGAATCTGGAGATTATACACCTGCAAAAAAAATAGACGTTAAATCAGATAAAGTAGATCTTAAGGGATTAATTAATCGAAAAGATAAATATGGTGAATATGCCTGGTCGGTTTTATCTAAGATAATTAAATATGCTTCCTCATTAGTTCCAGAAATTACAAAAGAATTTAATGACATTGATGAAGCAATGAGACTTGGTTTTAACTGGGCAAAAGGTCCATTTGAAATGCTCGAAGAAATAGGTGTTAAAAATTTTTTTGATAAAGTTGATGATTTTAAAGGAAATAGTTTTTTAGAAAGTTTATCGAAAACAAAAAATGAAGACTTTTATGGAGAGAGACAAAAATATACAAACATAGAAACTTTAGGTAAAGTTAAAAAAACAGCATCAAGTATAGATGGAAATGACTCTGCGAAAATTTATAGATTTAATGATTATAATATCGTTGAATTTACTACTAAAGCTAATGCTTTAGATTATGACTCAATGGATGCTTTAAAAAAAGCAACTAACAAACCTTTGATAATAATAAATGAGAGTATGCAGTTTTCTGCAGGAGTAAACTTAACTTACACGATGAAATTTGCAGACAAAAAAGATTTTAAATCAATTGAAAAATTTATTAAATATTTTCAAGAAACATGTAAGCATTTAAAATATTCAAAATATCCAGTTGTCTCAGCTCCATCAGGGTTAACTTTAGGTGGTGGATTTGAAGTAATGGTACAAAGTAATTTTGTTGCATCTCATACAAACATAGTTGTTGGATTAGTTGAAACTATCGTTGGCTTAATTCCAGCAGGAGGTGGGTGCAAAGAAATGTTAGCAAGATGGCTTGATACTGAAGAAGCAAAAAAAGATCCTAATTATGCACCTTTGAAAGTTTTTGATATTATTGGATATGGAAAGACAGCCACATCACCTGTTGAAGCTGAGCCAATGAAATATTTAAGACCTAGTGATAAAAAAATAATGAATAGAAATAGTTTATTAGAAGTTTCAAAAACAATTCTTTTAGATAATAAAGATTTTAAAGCACCAAATGAATTACAATTCAAACTTCCTGGAAAAGCAGTTAGAGGTGAAATGGATAAAATTTTGGATAAACTTTATAATGATAAGGTGATTTTAGAACATGGAGTAGAAGTTGCAAAAGAATTAGCGCACGTATTAAGTGGTGGTGATACTACTATAGATAAAACTTTATCTGAGGATGATTTATTTCAATTAGAATTAGATGCTTTTATGAAGTTAATTGAGACTAAAAAAACTCAAGAAAGAATTAAGCATACATTAGCAACTGGTAAACCTTTAGTTAATTAACATTCGAAGAGTATTAATATAGTCGGGCCTTAAGACATATTGAGATTTATCAAGATATTTAATTTTTTTTAAAGCTTCCAATCCGTAAATTACTTTTCCAATTGGAGTATATTCAGTCTCATATAATGGTTCATCTCTCAATATTATAAAGAACTGACTGTCCTCAGTATTATACTTTTGTGTTCTAGCTAGTGCTACAGTTCCTTTTTCAAAATTAAAAGGAACATCTACTTCAGAATTAATATTTC
>CACJEC010000036.1 GCA_902592325.1 uncultured Pelagibacteraceae bacterium
TAATAAAGTTAAACCAGAATAAAGAAGTAAAATCTTAATTGATTGTTTTAGTATCTCAGAACTGTTGAATGATAAATAGTTTGTTAAGGATTTTTTAAAACTTTCATCGTAAATATCAATCAAATAAACTATAGAAAATAAAAAATATAATCCACCAATCCATTGAATTGATGATCGCCACAAAATTAAGCTTTGATCAATATTTCTTATATTTTCAAAAATAGTAAATCCAGTTGAAGTAAATCCTGAAACTGCTTCAAAGTAAGAATTCAAAAAAGTTAAATTATAAATACTAAAATAGAAAGGTAGACATAAAATTAATGGTAATGATAAATAACCAAAAAAAACTGTTAAGATTTTATCAAAGATTGTTATTTTTAATTTAATTTGTTCAAACTTATAAAGGAGCAAAGCTATTAATAAGGAAGTTACTAAGCTAATGTAATAAGTGTTAAGATTTAAATACAAATTAAGATAATAAGAATAAATTACATTTAAGAATGAAAAAATAGATATTAATCCAAAGAAAAAACTCAAATATTTAATTCTTAAACCAATCATTTAATATTAATTAACTTAACCTAAAAAGGTTTTCGACTACTGGAATTGAATCACTTTTAGCAATAAAAACTACACTATCATCTTTTTGGAATATAAAATCTGATCTTGGTATAATTACTTTTTTATCTCTCAATACTGCTCCAATTCTTATTTCCTCAGGTAAATTTGCATTTTTAATTTCTTTATTTATTAATTCAGATGTTTCAATAATTTCTGCTTCTATTACTTCATATTCACCATTGGAAATTGTATATGCATTTTCAATAGAACCTTTGTGAATATGTTTTAAAATACTTGAAACAGTATTCATTCTTGGATCTATAATATCGTCAATTTTTAGAGATGATTGAAGTAAAGAATAGTTGGGCTTATTAATAAGAGCCATAGTTCTTTTATCATCAACATCTTTTTGATCTTTTGCAAATTTTTCTACTAAAACACTCACCATCAAATTATTCTCATCATCATTTGTTAAAGCAAGTACAGTTTCAGCCTCACCTAAATTAGCCTCTTCTAAAGTTTCTTCATCTAACCCATTTCCATTAATAACTATAGTATTATTTAAATTATTAGCTAAATATTCTGCTCTTTCTTTTTCTTTTTCTACTATTTTAACTCTCACTGACTCTAAACTCTCTTCAAGGTTTTTTGCTAAATTAAAACCAATATTACCACCACCTATTATTAATAATTTCTTTGAAATTTTTTCCTCATGGCCAAAAGCATTAAGAGTTTCCTCCATTTGAGAAGAATTGATGATTACATATATTTTATCATTACATGCAATTTTATCAGTTTTTTTGGGGATAAATGTTTTATCTTTTCTAATTATTGCAATTATATTTGCATCTAGTTTTGGAAATTTGTTTGTTAATTCATTAAGTTTATGGTCAATTAATTTACAATTATCTTTAATTAAAATTTCTAGCAACCTAATATTATTTTCTGAAAAAGGAACACTATCCAATGCACCTGGTGCTTCTAGTTTCCTTTGAATTGATTTTGCTATTTCAATTTCTGGTGAAATAATGACATCTATTGGCAAGTTTTCTTTATTGTAAACTCTTGTAAATTTTGGATTCAAATAATCCTGAGAGCGAATACGTGCTATTTTTTTTTGAATCTTAAAAATCGAATATGCAATTTGACAAATTAACATATTAATTTCATCATTTCTTGTAACAGCAATTATCATATCTGCTTCAGTTGCATTAGCCTTTTCAAGAATTGATGGATGAGTTCCTTTGCCTACAATAGCTTTTACATCCAAACTATCATTAATTTTTTGGATATCTTCGCTTGATTGATCTATAACTGTTATAGAATGGTTCTGTTCACTAAGCAATTTAGCTATAGTAAAACCGACTCTACCTGCACCACAAATAATGATATTCATTTAGTTAAATTCTTTAATTCCAAGCCCTTTAAGCTTTCTGTGAAGGGCACTTCTTTCCATTCCAACAAAATTAGCTGTTTTAGAAATATTTCCATTAAATTTTTTTAATTGAACAGTTAAATACTCTTTTTCAAATTTTTCTCTAGCTTCTTTTAATGGCACAGAAAGGCTATTTTCTGTAAGTTTATCTGGATAATTGTCATTTTTTAGGGATTCTTTAATTATATTTGATACTTTTTCTTTATTTTCTGGTTGCAAGATAGCAATTCTTTCAATCAAATTCCTCAACTCTCGTACATTACCCTTCCAGTTATGATTTAATATATAACTATCATTTTCATCTATATCTAATTTTTTAATATTATATCCTTCGGAAATTTTTTCAGAGAAGTATTTAATCAATAAAGGAATATCGGAAATTCTATTATTTAAAGGCTCTATATATATCTCAAATACACTAATTCTATGGTAAAGGTCTTCTCTAAAATTACCTATCTCAATTTCATTTTTTAAGTCTTTATTTGATGAACAGACTAATCTTACATCAACTTTAATATCATTAACGCCATTAATTCTTTTAAACTTTTGATCTATTAAAACTCTCAAGATTTTAGATTGAATATCTAAAGGAATTTCAGAAATGTGATCAATAAGCAATGTTCCTTTGTTTGCTTTTTCTAGGGCACCATAAGAAATTGATCCATCTAATTTTTCTTCACCAAATAATTCTAATTCATATTTATTACTATCCAATAAAGCTCCATTAAGGATAACAAATGGATTATCCTTTCTTTTTGATTTTTTATGAATTTTTCTAGCTATTAGTTCTTTTCCTGATCCTGAGGGACCATTAATAAAAATTCTACTATCAGTAACTGAAATTTTTTCAATTTGTTCTCTTATTATTGAAATATTTTTACTATTCCCAATTAAATCATAAGAAGAAAAAAGTTTAGTTTCATATTCTCTATTTTGATTTTTTAGATTTAAATTTTCAATAGCTCTTTTAATAAAATTTAATAATCTTGTTTGATCAAATGGTTTTTCTACAAATTCAAATGCACCATGTTTTAAAGAGTCAATAGCCATTTCAATATTAGCATGGCCAGAAATCATAATTACTGGTACATCTTTATTTTTAGATTTTATATGAGATAATAATTGAATACCATCGTTATCACCTCTATCAAGTTTTACATCTAGTATAGCTACATCAGGTATTTTTTTGTCAATTTCACTTAGAGCTTGATTAAAGTTGGCAGCTACTCTTGTGGTATAACCTGCATCTATAATAAGATCATTTAATATGTTTCTTATATCTGCATTATCATCGACTATAAGTACTTCAGCTATCATTTAAATTAAAAGTTATATTAACTTTAGCACCTTGATTAATTGATACAAATTCAATTTTTCCATTATGATCA
>CACJEC010000037.1 GCA_902592325.1 uncultured Pelagibacteraceae bacterium
GTATATTTTCTCTAAATTAGATTTGTTAATATTTTCAGATTTTTCATCAAATATGATCTTTCCGTCCAAAAGACCTACTAATCTATCTGAATATTTTTTTGCTAGATCAACTTGATGAAGGTTACAAAGAATAGTTGTGCCAAACTCTTTATTAATTTTCTTTAATAGAGATAAAATCAAATTTGCTGCTTTAGGATCTAAGCTAGCAACAGGCTCATCAGCTAATAATAATAATGGTTTTTTAATTATAGCTCTTGCTATTCCAACTCTTTGTCTTTGACCACCAGATAATTCATCAGATCTGTTATAAGATTTTTCAAGTAAACCAACTGTTTTTAAAGATTTTAAAGCTTCAATTTTTTGATCTTTTTTAAATAAATAAAATAAAGATAAAAATTTATTACTAGAATTTAATAGACCAGTTAGAACATTATTTATTGCTGATAGATTATTTACTAGATTAAATTCTTGAAAGATCATTCCAGTCTTTTTTTGAACTTCTGGAATGCTGTTATTATCTATTTTTTTATCATTAAAATAAATTTCCCCTCCACTTGAAGTTTCAAGTCCATTAATGGTTCTTAGTAAAGTTGTTTTACCTGAACCACTTGGCCCTAAAATACTTACAAATTCTCCCTTATTAATTTTTAGATTAACACCTTTTAATGCAGGACTGCCATTATCGAAGGTTTTTTTAAGATCATTTATTTCAAGCATAATTCTATATAATTTTAACTTTTATTCTTATTTAATAATTCAATTACTTCTCTTAAAACATTATAGTCAGAGTCTTTAACTTCCATATAGTGAGACATCTTTCCACCATACCCACCAATTTCTCCATGGTTATGAGCATCTAAGACAGCTTTTTTTATTTTATCTCTATCCTCTTTTGGTATCATTTTTGAATAAGCTAGTGGTGGTGGCGGAACCCTATCTGACTTATGAATAATTCTTACATCCTCTTTTTTAAAAGTTCCATCTTCCAGTCTTGCTTCAAAATTTCTAGAACTCATACCACAGACATCAGATTGATTATTTAATACTGCTAGTAAGCATGCATCATGACTACCAGCATAGTAAACTTTATCGAAATGTTCTTTATCTTTAATTGAAAGATTAATTTTACTTAATTCAACTTGCGGAATTAAATCACCACTTGTTGATCCTATTGTATTTAAAGATAAAATTTTACCTTTAACATCTTTAAATTCTTTTAACTTACTATCTTTTTTAACAACAAAATATGTATAGTAACCTGCATCTTTTTCTCCAGGTCTCACTCCAGCTGCGAAAGCTTCTGCATTTGCTATTTCTGCAGCCTTCACATATGTTTTTCCTCCATACCAGGCTATATGAGCTCTACCAGCTCTCATTGCTTCTACTGCTGCGTTATAATCAGTTACTTTTATAGTTTCGATATTAAAGCCTGTCAGTTTTTCGGTGATTGAGATTAGAGTAGTATAATCACTTTCTTCTCCCTTCTCACTTGCAGGCACAAACACCATTTTGTAAGTTTTAGTTTCGGCATTTAGGTTTCCAGCAAATAAAACTAGAAAAGTAATAAATATTAATTTTTTTATCATAATTTGACCTTCTGTTATCATTAACTTTGTTCGCTTACAAGTTAATTATTAAAATACACTTATGGTGAAATCAACATTGGAATTATTAACTTTTTGTGAATTTTTTGTTAAACCCTACTAAGGCTTTTTTGTAATCCTCAACCGTATCTATTTCTTTCCAGCCACTTTCGATAATTACACAGTGAACTTTAATACCAATATCTACTAGTTCTTGAATAAAATCTGTAAGATAGGCTTTTTGAAAAATTTTAGCCCTTTGAAAAGGTTTATTCCAATAGATCTTTTTTAATCGGTGGAAATGTTCTTTAAATATTTCTGTTCCACGATCAGATAATTTTATCATACCAATAAATTCACCATGAACCTCTTCATTTCCAGTATTTATTTCTTTAGTTTTTTCTAATATTGCATAATCAAATGACTTAGCAGCTGCTTTGGTAAATGCTTGTTTATTTAAGTAGTAAACATTGCTTTTATATTTTGCTTTTGAAACAGCTTTACTACAATTTCGGAAAATATTTGCCTGATATTTCTTAAAATTATTAATAATTGAGTCTTTTCTCAAATAGAACATTCCAGAATTCCAATAACCCTTTTTACTAATTATCTGTTTTGCTTTGGCCTCTTTAGGTTTTTCTACAAATCTAAATACTTTATTTTTTTTTGTTAAAAAATAACCAAATTCACTAGAGGGCATTGTAGGTTTAATCCCAAAAATAAAGATGTTATTTTGAGTTAATTTCTTTTGATTTTTTTTTATAGCTTTATTTAACAAACCAACCTTCTCTATTAAATGATCAGCTGCTAAAAACATTAGAGGTTGCTCGTTTGGAATATCCTTAATTAATGCTGTACTTAATATTGCTGGTGCGGTATTTCTTTTAACAGGCTCAAGAACTATCTTAAATTTTCCTATTTTGTGTTTTTTTAAATGTTGTTTAACTTGTTTTAAATATTTGGAATTTGTACTTATAATAGGATCATCAAATATTGAGGTTTTAATTCTCTCTAAAGTTTTACCTAATAAGGTCCAATTACCAAAATTAATAAATTGTTTAGCTTGATGTTTTTTGTCTTTAGGCCAAAGTCTTGTACCGGCTCCACCACATAAAATGACTGGGCGAATTTTCATTAAATTTTTGAATAATCCTTAACTTCTTTTTTTTTGCCTGGATGAGTTGGTGCCCCTAAATATGCAGGTCCAACTGTTTGTGCATATTTCCAAAGAGTACCAGATCCAAAATCAGATTTTCTAGCCTTCCATTTTTTCCTTCTAGAAGCTAATTGTGCTCTAGTTAATCGAACATTTATTGTTCCTTTTTTAGCATCAATATCAATTATATCTCCATTACGTAAAAGAGCGATAGGGCCTCCTAATGCGGCCTCTGGTCCAACATGTCCTACACAGAATCCTCTAGTAGCTCCTGAAAACCTTCCATCAGTTATTAAAGCAACCTTCTCACCTTTTCCTTGTCCATAAATTGCACCAGTTGTTGAAAGCATTTCTCTCATACCTGGTCCACCAACTGGACCTTCATATCTAATAATAATTACATCTCCATCTTTGTATTTTTTACTTTGAACTGCTTTCATTGCACTTTCTTCGTTATCAAAACATCTTGCTCTTCCAGTAAATTGTAATTTTTTTAATCCTGCGATTTTAACAATTCCTCCATCAGGAGCTAAATTTCCTTTTAATCCTACAACTCCACCATCCGGTGATAATGGTTTA
>CACJEC010000038.1 GCA_902592325.1 uncultured Pelagibacteraceae bacterium
ACTCGTTAAAATAAATAATAAAGAAAAAAAATTTTTTTATAATAATTTATACAAAATTGGATATTCTAAAATATTTCCAAAAAATTTTAATCACATCTATCATTTAAGATCAATTGTTAAAGCTTTTCAAAGAAGGTTTAGAAAGGAATTGATAAATGGTCAAATTGATAAAGAATGTCTAATTATAAGTAATAATTTACTTAAAAAATATTATTAATTTTACTTGAACTTTTTCAGTTTAGTATTAAATCTGTTATGCCAGATAAATGACTTATCGCTTTAAATTTTTTTAAAGAGGAAAGTCCGGGCTCCGCAAGGATACAGTGCCAGGTAATACCTGGCGGGGGCAACCCTAGGGATAGTGCCACAGAAAATAAACCGCCATAACATGGCAAGGGTGAAAAGGTGTGGTAAGAGCGCACCGGTTCTATTGGTAACAATGAACGCTGGAAAACCCCACTGGGAGCAAGACTAAGTAGAGGTGACATTGTTGAAAAACTAAAAGCCATCCTTGGCTCGTCATCAGGGTTAGTTGCTTGAGCTTAAGAGAGATCTTAAGCCTAGATAAATGATAAGTTTTAAAGACAGAACCCGGCTTATAGTTTATCTGGCAAATCTTCTTTAATATTTAAAATAAATGTTCACGTTTTGACTCATTTTTTTAATGATCTAATTATCTATAATTATTTCAAATTGAAGGTATTGACTCTATTATTAAAAACCCATAATATCCCATATATTCCCAAATATGGGAATATTAAAACTTATGGATTATGTTTTTATCGACTTACGAAAACAAATTGGACAAGAAAGGGAGGGTGTCAGTGCCTGCAAGCTTTAGATCTTACCTCTCTAATCTTGGGTACAATGGAGTAATTTGTTACCCATCATTTAACAATCAATCCATAGAGGCTTGGCCACAAGATAGAATAGAAAAAATTTCAAACACAATTGACTCATTAAATCCTTTTGAAGAAAAAAGAGATTTTTTTGCAACATCAATATTATCTGAAAGTATTAATTTACAGTTTGATAGTGAGGGAAGAATTTCACTTACACCAAAATTATTAAAACATGCAAAAATAAAAAAAAACATGTTGTTTGTTGGTCAAGGTAAAATATTTCAAATATGGGAACCAACAGCTTTTGAAAAATTTAAGGTTAATGCAAAGAAAAAATCAAATTTAAATCGTGCTAGCCTTAAGTGGGAGCATCAATTTAATAAATAACGAGGGGGATAATAAAATGACGATTAACTTTAAAATACCAGAAATAAAAGAGTTACAACCAAGACTATTAGTATTAGGAGTTGGTGGAGCAGGCGGAAATGCAATAAATGAAATGATAGATAATGGTATGCAAGGTGTAGAGTTTGTTGCAGTAAATACAGATGCACAAGATTTGAAACATAGTAAAGCAAAAGCAAAAATACAAATAGGATTAAACTTAACGAAAGGTTTAGGAGCTGGTGCAAAAATAGATATTGGTCAAGCTGCAGCTGATGAGTCCTTAAATGAAATTATAAACACTCTGCAAGGAGCAAATATGGTTTTCATAGCTGCTGGCATGGGAGGTGGAACTGGAACTGGAGCCGCACACGTCATCGCAAGAGCAGCAAAAGAATTAAATATTCTTACAGTGGGTGTTGTTACTCTTCCTTTTTTGTATGAAGGACCTTCAAGAATGAGAAGAGCTCAAACGGGGCTTGAGGAACTTAGAAAACATGTAGATACAATCATTGTAATTCCAAATCAAAATTTATTTAAAATTGCAAATGAACAAACTACTTTTAAAGAGTCTTTTAACCTTTCAAATAATGTTTTAATGCATGGAGTACAAAGTGTTACAGATTTGATGGTCAGACCAGGCATTATAAATTTAGATTTTGCTGATGTTGAAACAGTAATGGCTTCTATGGGTAAAGCAATGATGGGAACTGGTGAGTCTGAGGGCGAGGGAAGAGCTATGAAAGCTGCAGAAATGGCAATTAGCAATCCTTTGATTGATGATTATACCTTAAAAGGTGCAAAAGGATTATTAGTCAATATTACTGGTGGTGAAGATCTTAAACTTTTTGAGGTTGATGAGGTAGTTAACAAAATAAGATCTGAAGTGGACGTAGAGGCTGAGGTTATTATTGGAGCAATAACCGACCCCTCTCTTGATGGAAAAATTAGAGTTTCAATTGTTGCTACGTCTTTAGATGGGCAACAGCCTGAGTCAAAATCAGTGATTAATATGGTTCATAGAATACAAAATAGAAACCCAGGTTATTCTGATTTTTCTAATATGGGACCAACACCATCATTTAATTTTTCAACCAATAATTCTAGTCCGATATCTCATGGGGCTAATGCTTTGAAACTTGAAAATGAGGTTGCCTCTGAAAACTTAGGTCAACAATCGGTTAATGAGGATATTAATCAAGTCAATAACCAATATCACGAGGAATTGATAAAAAGTCATCAAGCCGAAGAAATTGTAGAAAATACTTCTAATGACGAAGAGATTTCTTTTGCTCAAGAAGCAACGCAAGAAAAAGAAATATCGGTGAATGAAGATAACACTAATAATGATCTAAGTGAATTTGGAGTAGACTCTAATGCACCAGATTTATTTAATAATGATAGTGAGACTTCTAACTCAAACAATTTGTTGTCATCCGAAGATGATGATCAAGATGATGATTTAGAAATACCTGCATTTTTAAGAAGACAAAAAAATTAATGGTCTTCGAAAAAATAAATGGAAGCCACCATAGTATCGGATAATATTAAACATTACCCGGTACTGCTAAAAGAAATTGTTAGCGTTATTTCCCCTCAACATGGTGGCACATTTATTGATTGTACCCTTGGACAGGGAGGATACACCAAAGAAATTCTTAAATATAAAAATACTAAAGTAATTAGTTTAGATAGAGATATTAACTGTAAAATTATTGGGGAGGAAATCCGAAAAAATTTTCCAAATCGTTTTTTGTTTAAAAATATAAGATTTAGTAAATTAAATAATTTAAAATTAAAAAATGAAAATATAAAAGGAATTATTTTTGATTTAGGTTATTCATTTACACAAATTAAAGATCCTGAAAAAGGTTTGTCATTTAATTCACAAGGTGAGCTTAA
>CACJEC010000039.1 GCA_902592325.1 uncultured Pelagibacteraceae bacterium
AAAGTTATATTTTACTTGTGTCAGGATTTTTTGTTTGTGGTTTTCATATTACTTTAGTTGGAACTCATGTTCCTAAATATGTTATTGACAGAGGTTTAGAAGATTGGACTGCTGCAGCTATTTTATCATTAATTGGTCTGTTTAATATTTTTGGCTCGTTGTTAAGTGGTTATCTTTCAGCTAAAATGAGCAAAAAAATTATCCTTAGTGCGATTTACTTCTTAAGAGGCATATCGATAATATTATTTATATTCACTCCAGCAAGCAATATGACAGCTTTCTTATTTGGGGCAAGTTTTGGTTTCTTGTGGCTTTCAACAGTTCCAGCAACAAGTGGAATAGTTGCACATTTATTTGGAACAAAATATTTAGGAATGCTTTATGGAATTGTTTTTTTAAGTCATCAAATAGGATCTTTTTTTGGCGCATATCTCGGAGGCTTATTTCATGATTTATATGGCTCTTATGATTATGCGTGGTATTTAGCAATTGTTTTATCTGTTTTTGCAGCAATAATACACTTACCAATTAAAGAAGAACCAGTATTAAGATTAAAAACAGAATAAATTGAGCAAAAAAGATCAACTATCAGATATACACAATTCAGGAAAATCTTACATAATTTATAAATCAAAAAAAGGATTTGATTTATATACAAATTTTTCTAAAAAAATTGTTCTTAACAATAATAATATTGGTAGTTTTTTAGCAAAAAAACATAATAGCATATCTGGAAATACCAATCTATACATAGGTTTCTTTGGTTATGAAATATTAAACAATCTAATCGGCGTTAAAATTCCAAAACAAAAAAGTATTAAATTTCCAAAAGGAATTTTCTACAAACCTGAAAAAAAGATTAGTTTAAGCAACAATTTAAAATATGAAAATAAAGATAAACATAAAAACAGTCCTTTTGAGATAAATATAAATAAAAACTCATACACTAAAATTTTTAAAAAATTTAAAAAAAAAATTAAAAGTGGAGAGACATATCAAATTAAGATTTGTACTAAATATAAAAAAAAATCAAAAATAGATTCTTTAAGCTTTTTTTCAAAATTATCAAAAACTAATTTGGCTCCAGAGGCATTCATGATTAAAGATAAGAATTATTCAATTATAAGCTGTTCACCAGAAAACTTAATAACTAAAAAAGGTCTCAATATATTTACAAAACCTATAGCTGGAACAGTTAAAAAAACTAAATCTTTAAATAAGATTAAGGCACTTAAATATTTTAGAAAAAATATTAAAGAAACTAAAGAACACAACATGATTGTTGATATGGAAAGAAATGATTTATCCAGAATATGCAAACCTGGTTCAGTCAAATTATCTAAACAAAAAACTGTAGAAGAGTATAAAGATCTTTTTCATTACGTTAGTCTTATTAAGGGTAAATTAAAAAAAGATATAAAAAATATAGATATCATCAAAGCCATGATGCCAGGGGGGTCAGTTATTGGTTGTCCTAAGATAAGCACTTTAAATCTTTTAAATAAACAAGAAAAAGAGAATAGAAATATTTATACAGGTAGCTTTGGATATATAAAATTTAATGGAGATATGAGGTTTAATATTATTATTAGATCAATTTTAAATTTTAAGAATATTTCTGAAATATCAGTTGCTTCCGGAGTAGTTGTAGATAGTAATGCTCAACACGAATTTAATGAGAATTATATTAAAGCAAAAGCATTAATAGACCTATTTAAATGATATACGTAATAGATCATAATGATTCGTTTACTCATAATGTAGTTCATCAATTTTCATTATTTGATGAAGTAGAATGTGATAATTTTAATGAAATAAATAAAACAAAACTTCAAAAAGCCAAAGTATTAGTTTTTTCACCTGGACCAGGTAATCCAAAAGATTATCCAACAACTTCTAAGATTTACAAAAAATTTAAAGGAAAAAAAAAAATTATTGGAATCTGCTTAGGTTTTCAACAAATATTATTTTGTGAGGGAGCTAAAATTATTGAGCAAAAGAAAATTTATCATGGATTTCAATCAGATGTTAAAGTTGTTAATAATAAATCTTTATTTAAAAAAGGCAAAATATTTCAAGTAGGTCGGTATCACTCACTTAAATTAAAAGAGCCTTTTAAAATTAATAATTTTGATATAACTATGAGGTGTTTAAAATCAAAAGTTGCAATGTCTTTTGAAAATAATAAAGAAAAAATATATGGATTTCAATTTCACCCAGAATCTTTTTTAACAATTAATGGCAACCTACTTATTAAAAAAATCTTATCAGCTTAAAAATTTAAAAGAAGTTAGTTTTAAGGATCTATGGGGTGACCATGGTGTTTTTACTACTATGTGGATTTTCGGGAAACCCGCAAAAATTTTATTTTTTGAAAGCCATATAAAAAATTTAATTAAATCTCTAAATAGGTATGGAATAATAAAAAAATCTCTTAAAAAAGATATTTTAAAAATTTTGAATATAAATTTATCAAAAAGTAAAAGATATAATCACCTTTTACGAATTGCTTTAAACAAAAAAGTTATATCAATATCTTTAAGAAATAGAATAAAACCTAAATTAGATTTTAATTTAAAATTAGTAAATTTAAAACGAGAAAAACCTCAATATAAAAATTTGAAATATAAAAAAATTTTATCTCATCTTGCTAAATTAGATAGTTCTAAATCAGATATAGGTCTTGTGGTGAATAATAAGATTTTAGAAACAGGAACCTCAAATCTTTTATTTGTAAAAAAACAAAAAATATTTACTCCAATAAAAAATTATTATGAAGGTAATACTTATAAGTTCTTTAAGTCAAAAGTAAAAAAAATTTTAAGAAAAAACATCCTTGTAAAAGATTTAAATGAATTTGAAGAAATAATATTAATTGGTTCAGGCAAGGGTGTCACCTCGGTAAAATCAATTAAAGAAATTAATTGGAA
>CACJEC010000040.1 GCA_902592325.1 uncultured Pelagibacteraceae bacterium
CTATACTCATATGCTAAACTCTGATGGCGGGATAGAAACAGATTTAACAGTTGTTTGCGTTGATAATAATCATTTTAGAATAATAAGTTCAGCTGCAACAAGAGAAAGAGATAAATTTCATATAAAAAAACATCTTTCAAAAGATATTGAGTTAAAAGATATTACAGATGAATTTTGTGTATTTGGGCTATTTGGTCCAAAAAGTAGAGACTTAATAAAAAAAATATCTAAAGATAATTTTGATAATGACGATTTTAAATTTGGTACAGCAAAATATGTCACAATTGAAGGTATAAAAATTTGGACCCAAAGACTATCTTATGTGGGTGAACTAGGATACGAATTATATGTGGAATTTAAAGATTCTAAAAAAATTTATGAATTAATAGTTAAAAAAGGTAAAGATTTCAATCTTTCAAATTGTGGTATGCATGCAATGGATATTATGCGAATGGAAAGTGGATTTTTACATTGGGGCCATGATATTTCACCAGAAGAAAATCAGTATCAAGCAGGATTATCTTTTACTATCAGTAAAAAGAAAGATGTAGATTTTATAGGTAAACAAGCACTAGAAAAAATTAAAAAAGAAAAAAATCAAATAAGATTTGCAATGTTCACTTTAAAAAAAAGTGACCCAGGCAATCCTCTACTACTTCATGACGAGCCTATTTATATTGATGATAAGATTGTAGGAAGATCAACTTCTGGAAATTATTCGTTTAATTTTAAGAAGAGTTTAGTGTTTGGATATATCAAAAATATCTTTTCTAATAATGAGCTTCAATCCAAGAAATTATTTATTGAAGTTGAAAAACAAAAATACCCTATCGAAATTCAATTAGAGCCCCTGAAACGAACAGATTTCAAAAATCTATAATTAAGCTTGCTTTCTCAAAATAAGAACAAAAATTAAAGAGGTTATCATCATGATTAATGCATAAGCAGCAGTTGGCACCATGTATGTCATATTATTACCAAATAATTGAGTTCCAACAAAAACAGCTAAAGTTCCATTCTGTAAACCACACTCTAATGAAATACATCTTCGTTGAGCTACATCTGATGCAAAAAATTTGGCCACATAAAAACCAATAAACATCATTGTAATATTTAAAATTAGTGCGATCGTCCCTGCAGTAGATATAAACATTATAATGCTATCCCATTCCTCAATATAGATAGCAACAAAAACAATTGAAAATAATAAAATAGATATTTTTTCAATTTTTGTATTATTATTTTCTATAAAATTACCCCATAATTTTCTAATGATCATTCCAATTATTACTGGAACAGTTACAACAAAAAACATCTTTAATGATATTCCAAGCATTGAAACTTCTTTTTCTACATAAGTGATGTCAAATAAATCTATTGATAAAAAAACTATATAAGGAACAGACACTATACTTATTAAACTTGTAAAGGCTGTAAGAGATATTGAAAGAGCTACGTTACCGTTTGCAAACTTTGTCAAAACATTCGAAGTTACTCCCCCAGGTGCAGCTGCAATTAACATTACGCCCAGTGCTAACTCAATCGGAGTCTTTAATATAATTATTAGAAGATACGCAATGATTGGAAGCAAAACTAATTGACAAAGCATTCCTACTAAAAATATTTTTGGATTTTGAAAGACTCTAGTAAAATCTTTTACAGTTAAGGAGGCTCCTAATCCTAACATTATTAGAGCTAAAGCAACCGGTGCAATCGTTGTAACTATCCCCATAAGTAATCTCCAATTGGAAGATTAATTATAATTTATGAAATTACAAGAAGATTTAAAATTTTACGAATGAATTTAGCTTTATATTTGAAAGCTTCAGTTTGATAGGGTAAAATTTTTCTAAAATTTAAAGAAGTTAATATATATTGTTTTTTTTCATTTGTTTTTATTAAATCTTTTTTTAATAAATATTTACATTTTCTAATTATTGTTGCCCGAGGAATACCAGTCATCTCAGAGATTGACATTGCGCTTATACCAGATGAGGTGCCAACATTTTCAATAATCATTTGGCTGGTCGACCAATGATCGAGTGGTATTGATTCATTATTTGACTTATCAAAATGTTTAGAAGCATTTAAAACTTGATTCATACAAATAGTTCCCCAAATATGAAAAGTAGTCAAATCCTGCATAAATTCATTATATCCAATTACTAATGGTATCTGCATTCGATAAAACCATCTCCAACACATTGTGAATCTTTTTTTAATTATATTTTCGATCATTTTTTGATTAAGTTTTTTT
>CACJEC010000041.1 GCA_902592325.1 uncultured Pelagibacteraceae bacterium
TTGATAAACATTCAATTCCAAAAGAACCTACTCCTGAAAATAAATCTAAAATATAAGAATTAGAAAAATCTATTTCAAATTTATTTGAATGTTGAATAATATTGAAAATAGACTCTTTGGTAAGATCTTTAAGTGGCCTTGTTTTATTATCTTTAGGTTCTAAAATTCTTTTTCCCTTAAAATGCCCAGATATAATTCTCATTCTTTAATTACTTTATAACCAATATCTTTTCTGTAAAACCCATGTTCCCAATTAATTTTATTTAAAAGTTTTAAAGAACTATCTCTTGCTGATTTAAAACTATTTGATCTAGATACAACATTTAGAACTCTTCCACCATTAGATAAAATTTTATCATTATTAGTTTTAGTGCCAGCATGAAAAATAAACTGATTTTTTTTTATATCTAATTTTTTTAAATCAAGTTCAAAATTATTTTTATAAGCATCAGGATAGCCGTTTGAACATAATACAATACAAATTGATTTGTCATTATACCATTCAATATTTATTTCACTAAGTTTTTGCTCAATACATTTTTTTAAAATTATCGAAAAATCTGTTTTTAATTTTGGTAATAATGTTTGACATTCAGGATCTCCCATCCTTACATTATATTCAATTAAGAAAGGCTCTCCTTTAACAATCATTAAACCTGCATATAAAAAACCTTTATACTCACAATTGAGATCTTTTAAACCAGCGAGGGTTGGTTCAATAATTTTTTCTATTATTTTTTGATTTAATTCTCTTGACTCTAATCTTGAGGGTGAGTAAGCACCCATTCCACCAGTATTTTTACCTTTATCACCTTCTGAAACTCTTTTATGGTCTTGTGCTGTTCCAAAAATTTTATAACTTTGCCCATCAGAGATGATAAAAAAACTCATCTCTTCTCCATTTAAAAATTCTTCAATAAGTACGTTTTCTGCTTTACCAAATTTACCATTAAATATTTCTTCTACTGCTTTTGATGCATCTATGAAATTTTCACAAATATAGACTCCTTTTCCAGCTGCCAAACCATCAGCTTTTACTACAATTGGAAAATTACAACTTTTAAGAAATAATAAAGTTTTATTTGTGTCAGAAAAAATTCCAAATTTAGCAGTTGGTATCTTGTATTTATCACAAATTTTTTTTGTAAATATTTTAGATCCCTCTAGTTGAGAAGCTATTTTATTTGGTCCAAAGACTTTAATATTAAATTTTTCCAAATAATCGACAATACCATCTACTAAAGGCCTTTCTGGACCAACAACAACAATGTCGATTTTATTTTCAATTATAAAATCTTTTAGCTTTTCAAAATTTTCTAAATTTATATCTACATTAGTTGCAATTTTATTCGTGCCTGCATTGCCTGGAAAGCAATAAATTTGTTTAATTTTTTCAGAATTTTTTAATGAGAAACATAATGCATGTTCACGTCCACCATTTCCTATTACACCAACTTTCATATAATGATATATAAACTAAAAATGTTTGAAAAATTAGCAAAAATAAAATATTTACCAAATAATTTTGAAGTTATTCAAGATGGAGATTATGTAATTTGTTCAATTTCAGGAAAGAAAATTCCTCTTAAAAATTTAACTTATTGGAATGTTGAAGAACAAGAAGCTTATTATTCTTTTGTAGAAGCTGCTCACAAAAGGGAAAAAAAATAAATTATTTCCATCTATTGTGAGACCAGATCCATTGACTTGGGTTTTTCATAATCATGTTTTCTAAAAATTGATTTAATTCCAAGGTTATATTTTCAATAGTTAGATCATTCTTAAAACTTATAGGCTCCATGATTTCCAATATAAAATTATCATTTTTTTTTCGTTCGATATAAATTGGTACAATTTTGCAATTGAATTTTTTGACAAATTGCGCTGGTATTGTTGTAGTATAGGCTTCTTCATTAAATAACAAAGTTTTGATACCTTGTGAAACTCTTTGATCAATCATTAAAGCTACTGAAGTGCCAGTTTTAAAATGCTTTAATATTTCTTTAGTACCAGAAATTCCTTTTTTTATTTGTTTACGACAGATATATTTTTTTCTAATTTTTTCCATTAAAGGATTTAAAAAAATATTATTAAGAGGTCTGTAAATTGCGGCAAGGTCAATTTCTGATTTTTCAATATGCATTGCCATCAACTCGAAATTATCAAAATGACCAGA
>CACJEC010000042.1 GCA_902592325.1 uncultured Pelagibacteraceae bacterium
AAAATCCAAAAACTTTTACACTAGCTGAACTTCAAAAATTAGGTCACACAACTATGGCTACAATTTTACAGTGTTCAGGTAACGGTAGAGGTTTTTTTAAACACAAACCAAGAGGTTCTCAGTGGAAGACAGGAGCTGCCGCTTGTATTTTTTGGACTGGTGTGCCTATGAAGACAGTAGTTGATGCTTGTGGAGGAATAAGCGGAGATTCAGTTTACATGACTTCTGAAGGAGTTGACCATGTGCCAACAGGATTAGATCCAAAAAAAGCTATGATAGCAAGATCAGTACCTAAAAAAGTTTATAAAGATGCAATGTTAGCTTGGGAAATGAATGGAGTTCCAGTGCCAAATGCTCATGGAGGACCTTTAAGAATGATAACACCTGGTTACTTTGGAATTAATAATGTGAAACATTTAGGAAAAGTAGCTTTTACATCTCAAGAGTCTTCAGTAAAATATATGAAAAAAAGCTATCGAATTTCTCCAATAGGAAAAAAAAAAAGGATCTCAGTATCCATCATGTTGGGAAATGCCAGTTAAATCATGGATTACAAGACCAACTGATGAAACTGGAACCGTGAAAGCAGGAAAAGTTCAAATAGTTGGAGTAGCCATGGGAGGTACAAGAAAAGTTAAAAGTGTAAAAGTATCTGTTGATGGTGGAAGTAGCTGGAAAAAAGCAAAATTTATAGGTCCAGATCTTGGAAAATATGCTTGGAGACAGTTTGTTTTTGAAACAACTTTATCTTCTGGAAAATATAACATCGCTAGTTTGGCTTCAAACGGTAAAGATAAACAGCCTGAATTAAGAATGGAAAATAGAAGAGGCTATGCACACAATGGTTGGAAAGATCATAGTGTTAATATTACTGTAGTATAGAAGATAAAATTAACTTAAAGTTAGTTAATGAAAAAAAAAAGTTTTTTATTAATTATACTTTTTTTTATAATCTCTAAAATTCAAATTTCATTTGCTGATGAGGCAAAAATGACAAAGGGATTAGAAATTTTTAACGAAACTGCTGGATGTGCTGCATGCCATGTTTTAAAAGCAGCTGGTTCAGAGGGGAATATTGGTCCAAATTTAGATACTGTTGAAGGATTAAATTATGATTCTGTTATGGATATCGTAACTCACGGTTTAGGAGTTATGCCTGCTTTTGGAGAAGATGAAATTTTAACAAAAGAAGAAATAGATATTGTATCTTTTTATGTTGCAAATTCAGTAGGAAAATAAAAAGCTATTTAGTTAACTCCCAGCCCGCCACTGGAAGTTAAAATTTTTATTGTCCAGGTGCTTTGTAGCCAATTTTACTTGCTTTGGTTGTAGCTTTTGTAAAATCAATCGCTTCAAGAATTGTTAAGTTTTTTACAGCTCCTGATGCTTCAACAACTAATTTGATTGCTGCGAAATCATCAAAAGATGGAACATCAGTAACAACTACAAAATCATAAGAACCTCTAACTATATCCATGCTGTGCATTGTTCCACCCATAGCTTTAGTAAGTTGCTCTACTACAGCCTTTCTATCACTTGTAGGATCTTTTAAAAATCCTTGAAAAGCTTTTTCTGTATAATTTCCCATTATATATGCTTTCATACTAAACTCCTTTCTTAAATGATAATAGCATTGATTAAATAATTTTATAATGTGAAAAAATAACATAGTAGACACGACAAATTGTAATGTTAGATTAAGAGATGTACGAAAAATTTGGTCAATTTATAAATGGTAGATGGCAACAATCTTCAGACAAAGGAACTTATGAAGTTATTAATCCTGCAAATGAAGAAATTATAGGGCATGCATCTAAAGCTGCACCAAAAGATGTAGAGGCTGCATTACAATCAGCTGCAAAGGGATTAGAGATTTGGAAAAAAACTCCTCCTTGGCAAAGATCGTATATTATTCGTAAAATTGCCGACAGAATGAGAGAAAAGCAAGACATATTAGCTAAGTGGATGACACTTGAAGTAGGAAAACCTTTAGCTGAAGCTAAAGGTGAGATAACTGGAGCTGCAGATATTTTTGAGTGGAACGCTGAAGAAACAAAAAGAATTTTTGGTCAAA
>CACJEC010000043.1 GCA_902592325.1 uncultured Pelagibacteraceae bacterium
TATAGATTCAGTCCCACAAAAAACGAAAAAAAACAATCATTTACCAGACATTAATCAATGGAATTATGAATTAGATGTTTCTCTTACTGGCTCATATCTAATTACAAAATATTTTGGTGAAAAAATCAAAAAACAAAAAAAGGGTAAAATTATATATATGGGTTCAGATTTATCTATTGTAGCACCAAATCAAGAAATTTATAAATCTTTTGGAAATTTTTTAAAACCAGTAACTTACTCAGTAGTTAAACATGGTATGTTAGGTTTAACAAGATACTTTGCTTCGTTATATTCAAAATATAATATTCAGGTTAACATGCTTTCACCAGGTCCTATAAAAAATAAACATAAAAAAGAATTTGTAAAAGTTGTTTCCTCTAAAATCCCAATGCAAAGAATGGGCAACCTTGATGATCTTGATGATACTTTAATCTATCTTTTGAATGAAAATAATAAATTTATTACAGGTCAAAATATAGTTGTTGATGGAGGCAGAACTTTAATCTAATTATATTTTAATGATAAAAAAACCCTTCTTAATAGCAGAAATAGGCATCAACCATAATGGTGATATCAATATTGTTAAAAAACTAATTGATAACGCTGTTGATGCAAGGTTTGATGCTGTCAAATTTCAAAAAAGAGACATTGATTTAGTTTATTCTAAAGAAATTTTAGACAGTCCAAGACAAAGTCCATGGGGTGAGACACAAAGAGATCAAAAAAATGGTTTAGAATTAAACAAGGCTGAATATGAAATAATTGATAAATACTGTCGAGAAAAAAAAATTAATTGGTTTGCCTCAGCTTGGGATCTTAATAGTTTAAAATTTTTGGATAAATTTGAAAATTTAAAGTATCATAAAATCGCCTCTGCAATGATAGTTGATAAAGATTTCTTAGAAGAGGTGTCAAAAAGAAAAAAATATACTTTTATTTCAACTGGCATGTCTACAAAAGAAGATATAGAAACAGCTGTTGAAATTTTCAAAACGAATGATTGTAAGTTTGAATTAATGCATTGTGTATCTACATATCCTATGAAAAGCACAGACGCTAATTTAATTACTATAAAAAAATTAAGAGAAGTCTTTAAATGTGATGTAGGATATAGTGGTCATGAAAATGGTATTGCAGTATCATTAGCTGCTTTAATGATGGGTATTTCTTCTCTTGAAAGACATATAACTTTGGATCGTACTATGTATGGGAGCGATCAAGCTGCATCTCTTGAAAAAAAAGGAATGATGAACTTAATAGAGTCAATTGACAAGATGCTTGAAGCAATCGGGGAAGAAAAACTTGGCCATGTTCACCCAGATGAAATTCCAATTGCTAAAAAATTAAGAGCTCATATTAAATAATTTTTTTAATTAATATCTTTTGGTTTTGATTAATATATTTTCAACTTGTTCTAAAATATAATGACCAAGAAAAATATGGGACTCTTGAATTCTTGCCGTTATATTAGATTTTATAATAATTGGTAAATCACAAAATTTTTTAGCTTGTCCACCATTTTTTCCAAGAAAACCAATAGAAAAGATTTTCATTTTTTTTGCAGTCTTTAAAACTTTTATAATATTTTTAGACTCTCCAGAAGTTGAAATCACGACTAGAATATCTCCATTCTTTCCAAATGCTGATAAAGGTCTAGAAAATATATCATTATAAGAATAATCATTAGAACAAGCTGTTAAAGTAGAAGTATCCATAACTAAACTCATTGCAGGCATAGATTTTCTATTAACATTGGGCCTTAGTCTGATTAATAACTCAGCAGTTAAATGTTGTGCATCAGATGCTGAGCCACCATTACCACAAAAAAGAATTTTGTTTTTTTTTGAAATTGAATTTGAAATTTTTTTAATAGCTTTGAAGATATTTTTTTTTTGAAACAATAAAGACTTTTTAGCAATTATTGAGTCGTCTAGTTGTTTAATTAATATATCTTTCATGTGCTTAATTTTTGAATTAGTTATATTTTATTTATAGATTAAACAATAATATCATATATAG